>NZ_CDXDQE010000017.1:0-141079 GCF_978021625.1 Janthinobacterium foliorum | reverse complement strand
TGGGCAATCCGGCCGTGTTCCCGCAATCGCCCGTAACGGTGAAAGGCTTCAAACCCGAGATCGACGCCACCGACTGGCTATCGGTCAAAGTCACGCACAACCTGGGCGGCAACGGCTTTACTACGCGTGTGGAGTTTGAAACGAAGACGGAAGCGGTCGACGCTGAGCGCGAAGACGAGAAAGACCCGGACGAAGGCATCACGGGCGTGGTGGCCAAGTGGAAGGACGTGGCGAGGAAAAAGAAACAGACAGGCCAGGAAATGGCGGGATCAGTGGGCAATCTCAAAACGTTGGAGCATCTATATACGACCAAACAAAATGCAGAAAGCGCCGTCAAAAAGGCATGGAATCGCCTTCTGGAAGTACGCGACATCATCCAGGAAAACAGCGAGCGACCTTGGGTGCCAGGTAAGGAACCGTCCAACCAGATCGCGGAAGCAGTATGAATTCAATTACACGGAGAGAAGTATGAAAGAGAACAATCAAAACACAATAGATACAGGCGAGACAGAGCGCGAAGAAAATGAGATTCGTAATCACATCCACCGCCAGATACTTGGAATATCAGATCAAGTTCATTCCAAAAAAATCTGGCGTAAGATTCTGGCGGATGCCAGTCCTGAGTCCATTGCTACCGCCCTTAGCACACAGCTCACACATTTCAACTATAGAGAAGTTCACCGCTGCAAATGCTGCGGACGGTGCAGTTATCCGTGCACCTGAAACGGAGAAATACAATAAATCCTATTTTTTTTCGCTAAGGGACCAGCGTGGACTCCCTTCTGGCCCGTTGTTCATGCACTCACGTATTGATCCGTTCGGCATCTTGATAGAGCTTCCCATCGAGTATCCCTTTCCATCAACCAGGCAACTTGTCTCTACGGACGATTTGGGCGCAGTGCCGACAGCGGAAGGCAACCACAGCCAGCCGCAAAACAGGATCGCTCCCACCAGCAAGGTCGATTGCGCCACGACAATTGCCCGTATTCGCTTGATTTCGGCTTGGTGACGAGTGCAGGCGTGGCACGGTATCGCTGGTTCCACCTCCACGCGCGGAGGAGTAACAAGCGCTACAGCGGACACAGGAGCACTTTGCTGCGCAACAATACGGGCATCGAGCAATTCCATGGCCGCCATGTACTTATCCCCAGGGAATGCATCCATGTTGGCAGCGCCGAAACTATTCAGCAACACTCGATAGACATTCAGTGGAGACCCTCCTTCCAGCGCGACCAATGCCTTGACCTTGGCCGTTACGTCTTGCCGCTGTAACTTTGTCAGCGGCTGAAATTCAGTTTTTGAGCCTATCGTGAGATTTACTACGTTGCTTTGGCGCGGCGCCTCATTCAAGTCGCCCATCACGGCATTGCTAACATCCCGTTTAAATTCTACTTTCTCTGCCATTTTCCCAATCCAACTCTATTTCTCGCGAGCCCCTACGATGCTCCTGGCCTATTTTTTTACTTTTCTATAGTTCGGCTCAGCAATATGAATCCCATTAACCGCACCTTTAACCGAAACAGGAACCGCCTCGATAAGAGGAGAATTTTCAACAGTGATCACTTTCAGCCTATCACCAGGGCCTGTTAGTAAGCACCGCTTTGAATCAAACAGTGCCTGCAATCGAGTCTGCTCCCCAGCGCTCGCGAATTTAAACCCTGTAATCAAATCTTCAGCAGATATGCAAGCGATAGTAGGTGCTATGGGTTCCACAACATCCTCCGCCTTAAATTTTGATGGGCCAGCAAAAACACTTGACACTCCAAAGCCTAAAGCAACTACCAGCAATATTTTTTTCTTCATTTAATGGTCTTTTTATTGGCAACATTGACCGTCAAGGGGCCGGCAACATCACCATTAACCTGGTGTCCG
This sequence comes from Janthinobacterium foliorum, assembly GCF_978021625.1. Taxonomy (NCBI): domain Bacteria; kingdom Pseudomonadati; phylum Pseudomonadota; class Betaproteobacteria; order Burkholderiales; family Oxalobacteraceae; genus Janthinobacterium; species Janthinobacterium foliorum. Next base: position 139,207 of record NZ_CDXDQE010000017.1, on the reverse strand, counting down.
ACTGCTCCTTTGATTGTAATTTTTTGCTTGCGCTGAGTCTGCGCAACTGCCGCTGCAACTGGAGTTGACGCAGTTCCTTCTGTCATTCCCTCAACCAGCCCGAGCAGACGCAACTTTCCTCGAAGGTCTAACTTCCGAAAGGCTAGCAGCAACTCGCTTTCCTCTGCCGGTAGCTCGTCCGAAGATGGCGTGCCATGCAATAAAAAGTGGGAATCCACTCCGGCCCCGCAAACAGCTATCAGGTAGTCAGAATCCGGCTTCCTAGAGCCACTCTCATAATTTAATTGCGTGTCTTTTGTCACGCCAGCAAGGGCAGCAAACTTCTCTTGGCTCAAGCCCAAACGCTTTCGTTCGGCGCGAAGACGATCTTTGAAATACGACATATGACCACTTTTTTATTTGACATGTGGACGTTCGTCCACTATAGTTACGCCATCCTGTAGCGATTACACATCATAACATTATGAAAAACGTATCCAAAATCGGGCGCACTGCCAAGGGCGTCACTTCGCAGCCTTTGGGCGTCCGCTTGTCGCCTGATGAAGTACTGGAGGTCGAAGCCATTGCCGCCGAGCAAGAACGGTCCCGAGCCTGGTTATTGCGCTTCCTGATCTTGCGCGGCCTCGCCGACTACAAGCGCGAAATCGCTTCCCAAATCACCCACTAAGGACGACGCCATGTACCCAGATGCAAAACGTATCCGAAACCACCGCGTCATGTTGCGCCTGGACGATTACGAACACCAGCTTGTTTCCTCGCTCGCAGATTACCAGGGCGAAGCGCTTGCGGTGCTGGTGCGTCAGATCGTCATGCGCGAAGCCTTGGCAGTTATTGCAGGTGACGAAGCCAACATCGACAGCGTACAGCTTCGCAGTGCTTAATCCGAGACACTGAATAGTAACTTTTAAGCAACTGCAAAGCTACCCACATGCCAGATCACCAAATTAATCTCAATGACGACGAGCGCGCGCTGCTAGAAATCGTGCGCCAACGCCAGGGGCTGGCAAGTATCGATCAGGCGGCTGAATGGCTCGTCAAGTCGCGCTTACGCAAGCAGGCAAAAAACATGACAGGTCGCGGTCGCGCCCTGTACCAAGTGGAAAGAAAGCTGAAATGAGAGTCATCGGCCTGCCCTGCCCGCATTGCGAATACACCGTCCGCGCCGTCAAAAGCCGCACGATGTCCGCCATGTTCAAGGAAATCACCTACATGTGCCAGAACCCCGACTGTGGGCACTCTTTCGTGGCAGGCCTGGAAGTGCTGCGCACCCTCTCGCTGTCCGCCATGCCCAAGCCGGATATCCGCATTCCGATGTCCCAGCATGCGCGCACGGCAGCCACCAGCCAGCTGGCCCTGGACCTGACTGCGGGCTGCTGATGACTATCCCGCTCCTCGCGCAGCCGTAACCCGGCCGCCGTAACTCCCCTCTTTTGCTGTGCCCTGCAGCGCTCCTTTTTGAGCGTGCGGGATTCGTTCAACCTGAAATAAGGAAAACCGATGGAAACCACACTGCACGCCGCCAAGAAATCCGCCACTCTTTCCGCACCCTGCGGTGCCCGCCCTGCCCCGCAACAATGCGTTGTTCCGGTGGCTCCAGCTTGCTTCCTGCTCCAAGCCAGCGCTGGCGCCAGCATCGACGCGCTGTCCTATTCCATCCACGAGATTGCAAAAACCTATCATGCCTTCGGCGCCGCCAATCTCACCTTCATCATCAGCGATGCGCAAGCGCTGAACGTTGCGGGCTTTTTCACGCCTAGCCACCAGCGTGTGCTCGTCGGCAAGCTACCCATCGAACTGCACTTCATGTTTGCCAGCGAACACGGCGTCCGCCACTGCAATGGTTCCTCGCGCACGCTCTCCTATTGGGCTGAATATTTTTCAAGGCAAGGGGCACGCTAATGCTGCGCCTGGCCAAAACCTGCGGCATCTGGCTGCTGTCGTTCCTGATCGTCATTGCTCCCGGCGTGCTGCGGGCCATTGGCTTCATCAAGGACTGAATCATGCCGGCGTCCCTTATCGACAATCACCTGTCCTTCCAGCCTGCCGCCGAAATTCTGGCCGCGCGCGACAAGGACATGCCGACGCCGCCGGGCGCCGGGCATGCGCTGGCCGCCATCGCCGAAGCCAAGGCCCAGTTGCGCAGCATCAAGCCGCGCAACCTGGCGCCCTTCATGGCTCAGGCCTGGGGATTGTCGCCGCGTGGCGCGCGCCGTTCCGTGTTGATCGCCGCCGGCATGGACGCCGACCGCTGGGAGTCGCCCATCCACTCATTTACCGAGGAAGAGCGCATCGAGCTGCGCGCCGCCACCTCTGCCGCTATCCGTGTGTACGAAAGACTGTTGAATGCCATCTAAAGAAATTCTCAAGCCAGCCCAACGCCACGAGGCGTTTTTGCGATCCCCGTACTTCGCGCCCGAGCTGGCCCGTATCCCGTTCAAATGGCGCAACCGCGTCATCACGGCCGCCATGGCAAAAATGGCCTGGTCGTCCTGGTACAGAATCTATGAATCCATCGCCAGCAGCTTTGTGCGCGAGTTCGCCGAGCAGTACGTGCCGGCCGGCGTCGACCTGTCGCAAAGCGATGCCGACATCGTGGCCACCGCCGAGCGCGCGGCGGACGGCGTGACCAAAATGCTGTGGATGGCCGTGTCCGACACGCACGCCCTGCAGATCATGGAAGACGAATGCGCTTCGTATGGCATCGAGCTGCCTGAGTTCGACACGATGACCGACACCATCGCCCGCCTGGTGGATGCACGTTGGTGGCGCCGCCAGTTGCGCAAGCGGGTCAAGCGCGCCTTTGAGGCCGGCAATATCCGCCTGGGTTACGTGAACTATCGCGGCGAACCCTACGCCAGCAACGATGCCGTGCTGTCGCGCCTGGCGCAGAACCGCCGCAACGCGGCCGCGCTGGCCGCCACCCTGGTGCAGAACGAGAACGGCCAGCAATTCAGCATCGCCGAGCTGGCAGAGAAAACGACGGCCAACAAGGCCATCCGGCGCGGCGAGCTGATGTTGCGCATCAACGGCTTTGAACAGATCGCCCGCGAGTGCGGCGACCAGGGCATTTTCATCACCTGGACGTGCCCATCGCGCTTCCACGCCATGCAGCACAGCGGCAAGCCGAACGACAAGTTCGACGGCTCCACGCCGCGCGAGGCGAATGCTTACTTGGGCAAGATGACATCGCTGTGCCGCTCCGCCCTGGCGCGCCGGGGCATCGGCCTGTACGGCTTTCGCATCGCCGAACCACATCACGACGGCTGCCCGCATTGGCATCTGCTGCTGTTTGTGCGCCCCACGGCGAAATACAAGACTACCCACCTGCAGGACGTGGCCGGGCGCGCCATCCGCATCATGAAGCGCTACGCCTGGCGCGTGGACCGTGGCGAACCCGGCGCCTTCGCGCGTCGCCTGGACGTGAAACGCATCGACTGGGCCAAGGGCAGCGCCGCAGGCTACATTGCCAAGTACGTGGCCAAGAACATCGACGGCGTGGCCGAGCACAAGACGAAAGAAGGCTATGTCGTCACGGCCGACACCGAAGGCGATGTCGAGCTGACGCCATCGGCGCGCGTCGAGTCCTGGGCCGCGTGCTGGGGCATCCGCCAATTCCAGCAGTGGGGCGGCGCGCCCGTCACCGTGTGGCGCGAACTGCGCCGCATCGAAGAAAGCATGCTCAACGAAGCCCCGGCCGCCATGCGCCGCGCCTGGGACGCCGTGCAAAAAATCGACGGCGAAAAGCGCGCCTGCTGGGCTGAATATCTGCGCGCCCAGGGCGGCCCCCTGGTGCCGCGCAAGGAACTGGTCGTCACGCTGGCCAAGGACGAAAAAACTGTCATCGGCCGCTACGGCGAAACGCTGCGCACCACGCCCTACGGCGTGCGCTGCAGCGATCTTGTCGGCGTGGTCTTCAAGTCCGTGCGCCATACCTGGACGCCCGTACAGGCCACAGGCGGGCGCGGGGTGGCTGTTGGGGTTGCCGTTCCTCGGACTCGTGTAAATAACTGTACGCACCCCGACCGCCCTGCCCCGGCCACGCCGCCGGCGGCGCCCGCACCAAACCTGCCTGACGAGGCAAAAACAGCGGTCATTGCCGCCTGGGCGGCCGTCAACGCCTGCCCGTGGCCCCGGCTGATCGTCCCCGACACCCCACCCCAAGAAGGAAATGGCACATGAGCACCTTTTCCGTGACCGTTCGCACGCAAACCGAACGCTTTGAATTTTTTGAGGTTGCCGCATCCAGCGGCGACGTGATCGACGCCGCCATCGACCGCTTCGGCGTGTGCGGCGTTACCGCCAAACTGAAAGGAACACGGCAATGCTGAGCACCCTGACAATTTCCAGTAAACAAGTGATCGAGACCCGATATGCGCTGCAACAACGCAGGTCTTTTCTATCTGAATTGCGGTCATCTGACGATGTAAAGATTGCGCTACAGATCGAAATGATTGCCGACATTGATGCGGTGTTGGCTCTCCTCGATATCCCCCGCACACACAAGCTCGGTATATGCAGCGAATGCGGTACATGCAGCGAATGTGGCGGATGTGACCTGAGCTGCGTGTGCGGCGAAACCGACAGCTCCAACTGTGGCAGGAACGAACACTGTATCGAAATTGGTGACCGAGTAAGCTTCGACGGAGACGAGGGGCACCAGACCGGTACTATCACCGACCTACGCCGCGACGTGAGCAATGGTGAGCTTCACGCCTGGGTGGAGTTAGAACACCAAGAGCCGGGCATATTCAAAGCTGTGCCATTCGGCGCAATAGTTCCGATCATTCCGGACTTGCACGATTTGGATCTGCTCGAATTACATTCCATTACTCCCTACATTAGTCAGGCCGCCTATGAGCCGCGAGTCGAAGCTATCGCGATCCCAGACATTAACGCAGCCTACGAACTGAAATTCGCAATTGATGATCGCGTTAAATTCTTGCAGGCCATGGTAGATGCGTCTCCAACAAGCTACTTATTTGCAAAGGCCTTGGCAGATGCAAAGAGAATGCAATCTAGTATTAACCTTGCTGCACCATGGACAGGACAGCACAAAATAGAAACCATGTTGCAGTCCCAAAATGGGAGGGTTGCATGAGCACGAAAGTGGAGGAATACAAAGAATTCTGCCGGCTGCGCGATTTCCGCAAGCCTGGCGTGGAGGTTTGCGAATACACCGAGGCAGAAGCGTTTGCAATGGTGGCAATCCGAGCTGCAGCAGGCGAACTTGCATTTCTAGCTGCACGGCACGAATACGTGATGGACAGTGCGTATCTTTTAGCAAGAGAGTTCGGCAACGGCGATGCCCCATTGGATGGCGCCATGGCATTTCGCAATTTCGCTTCAGTACTGGCAGGTCTTAAGGAACAACACCAGCTCGTAGCCCTGCAAACCTTAGCCGCCTTCAACTCGTCCAAAGCTGATGAAAGCGTTGACACGCCAGCGTTCCAGGAACTGCTGACTTGGTTTCGCGCTTCATGTGCCGATCCATACAGCAGGATTGAAACCAGGGCAGTGGAACAGACACGCCAGGCAATCATTTCCCATCTCACCACCTGGGGCGCGCAGCAACGTGAAGCGGGGCGCCTACAAGGCTGGGATCAGCGCGACGAGGCTCACAGAAAAATGGAGTTCATGAAGAATCAGCTCGACCAACATCAATGCAACCAACCCACGAAAGGAATCAAATAATGAACGAAGACCGAATTATTTACCGCCAGGACTTATACAAAATGCTGGGCGTCACTTCGGAGACGCTGCGCAGATGGGTGAAGGAGAACAAGCTGCCGCCGGCGGACGTTGCCATAACCCAGCGCACGCTGGGATGGCGCCTCTCAACGCTCCAATCCGCTGGGATCAGGCTTCTCTAGCAGCCAGTCAGCGAAGGCCTGAAGCATCACCCTGCGCTGCTTCAGGTACTCCGCGGAGTTGTAGACCCCGCGCACGCCGCCGTCCTTGTGCGCGAGCTGCACTTCAACGTGGTCCGAGTTGTATTCGTGCTCGTTGGCCCAGGTGGAACCGACCTTGCGCCAGCCGTGGCCCGTCATCTTGCCCTTGAAGCCGATACGGTGAATGAGGTAAAGAATCGCGTTTTCACTCATGGGGCGGCTACCGCCCCGGTCGTTCGGGAAAACGTAATTGCTGCCCCGCGAACGCAGCTTCATTTCAGCCAGCAGGTCCAGCGCCTGGGAAGACAGCGGCACCAGGTGCTCGCGGCCCTTCTTCATGCGCTTGCCCGGTATCCGCCAGACATCACCCTCCACTTCCGCCCAGGTCATGCGCCGCAGCTCGTCCGTGCGCGTCCACGTCAACGCCAGCAGCTTGCAGGCGAGTACAGACTGAATTTCATCTTCCAGGGCCAGGCGCTCCATGAACGGATGCACCTCGGCCAATGCCAGGGCGGCGAACCCTTCGCGCGGCTTGCGGGAAAAGGCGACCTTCGAATTGATGTTCGATGCGGGGTTCTCCTCGCAGTGGCCGTGCTGGATGGACCAGTCGAGCACCTGGCCCACCCACATGCGCACGCGCCGAACGTACACGGACAGGCCGGCGGCATCCATCGGGCGCAGCGCGGCCATCAAGTCTTCCTTGGTAATTTCACGCACGGTTTTCGCGCCCAGCGTCGGCGAGATGTACATGGCCAGCGCGCGCAATGCATTTGCCTTGTAGCCGGCACTGATGTCCGTGCGCCCGGCCCAGTAGGTATCGATGGCGGCATCAAGTGCAATGGATGGGCTGCTTGTCTTGCGCTTGGGCTTGAGGTCGTCGCCGTCGATCAGTTTCAACCGCAAAACGTCGCGGCGCTCGCGCGCTTCCTTGAGGCCGATCAGGGGATACGGGCCGATGACGGCAGTTTGCTGCTTGCCCTCGTCGTTACGATAGGCCATGCGCCAAACCTTGTTTCCGCTTGGCAGGACGGCCAGCATCAGGCCGTGGCCATCGAAGAGCTTGCGCAGCTTGCCGTCATTCGGCGTGGCGCGGCGGCAGTCTGCGTCGGTAAGCGTATTGATGGCCATGCGAAATCCTGTAGGTACGGGTTTGAGAAAAACCGCATGATACCTACATTTCAGCCTACGCGTGATTCTGTGGGATGGTTTTTGGATGGTTCCGAATCTGTGATTCGGAGGGATGAAAATCAAGCTAAGTCGTTGATTTTCAATGAAATTCGGTGGAATATAGGTTGAGTATACTCACGAAGTTTTTATGTACTTGGCGGAAGCGGTGAGATTCGAACTCACGAACAGTTTAACCCGTCGCTAGTTTTCAAGACTAGTGCCTTCAACCACTCGGCCACGCTTCCAGATGGCAGCATTATACATAAAGGTCCGTGGCTTACCAATGGCGCGTGGTCAGTGCCGCACATTTAAGCCCCAAAGCAAGCTCCGGGGGCAGACCCCGGCCCTCCGCCCGTGGGTTCCATGCCTGCGCCAGTACCCAGCCCAAAGCCTCACATGCCCCAGTTCGCCCGCAGCGCCTTTTCGAACTCCCCTGCCGGCAGGGGCCGCGAAAACAGATAGCCCTGCACCTCGTCGCAGCCCGAGCTTTTCAGGAAGGCCAGCTGTTCCGTTGTTTCCACGCCTTCCGCGATCACTTTATGGTGCAGCTGCTGGGCGATGCTGATGATGGTGCTGGCAATGGCGCAGTCGCTGGCGTCGGTGGGGATGCCGGTGGTGAAGGAACGGTCGATCTTCAGGGTATCGATGGGGAAGCGTTTTAAATAGGACAGGCTGGAATAGCCGGTGCCGAAGTCGTCCAGCGACAGGGCCACGCCCAGCGCCGTGATGCGGTCCATGATGCCGATCACCCTTTCGATGTTGTGCATCAGGGTGCTTTCCGTGATTTCCAGCTCCAGCCAGTCCGCTTCCAGGCCGTAGCGGGCCAGGGTGGCCGCTACCCTGGCGGGCAGGGCCGCCGTGAATTCGCGGGCGGAGACGTTCACGGCCAGGCGGATCGGCGGCAAGCCGGCCAGTTTCCACGCTTGCGCCTGGGCACAGGCCGCTTCCAGCACCCATTCGCCCACTTGCACCACCAGGCCCGTCGATTCGGCCAGGGGGATGAATTCGGCGGGCGGGATCATGCCGTGCTGAGGGTGGTGCCAGCGCACCAGCGCTTCGGCGCCGATGATGCGGCCGCTGGCCAGGGCGTATTTCGGCTGGTAATGCAGCAGCAATTGCTGTTCGGACAACGCTTGGCGCAGGCCGGTTTCCAGGCGCATGCGCGCCTGCATGCCCAGGTTCATGTCCTGGCTGTAGAAGGCCACGCTTTCCGCTTCGCCGCCGCTGTCCTGCTTGGCGCGGTACATAGCGATGTCGGCCAGGCGCAGCAGGGTCTCCGCGTCTTGCCCGTCCTGCGGATACACGCTGATGCCGATGCTGGCGCCCACGCGCAGGTCGTGGCCTTCGATCAAGAACGGCTCCACCAGCGAGGCCAGCAGTTTTTGCGACACCATGCTCGCTTCGAAATGCTGGCCGATGTCGAACAGGCCGACGGCGAATTCGTCGCCGCCCAGGCGCGCCACCAGGTCCTGGTCGCGCAGGGCCTGGCGGAAACGCAGGGAAACTTGCCGCAGCAATTCATCGCCGATGCGCCGGCCCAGGGTGTCGTTGATCAGCTTAAAACGGTTCAGGTCGATGAACAGCACGCAGCCGAGCATCTTGCTGCGCTGCGCCACGGAGAGGGCCTGATCCACCAGCTTGGCCAGCAGGGTGCGGTTGGGCAGGCTGGTCAGCGGATCGTAGTAGGCCAGGTGGTGCAGGCGCTCTTCGGCCAGCTTGCGCTCGGTGATGTCCGTCAGGTAGGCGATGAGTCCGATGGGCTTGCCGTCCATGTCCTGCAGCGGCGACAAGGACAGGCTGGCCCAGAAGACCTCGCCGGACTTCTTTCGGCGCCGCACCTCCATCAGGCGCCCGCCCTGCTCCAGGAAAGCGTCGTGGAAGCCCGTGTCTTCATCGTCGTACAGGAACAGGATGTTGCGGCCCACGGCTTCCACCGAGGTGTAGCCGAACAGGCGTTCGGCGCCCTTGTTCCAGCTGGTGATGTAGCCCGTCAAGTCCATCGTCAACACGGATTCGTGCAGCTGGTCGAGGATTTGCGTCTGCTGCGCCAGCAAGGCTTCGACTTGTGCGTAAGCATGGGTCGAGCGCTGCGCCAGCGAATGCACTTGCAGCACGCCAGCCGTCAGGGAGGCCAGGCTGGCCAGGTGGCGGCGGTCGGCATCGTTGTACAGCCTGCGGCCGGCCACGGCATAGTGGCCGTAGCAATGGCCGTCGAAGCTGACTTCCTGCAGCAAGGCAGGCGTGTCGCGCGCAAACGGCGCGGGCGGCGCGGCCGCATCGGCGCTAGTTGCGGGCAGGAACTGGCAATACGGGCTGGCCATCACGGCGCAGGCGATGCGGCCCAGCTCGGCCATCAGGGCGGGGCCGCGCAAGCGCACGACGGCGTCGCACAGGGCGGCGCTATCACTGAGGTAATCCGACACCGGCAGCAAGGTCATGCTACAGATTCCGGCTAACCTGGATGGCCCATTGGTAAGCCTGTAGCAGGCTGCGCCAATAAGTTTCTCCATCGATGCCGGCGCGCCGCAAGCCTTCGGGGGGCGGCGCGCTGCTTTCCACCAGCGCCAGCAGGGTGCCCAGCTCGCCGCTGCGCTCCAGCAAGGCGGCGCTGACGGCGGGCGCCAGGTTCAGGGTGGCGATGATGTCCTGCATGGGCATGCCCAGCAAAATGTCCAGCAGGGAAAACACGCCCGCCATGAAGGCCAGGTCCTGCGCGTCGCGGTCGCCGCCGCGCAGCTGGCACAGCGCTTCCATCTGCGCCGCGCGCACGGCCGCCAGCGGCAGCAGCGCGTGGATCTTGCCATCGTCTTGCTGGCGCGCATACAGCAGCAGTTGCAGCCAGCGCTGCAGTTGGCGACGGCCCAGCAAGGTGATGGCCTGGCTGAAGCTGGTGATCGGCGCCGAAAAACCGAAGGCGGCCGAATTGACCAGTTTTAACAAATGATAGCTGAGCGAGGGATCTTGCTTGAGCGGCACTTCCAGCTCGTGCGCGTCGGCATCGCGGGCCAGCAGGCCCAGCAGCGCCAGCAGGCGCTTGCGCGAGGTGGCGTCTTCTGGCTCGCTTTGGTGGCGCGCATGGTGCAAGGCATAGTCGCCGGCGAACCAGCTCACGCCCAGCTCCTGCAAGGCCGCGTGGCGGCGGGCGTCGCCGATGTTGTAGGCCAGGTGCGGCCCCGGCAAAGGCAGCAATTGATGCAGGCCCGGCAGTTCACCGGCCGCGTCGATGGCGAGCGCGCGCGCCTCGACCTGCGCCGCCGCCACGGGACCGGCGCCAGGCCCGTCGAGGACGATGCGATAGCCGGCGTCGCGCCACTGCTGGCATTTTTTCTGGATCTGCTTGTCGTCGGCGAAGTGCGCCGGCAAACGGAAAATGGTGCGGCGCGGCGCCAGTTGCGCCAATATGGCTTCGTCCACGCCATGCGGGTCGGCCAGGGGAATGATGCAGTCGAGCGGTGCCAGGAAAGCGTACGCATCTGCGGCGGCCAGCGCCGTCATGAGCGGCGCCGTCGATGGCTGCGGTACATGCAAGGTGACAGCAACCCACTCGTTATGAGCATTGGCAACTGCTTGTAATCCCACCAAAGGAAACAGGTTTGATTCAGACGCTGACATCGGTATCTCAGTGTGGGTAGGGCGCCATAGTAAATAAACTGACCAGCATTGGCAACCCTGGCCCGACAGGGATGCCATTTCGACAGCGAAGAATCATTCTATCCGAATCTCACCCGCGAAACAGTTTAATATTGGCAATAAATGTTCAAAAAAAACATTCCCCCGGAAGAGCCGCCTGCCATGCGGGTTTGAAAAAAAACACTGTGCTGCGCGCGGCTGGCGTTCAGGCGCCGCCGCCGTCGAATTGCGCGTGCTCGACCGCATATTTGATCAGTTCGGCCTGCCCTTCGATGCCCAGCTTGCGCTTGATGTTCAGACGGTGCGTTTCCACCGTGCGCACGCTCAGGTCCAGCTCGCGGGCAATCTGCTTGTTCGACTGGCCCGCCGCGATGTGCTGCAGCACCTGCTGCTCGCGCGTGGTGAGAAAGGAATCGTGCACTTGCGGACGCGACAGCTGCCGCGCCAGGGCCGCGCTGTAATAGATACCGCCGGACATGACCGTCTCGATGGCAACGACGATATCTTTCCCTGGCGCATCCTTGAGCACATAGCCGCGCGCGCCCGCCTGCAAGGCCTGCGACACATATTCCAGCTTGTCGTGCATGGACAGGATCAGCACGGCAATCTGCGGAAACGCCTGCTTGAACAGGGCCGTCGCTTCGATCCCATTCGTGCCGCGCATGTTGATGTCCATTAACACCAGGTCGACCTGGTGCAGGCGCGCCTGGGCCAGCGCCTCGTCGGCGCCGCCCGCCTCGGCCACCACGTCGAAATGCGCCACCGCTTCCAGGCGCGCGCGCAGGCCGTCACGCACCAGGGGGTGGTCGTCCACCAGCAAAATTCTGATCGTGTCGCTCATGGTTCTCTTAAATTAGTGGGTGGAAGGAAGGCCGAGCCGGGCCAGCACCAGGGTGCCGGCCGGCGAGGACGCAATGTGCAGGCTGCCGCCAATGGCTTCCATGCGTTCCGTCATGTTGCGCAGGCCAATGCCGCGCTGCGGATGCAGGGCGATGCCGTCGAAATCGAAGCCGCCGCCGTTATCCGCGATGCGCAATTCCACCGCCTTGCCCGCTTCATGCAGGCTGACCTCGACGGCGCTGGCGTGCGCATGGCGCTCGCTGTTCGTCAGCGCTTCCTGGGCGATGCGGAACAGCACGGTATTGACCATGTCCGGCAAGCCTTCGCCGGCCGTGGCCGGACTGGCCGTGAAACTGGCTTGCGCGCTGCTGCTGTCATTGAATTCGTGCACCAGGTGGTCGAGCGCGGCGGCCAGGCCCAGGTCGTCGAGGATGGCCGGGCGCAGGTTGTGCGAAATGCGCCGCACTTCGCCGAGCACCTTGTTGAGCTGCTCGGCGGCCCGTTCGAAGGTGGCTGGCGCCTTGTCCTTTTGCTCGGCGTTGCCGCCCAGGCGCGCAATGCCCGCCTCGATCTGCAGCTTGATGGACACGAGCCACTGGCTGATGCCGTCATGCAAGTCGCGCGACAGCCGTGCCCGCTCTTCTTCCTGCGACTCCACCACGCGCTGCGCCAGCACTTTCAGCTTGGCGTCGGCCACGCGCAATTCGCGCAGGTTCAGCACCAGGCCGCAGGCAGCCACGAGCAGGGAACCGAGGATGGCGATGCCGGCGATCAATTCCATGGTCGAGCGGATATTGCGCGACTGCTGGGCATCGACCTGGGCCAGCGCCTGGTCCACGTCATCCATATAGATGCCGGTGCCCATCATCCAGCCCCATTCCGGCATCAGGATCACATAGCCGAGCTTGGGCGCGGATCTGTTGGTCGACGGCTTGATCCAGTTGTAGCGTTCGAAGCCGCCGCCGCTCTTCGCCCGCTGCATCAGGCGCTGGATGGTGAGATTGCCCTCGGCGTCGCGCAAGTCCCACAGGTTCTGTCCCACCAGCTCGGGCTGGCGCGGATGCATCAGCGACTTGCCCTGCAAATCGTAGATGAAAAAATAGCCGTCGTCGCCATAGCTGAGCGAGGCGAGGATGCGCTTGGCCTGCTCTTGCGTGGCGGCATCCTTGCGCCCCGACTGGTACAGCTGCGCGATGGAATGGCTGGCCAGGGTCACGTAATGCTTGAGTTCGGCTTCCTTGCTGGCCAGGTAGGCTTGCTGGATGGTGGCGCGCTGCTGCTCGGCCAGGGTATTCGCCTGGTGCCGCACGGCAAAAGCGATGGCGCACAGGGCCAGGATCAGCGGCGTGATGGCCAGGAAGATGACTTTCTGTCTGAGTTTCATGGCCTGGCGCGCTCCGGCGGCGTCGATGCGGGTGGAAATGCGTGATTTTACGTCGCGGCGCCGTGTTCGGCCTGCGTAGTAATACTGAGCGTTACTGCGTAGTCGTGCGCTTGCCACGATTATACGGTTCCTGAATACTAGCCATAAGCTGCGGACGCACCCGATGCACACCAAACTGGCGACGACCAGGCTCGCAGCACACATCATCGCACGGCACAGCGCCCGTCAATCTCTGGAGGAAGCATGAACCGCATTTTCAAACAGCTCGGCTGGGCAGCGCTTGCGCTGGCCGGTGCCGGGTCCCTGGGCGTCGTCGCCCTGCAACGCGGCGAACCGATCAGCGCGATCTGGATCGTCATCGCCGCCGTCTGCGTCTACCTGATCGCCTACCGTTTCTACAGCCTGTTCATCGCCGACAAGGTGCTGAGCCTGGACCCGCGCCGCATGACGCCCGCCTTCAAGCACAACGATGGCCTGGACCACGTGCCGACGAATAAATATGTGCTGTTCGGCCACCATTTCGCGGCGATTGCCGGCGCCGGTCCCCTGGTCGGCCCCGTGCTGGCCGCGCAGATGGGCTACCTGCCCGGCATGCTGTGGATACTGGCCGGCGTCGTGTTTGCGGGCGCCGTGCAGGATTTCATCGTGCTGTTCATTTCCATGCGCCGCGACGGCCGCTCGCTGGGCGACCTGATCAAGGCTGAACTGGGCGAAATTCCCGGCATGATTGCGCTCCTGGGCTGCTTCATGATCATGGTCATCATCCTGGCCGTGCTGGCACTGATCGTCGTCAAGGCGCTGACGGGCTCGCCATGGGGCAGCTTCACCGTGATGGCGACGATTCCCATCGCCCTGTTCATGGGCGTGTATTCGCGCTTCATCCGCGTCGGCCGCATCGGCGAAATTTCCATCATCGGCTTTGTGCTGCTGATGCTGGCCATCATCGGCGGCCAGTACGTGCAGGAATCCGCCGTGCTGGGCCCGATGTTCACGTTCACGGGCACGGAACTGACGTGGATGCTGATCGGCTACGGCTTCATCGCGTCCGTGCTGCCCGTGTGGCTGCTGCTGGCGCCGCGCGACTACCTGTCCACCTTCCTGAAGATCGGCACCATCCTGGGCCTGGCCATCGGCATCATCGTCGTCGCGCCCTACCTGAAAATGCCGGCCATGACCAAGTTCATCGATGGCTCCGGTCCCGTCTGGTCGGGCAATCTGTTCCCCTTCCTGTTCATCACGATTGCCTGCGGCGCCGTGTCCGGCTTCCACGCGCTGATTTCCTCGGGCACCACGCCGAAGATGATTGAAAACGAAAGCCATGCCCGCTTCATCGGCTATGGCGCCATGCTGATGGAATCGTTTGTTGCCATCATGGCCCTGGTGGCCGCCTCGACCATCGAGCCAGGCATCTATTTCGCCATGAACAGCCCGGCCGCCCTGATCGGCACCACGGCGGAGTCGGCCGCGCAAGCCATCTCGCAATGGGGCTTCTACGTGACGCCGGAGATGCTGACGCAGACGGCCAAGGACGTTGGCGAGCACAGCATCATCTCGCGCGCGGGCGGCGCGCCGACCCTGGCGGTCGGCATGGCGCAGATCCTCTCGGGCGCCATCGGCGGCAAGGCCATGATGGCCTTCTGGTACCACTTCGCCATCCTGTTCGAAGCGCTGTTCATCCTGACGGCCGTCGATGCGGGCACGCGGGCCGGCCGCTTCATGCTGCAAGACTTGCTGGGCAGCTTCGTGCCAGCGCTGAAACAGACGGAAAACGTCATCGCCAACCTGCTGGCCACGGGCCTGTGCGTGGCGGCCTGGGGCTACTTCCTGTACCAGGGCGTCGTCGATCCATTGGGCGGCATCAACACCCTGTGGCCGCTGTTCGGCATCGCCAACCAGATGCTGGCCGCCATTGCGCTGATCCTCGGCACCTGCGTGCTATTCAAGATGAAGCGGGGACAGTACGCATGGGTGACGATTTTGCCCACCATCTGGCTGCTGCTGTGCACCCTGACGGCCGGCTGGCAAAAGATTTTCGACGCCAACCCGCGCGTCGGCTTCCTCGCGCATGCGAAGAAATACTCGGCGGCACTCGACGAAGGCACCCTGCTGGCGCCGGCCAAGTCCGTGGCGCAGATGCAGCAGATCATCTTCAACGACTACCTGGACGCCGGCCTGGCTGCCTTCTTCGTGATCGTCGTCGTCAGCGTGCTGTTTTTCGGCATCCGCACCATCTTGAAGGCGCGCGCCGACAGCCGCCCGAGCACCAAGGAAACGCCGTTCCAGGCCATGCCCACGGTGCAATGATGATCGACGAAATCATCAAGGCTGGACGCTACCTGGGGCAAAGCATGCGGCTGATGTGCGGCTTGCCCGAGTACGACACCTACGTGGCGCACCGGGAAGTGACCCATCCCGGCGAGCCGATGATGACGTATGAAGAGTTCTTCCGCGAACGGCAGGAAGCCCGCTACGGCGGGGCCGGCAAGCGCGGCGGCTGCTGTTAGCGGACACCTGACCCAGCCTGCTGCGCGTCGGCATAGGCGGCTTGCGATGCTCACCGTACTACAGTACGGCTGCGCTTCTCGGCCACCTCTCCCTTCCGCTCGCTACGGCTGGATCAGGTGTTGTTGCTCAGCAATAATTTGAGGGCGGTCTCGTGAGACCGCCCTTTTTATTTCCTCTCTTATAAGTTCCCCTCCCCTCTCCTCCCTTAGACCCACATCAACATCAGGGTGGGTCTTCGCGTCTATATTTTTCCAGTAGGAATTAAAAAACAGCCAACGGGTCGACCGGAGAAGCGCCGCAGCCATGTTCAATTTCCAACGCTCCAGCATCAGCCAGAAACTGACCATGATCTCGGTGCTGTCGTCGGGCTGCGCGCTGCTGCTGGTGTTCGTGGCGTTTGCGCTGACGTCCGTGCTCAGCCACAAGGATGACGAAGGCAAGCAACTGCTGTCGCTGGCGGGCGTGATCGGCGCGGCCAGCGCGGCGCCCATGTTGGCGGGCAAACCTGCGCAGGCGGAACAGGTACTGGCGGCGCTGGGCGCGCGCGACGAGATCGCCCAGGCGGCCCTGTTCGACGCCGGCGGCCGCCTGCTGGCCCAGTACCGCGCGCCGCAGCATGCGCAGGGGCTGGCGCCGTTGGCCGACCTGGCGCCGGCCCTGCTGGCCGACCTGGCAACGGAAAGCATGGCGCAAGCCACCGGTGGCAGGCTGTCGCCCGCCATGCGGCTGTACCGTCCCGTCTACTGGACGCAGGACAAGGTGCCCAAGTTCATCGGCGTCGTGCTGATCGAAGCGGACTTGAACCACATGTGGCGCGACATCGGCCGCCACGTGGGTGCCATCGGCGGCGCCACCATGCTGTCCTTCCTCATCGCCGTGTTCCTGGCGCGGCGCTTCAAGAGCGTGATCGCCGAGCCCATCACCAAACTGATCGACACGGCGCAGAAGGTCTCCAGCAGCCAGACCTACAGCCACCGCATCGCGCACCAGCGCAGCGACGAGCTGGGCGTGCTGATCGACAGTTTCAACGACATGCTGGCGCAGATCGACAGCCGCGACAGCACCCTGGCCAATTACCGCGACCAGCTCGAGCGCCAGGTGGGCGTGCGTACGGCGCAGCTGGAAAAGGCCAAGGATGCGGCGGAGGCGGCCAGCCAGGCGAAGAGCGCCTTCCTCGCCACCATGAGCCATGAAATCCGCACGCCCATGAATGGCGTGCTGGGCATGACGGAGCTGCTGCTGGCCAGCCCGCTGACGGCACAGCAGCGCCACTACACGAGCATGGTGCAGCGCTCGGGCCAGAATTTGCTGGTGATCATCAACGACATCCTCGATTTTTCCAAGATCGAGGCGGGCAAGCTCAGCGTGGAATACATCCGTTTCAACTTCCGCGAGCTGCTCGACGACATCGAGCACGTCTTCGCGCCGCAGGCGGAAGCGAAGAATATCTGCCTGGAATTCGACATCGCCAACGACATTCCCATCGCCATCTGCGGCGACCCGAACCGCCTGCGCCAGATCATCGTCAACCTGCTGGGCAACGCCATCAAGTTCACGGAAACGGGCAAGGTGACGGTGAAGGTGGAAGTGTGCAGCGAGGATGCGCCCAGCGTGGGCTTGCGCTTCGAAGTGCATGACACGGGCATCGGCGTGTCCAGCGAGGCGCAGAGCCGCATCTTTGAATCGTTCTCGCAGGCCGATGGCTCGACCACGCGCAAGCATGGCGGCACGGGCCTGGGCCTGACGATCTCGAAACAGCTGGTGGAATTGATGGGCGGAACTATCGGCGTTGACAATGCTTTAACGCAAGGCTCCATCTTCTGGTTCGAAGTAAATTTCGATAAGCGGCGCGTCGACAGCGACGACCCGTCCTTCAATCTGAAAACCACGCGAGGATTACGCGCCTTGATCGTCGACCACACCCCCGCCACGCGCGCCGTGCTGGAGCGGCAGCTGGCCAGCTGGCACATCGTCAGCGACAGCGCCGGCACGGCCAGCGACTGCCTCGAGCGCCTGCGCACGGCCGCGCAGGCGGGCACGCCGTATGCCGTGGCCCTGCTCGACATGGAATTGCCGCGCACCAGCGGGCTGGCCCTGGCCGCCACCATCAAGAGCGACCCGCTGCTGGCCGACCTGAAGTTACTGCTGCTGAGTACTGAACAGGGCGCGGCCGATCCCGTGCAGCGGCGCGAGGCGGGCGTGGCCTTCCAGCTGATCAAGCCGGCCCGTGAATGCGACCTGTTCGACTGCATCGTCACGCCGCCGCGCGCCAGCGACAGCCTGCGCATCCATCCGCCGCACACGGCGCGCCAGGTGGGCCGGCGCCAGCGCCGCCGCGTGCTGCTGGCCGAAGACAATCCCGTCAACGTGGAAGTGGCGCTGGCCATGCTCGACAGCCTGGGTCTGGACGTGGTCTGCGCGCGCAACGGCGAGGAAGCGCTGCACGCGGCGCAGGCCGAGGATTTCGACCTGATCCTGATGGATTGCCAGATGCCCGTGATGGACGGCTTCGCGGCCACGGCGGAAATCCGCCGCCATGAGCAGCAGTGCGGCCACGCGCGCGTGCTGCCCATCGTCGCCATCACGGCCAATGCGCTGCAGGGCGACCGCGAAGCCTGCCTGGCGGCCGGCATGGACGATTACCTGAGCAAGCCATTCACGCAGCAGGACCTGGGCCACACCATCGCGCGCTGGATCACCTTGCCGCGCGCGGCCACCGTGCACCACAGCGAGCAGCCGGAGATGGCAGAGCCGCCGGAGAAAGCGGACAAGCCGGCACCGCAGCAGCCAGCGCCGCCGTTGGCAACAGCGGCACTGCAGCTCAACCGGCAGGCCCTGGAAAACATCCGCGCCCTGTCCGGCACGGAGGGCGATGCGCTGCTGGAACGGGTGATCCTGGCGTTTACCGGCGAGACGCCGCGCCAGCTGGCGGCCATGCGCGAAGCCATCGTCCGGACGGACGCGGAAGCGCTGCGCAAGGTGGCGCACAGCCTGAAATCGGGCAGCGCCAACGTGGGCGCCGATGGGCTGGCGCAACTGTGCAAGGAGATGGAAAAACTGGGCCGTGCCGGCAGCACGGAAGGCGCGGCGCCGCTGCTGCAGGACATGCAGCAGGCATTCCTGGCGGTGCGCGAATCGCTGAGCGCCATCCTCGTGAAGGAACACTGACATGACAGCGCCCCTCCCTTCCCCGCGCGGCCTGGTGCTGGTGGCCGACGACGATCCCGTGATGCGATTGCTGATGCGGCAGATGCTCACGCAAGTGGGGCTGGACGTGATCGAGGCCGAGGATGGCCTGCAGGCGCTGGCCAGCTACAAGCACAGCGGGCCGGACCTGGTCATGCTCGACGTCGACATGCCGGCCCTGGACGGTTTTGCCGTGTGCCGCGAAATCCGCCGCCAGGAAGTGGGCGGCACCGTGCCCATCATCATGGTCACGGGCGGCGACGAGCTGGAAGCCGTCACGCGCGCCTATGAAGTGGGCGCCACGGATTTCATTTCCAAGCCCATCAATTGGCCCATCCTGGGCCACCGCGTGCTGTACGTGCTGCGTGCCAGCGACGCCATCGCCCGCCTGCGCATCGCCGACGCGCACAACCGCGCCGTGCTGGCCGCCATCCCCGACACCTTCTTCCGCCTCAACCGCGAAGGCTTTTATCTGGACTACGAACAGGGCCACGACGCCAGCGCGGGCTTTTCCATCGATAACTGCGTGGGCAGCCACATCCGCGACGTGCTGCCGCCCGAGATCGCCGCGCGGCTGCTGGACAAGGCGCATGCCGTGCTGGCCACGCAGCACATCGGCTCCGTCGACTACACGCTCACGCACGCCGACAGCACGCGCCACTTCGAGGCGCGCCTGGTGGCGACGGGCGCCGACGAAGTGCTGGGCCTGGTGCGCGACATCAGCGAGCGCAAGCGCACGGAAGAACAGATCCGCCGCCTCGCCTACTGCGACAGCCTGACGGGCATCCCCAACCGGCAAGCCTTCCTGGAAACCCTGGAACGGGAACTGGTGCGCTCGAAAGAACACGACAAGAAATTCGCCGTGCTGTTCATGGACCTCGATGCGTTCAAGCGCATCAACGACACCCTGGGCCACGACGTGGGCGACCATTTGCTCAAGGTGGTGTCCGAACGCCTGCGCGAAACCATCCGCCCCAGCGACCTGGTGCTGCGCGCCGAACACGAATTCGAGCCCATCTCGGGTGGCAGCAACCTGGCGCGCCTGGGCGGCGACGAATTCACGATTTTAATTCCCGACCTGGAGCGGGTGGAAGATGCGCTCAACGTGGCGCACCGGGTCAAGGAAGCCATGCGCCGGCCCTTCATGATCGAAGGACACGAAATTTTCGTCACGGCCAGCATCGGCATCTCGCTGTATCCGGAAGATGGCGAGGATTGCAATTCACTGCTGAAATATGCGGACACGGCCATGTACCACGCGAAGAACTGCGGCAAGAACAACGCCAAGCTGTACAGCTCATCGCTGACGATGGAAATCATGAGCCACGTCAAGATGGAAGTGGGGCTAAGGAAGGCCTTGCAGAACAATGAGCTGTACTTGCTGTACCAGCCGCAGATCGACGTGCCCAGCACGCAGATCGTCGGCGTGGAAGCGCTGGTGCGCTGGCGCCATCCCGAGCGGGGCATCATTTCGCCCACGGAATTCATCCCCCTGGCCGAAGAGACGGGCCTGATCGTGCCCATCGGCGAATGGGTGCTGCGCACGGCGTGCAACCAGGCCAAGGCGTGGCAAAGCGATGGCGGGCGGGCCATCCGCATGGCCGTGAACCTGTCGGCCAAGCAGTTCAAGGATGAAAACCTGATGCAGATCGTGCTGTCGGCGCTGGCCGACACGGGCCTCGACGCGCGCCTGCTGGAGCTGGAATTGACGGAAGGGACATTGATGGACGACGCGCGCGCCACCATGGTGACCCTGGAACAACTGCGCGGCATCGGCGTGTACCTGTCCATCGACGACTTCGGCACGGGTTATTCGTCGATGAATTATTTAAAACGCTTCGACGTGCGGGCATTAAAAATCGACAAGAGTTTTATCGCCGGCCTGCCGCAGGATGCGGAAAACGCGGCCATCACGCGCGCCATCATCGCCATGGCGCATGGCTTGAAAATGGTGGTGGTGGCCGAAGGCGTTGAAACGGACGAGCAGTTGCTGATGCTGGAGGAGTACGGCTGCGACATGGCCCAGGGATATTTCCTGGGCCACCCGTCGCCGCACGACACCATCACGGCCATGCTGGCCCGGCAGGCGGGCCAGGTCATCAACGTGGATGCTAGAGTACTTCGAAGGCGAGGATTTGCGTGACTTGCTGCGGGTTGAAGTTATCGTCGGAAATCATCACCAGGCTGCGGCGGCCATTCGCCAGGCGCGGCCCCCAGCTGATGCCTTCGAGATTGTCGACCCTGGCCAGGCCGATCTGTTCCAGGTCCAGCAGCAATCGCTTGCGCGCCGGCACATACGTCGCGCCCGTCAAGGCGGGCAGCGCCTGGATATCCGTGGCGCCCAGCGTCTCCATCTCGTACACGCGCACGTGGTTGGCGTAGAGGCCATCCGCGTTTGCCACGCCGGCGCGCTCCACCACCAGCACCTGATGGTCGTTCACGGCGAGGATTTCCGACACGCCATTGTCCGCCTCGCGCCCCGGCGCGGGCCGCGAGGCCACGGCGTCAAGCGGATAGGCATACTGGCCCAGCACGGCGCCGGCGCGGTCCAGGCGCGTGATGCGCACCACGGAGCCGTGGTCGGGCGTGGCCAGCGGGCCATCCTGGTACAGGGCCGCTTCCATGCCCAGCCACAAGCTCTTGCCGTCCGGCGAGAAGGACAAGCCTTCAAAACTCATGTTGTTGCGCGAGCCGACCTCTTCCTTCGAGACATTGAACATGGCCGGTGTCGGCAAGGTGGCCAGGAACTTGCCATCGCGGTCCGCGTGGCGCACGAACGGATGCAGGCCCACCTTGCGGTTGCCTTCGCTGCTGTACCAGACGCTGCCGTCGCGGGGGTCGGCGCGGATGCTCTCGATATCGGCCACTTCGTCGCCCTTGTCCAGACGCGCGTGCGCCAGGTTCGGATAGCGGCTGCCGTCCGGCTGCGTGAAGAAATGCACGCTATTCAAGGTCACACCGGAGAATTTCTCGCTGTCGTAGGACAAGGTGGCGCGGTAGAAGCGGGCCGGATTGATTTCCGAGCGGTCATCGCTTTCCATCACCCAGGTAGCGCTGGCCGCATCGTAATCGATGCCGGACAAGCCGCCCACCGTCGTGCCCTCGAACGGCTGCTTCAGGGCGATGCGCTGTTCGCCGATCAGGCGCAGGCCGGCGATCGGCGCATCGCGGGGGATGCTGGCGCAGGCGGAGAGAAAGATGGCGGCGGATGCCAGGGCAAGCGCGGTGCGGAACAATGGAGGCATGATCGGTATCAAATAAGTCGGGAAGCAAATTCCGGGGTCAGAACCGCCGGGTGGGACCCCGGCTTCAATGCTGTGGGTGAATGGCGAATTACACCACCCCGTCGGCCTTGAGCCGCGCAATGGCGGCCGCGTCATAGCCCAGCGACGCCAGCACTTCGTCGTTGTGCTGGCCCAGGGCCGGCCCCAGCCACTGCGTCTTGCCCGGCGTGGCGGACAGTTTCGGGCTGATGGCGGGCAGTTTGACGGGCGTGCCGTCGGCGAAATGGTGTTGTTCGAACATGTCACGGGCGAGGAATTGCGGGTCGCTCAACATGTCGCGCACGGAGTAAATTTTACCGGCCGGCACGTCTGCCGCCTTCAGCACGGCCAGCGCGCTATCGATGGTGTGCGTGGCGCACCAGGCACCGATGGCGTCGTCGATTTCCTGCGTGCGCGCCACCCGCCCATCGTTGCGCGCCAGCTGCGGGTCGCCCGCCATGTCGATGCGGCCCATGGCCAGCATCAATCGCTTGAAGATGGCGTCGCCGTTGCCGGCGATGACGATGTTCTCGCCATCGCCCGTCGTGTAGGTGTTCGATGGCACGATGCCGGGCAGGGAACCGCCCGTGCGCTCGCGCACCACGCCGGCCTGGTCGTATTCGGGCACCAGCGACTCCATCAGGTTGAACACGGATTCATACAGGGCCACGTCGACCATCTGCCCTTCGCCGGAGGCCGCGCCACCCGTCACGTCGCGGTGGCGCAGGGCCATCATGGCGCCGATCACGCCATGCAGGGCCGCCACGGAATCGCCGATGGACACGCCCACGCGCACGGGCGGGCGGTCGGCAAAGCCGGACACATAGCGCAAGCCGCCCATCGACTCGCCGATGGCGCCGAAACCGGGCAAGTCCTTCATCGGTCCCGTCTGGCCAAAGCCGGACAGGCGCACCATGATGAGGGAAGGCTTGATCTGCCTGAGCTGCTCGTAGCCGAGGTCCCATTTTTCCAGCACGCCGGGGCGGTAGTTCTCGATGATGATGTCCGCTTCCAGCGCCAGCTGGCGGGCAATTGCCCGCCCTTGCGGCGCCTTCAGGTTCAGCGTGAGGCTTTTCTTGTTGCGCGCCTGCACCGACCACCACAGCGAAGTCCCGTCCTTCAGCACGCGCCAGGTACGTATGGGGTCGCCGCCGTCGGGCGACTCGATCTTGATCACGTCGGCGCCGAATTCGGCCAGCATGCGGGCGCAGAACGGCCCCGCGATCAGGGTGCCCAGTTCCAGGACTTTGATGCCTTTTAAAGGTAAAGCAGGGGTTTCAGGCGGCATGCCGCCTGCCTGCGTACTGTCTTGCCCTGCAGGGCAAGACTCCTGCCCCAAGGGTTTTTCATCGGCGGCAGTGGTCGCGGAGGATGCTGTCATGTTGTGCTCAGGTTGCCCTGCGGTCGAGCATCGCGCGGGCGATCGTGCCCGCGTCGACGTATTCCAGTTCGCCGCCCACGGGCACGCCGCGGGCCAGCCGGCTCACGCGCAAGCCGCGCGCCTTCAGCATTTCGCTGATGTAGTGGGCCGTCGCTTCGCCTTCATTCGTGAAGTTGGTGGCCAGCACCACTTCACCGACCACGCCATCGTTGGCGCGATTCAGCAGTTTCTCGAGATGGATATCTTTCGGGCCGATGCCATCGAGCGGAGAGAGCCTTCCCATGAGGACGAAATACAGGCCCTTGTAGGTCAAGGTCTGCTCGATCATCAGCTGGTCGGCGGGCGTTTCCACCACGCACAGCAGGCGCTTGTCGCGCTCGTCGTCGAGACAGGTCTCGCACACTTCGTGTTCGGTAAAGGTGTTGCACAGGCCACAGTGATGCACGGCATCGACGGCCTGGAACAGGGCGCGCGACAGCATGGCCGCGCCTTCCCTATCGTGCTGCAACAAATGAAATGCCATCCGCTGCGCCGACTTGGGGCCGACGCCGGGCAGGCGCCGCAGCGCCTCGGTCAGGAATTCAAGCGACTTGGACATGGATCAACCCTGTCCCGCGCCATGGATCGGGCGCATGCGGTCGTGCATCAGAATGGCATTTTGAAGCCGGCTGGCAAGTTCATGCCGCCAGTCAAGCCTGCCATTTTTTCCGCGGACGTCGCTTCCGCCTTGCGCACGGCGTCGTTGAAGGCGGCGGCCACCAGGTCTTCCAGCATGTCCTTGTCGTCGGCCAGCAAGGATGGGTCGATGGAAACGCGCTTGACGTCGTTCTTGCAGGTCATGACGATTTTCACCAGGCCGGCGCCGGACTGGCCTTCCACTTCCACCAGCGCCAGTTGTTCCTGCGCCTTCTTCATGTTGTCTTGCATTGCTTGCGCCTGCTTCATCAGGCCAGCCAGTTGATTTTTCATCATAAGAATGCTCCGTTTAATTCAGTTTGTGAGTGTGGTAATCATCAATGCAGGGTCGGCGCGGCGGCGCCGGCCGGTGCAGGGGTAATCGTTCCCGGCACGACAAAAGCGTCGAATGCACGCTTCATGTCGAGCACGAAGGGATCGCTTGCGATGGTTGCTTCCGCTTGCAGCTGGCACGCCTCGCGGTGCGCCTGCGCTTCCGCGCTGGCCGTGTACCAGACGGCGCCCAGTTCCGTGTCAACGGCCACCTTGCGGCCGAAGCGCTCGCTCAGGGCGGCCGCCAGTTTTTCCACGTTGGCAGGGCTGCGCCACGTATCGATGGGCACGCGCAAACGGAACGTGGTGCTGTGGCCGTCATGCAGGCATTCGATCAATTCGGCCTGCACGGCCAGCTGCTGGGCCACGCCGCGCAGGGGCAGGACGGCGGCCACGGCCGGCCAGTTGCCGTCCCAGTCCAGGCCCGGCACGGGCGTGATCACGTACGGTGCACTGGGCGCGGCTTGCTTGGCGGCACGCTGCGGCATGACGACGGCGGGCTGTTCGCTGCCTTGCGCGGCGGGCATACCGGCTGGCGCGGCGATGGCGGCCGAGGCGCTGTCGTCGGAAAATTCAGTCACCCACGGCGGCAGGTCGTCATCGGCGGGCGCCTGCTGAGGCTGCGGCGCCTGGCGGGCTGGCTGCAGCGGCGCCGCTGGCGGCGCGTCCATCACGGCGACAGGTGGCGCATCGTCCCATGGCGCGGGGGCCTTGGCGGCGGCGGGTGGCGGCGGTGGCGCGGCCTGAGCGGGTGCGGCCGGTGCCACGGGTGCGGCGGCGGCAGGCTGCGCTGCCGGTGCAGGGGCGGCAGCCGGCTTCGGTGCGGACGATGGCGCCGATGGCGCGCTGCCCGGACGGCCTTTCGAGGCGGCACGTGCCGCTTCCAGCGCCGCATTGATGGCGGCGCGGGCGGAGCTGATGGGTGCGCCCGATGCTGCCGGGGCGGCCGCAGCAGCCGCAGGCGGCATGGCGGGCGGCGGCGCAACCGGTGCCGGCGCCGGCGCGCGTGGCGGCGGTGCCTCGCTGCGCGCCACGCTGGCGGCAGCGGCGGCCACCACGGCAGGCGGGGTCACGGCGGCATGGCTGGCCATGCTGTTCGTGGCGGCACGGGCGGCGGGCGCCGAGGCACCGGCGGCGGCGCGCGCGGCGGCCACGGCGGCGGGACGGTTGCCCGGGGCCGACGCCGGCGCCGCGGCCGGCACGCCATCGGCACCGCCTATGCCGGGCCGAAAGGCCAGCATGCGCAGCAAGGTCATGGTAAAGCCCGCGTATTCGTCGGGCGCCAGGCCCAGTTCATTGCGGCCATGCACGGCGATCTGGTAAAACAGCTGCACTTCTTCCGCATCGAAAGCGCCAGCCAGGCGCACGATGTCCGCGTATTCGGGCAGATCCTGCGGCAAGGCGGCCGGCACGGTTTGCGCCAGCGCAATGCGGTGCAGCAAGGTGCCCAGGTCTTGCAGGGCGCCGTTGTAGGACAGGCTGCGCGAAGCCATCTCGTCGGCCACGGCCAGCAGATCGGCGCCATCCTGCTGCGCCAGCGCGTCGAGCAGGCGCACCAGATACGACTGGTCGAGCGCGCCCAGCATGCCTTGCACGGCATCCAGCGTCACTTCGCCGGCCGCATACGCGATGGCCTGGTCCGTCAGCGACAGCGCGTCGCGCATGGAGCCGTGGGCGCCCTGGGCCAGCAGGCGCAAGGCCGGCTGCTCGAAGGCGATGCCCTCCTGCCCGAGGATATTGTCCAGGTGGCTGATGATGTGGCCGGGCGGCATCTGCTTGAGGTTGAACTGCAGGCAGCGCGACAGCACGGTGACGGGTATCTTTTGCGGGTCCGTCGTCGCCAGGATGAATTTGACGTGCTCGGGCGGCTCTTCCAGCGTCTTCAGCATGGAATTGAAGGCGTGGTTCGTCAGCATGTGCACCTCATCGATCATGTAGACCTTGAAGCGCGCATTGCTCGGCGCATACACGGCTTGCTCGAGCAGCTGCGCCATTTCATCGACGCCGCGGTTCGACGCCGCATCCATCTCTATATAGTCGACGAAGCGTCCCGCGTCGATCGCCGTGCACGCTTCGCACTGGCCGCACGGCTGGGCCGTGATGCCGCCCGTGCCGTCGGGGCCGATGCAATTGAGCGACTTGGCCAGGATGCGCGAAAGGGTCGTCTTGCCGACGCCGCGCGTGCCCGTGAACAGGTAGGCGTGATGCAATCGGCCGCTGTGCAAGGCATGCGTGAGCGCGCGCACGACGTGCTCCTGGCCGACGAGCGTCTCGAAATTCTTGGGGCGGTATTTACGGGCGAGGACTTGATAGGACATGCTGAGATTTTACCATGCGATTTTGCGGGTGATCCTGCGCCGCGGGCGCAAGCCTCATGGCCGGGCCAGACTACACTGGCAAACGCGGCAAAGCAGCAATTGTATAACATGGCCAGCTGGAAATATGGAAAACACGGCAAGTCCGGCAAGGCTGCGGGGCGGCGCGAAAAGGCGACCATAAAACAAAAAAGCTGCCCATGGCAGCTTGATTGATGATCCTGATAAAACATTCCCGAAGGAGGCGAGCCTGATCTGCGGCACTCATGGTTAATAGCCGTGGCTGCTTCGTTCCCGACCTGACCAGGTTAGCCATGCCACGATGCGCAGGGGCCCGCCGGGGACCATTATACCCGGTCTGCGCAAGATTGGGGAAGTCGCTGCGTGAACATGCAAACCCCAAGGCAAAATCCGGGCTCTCCGCTTGCGTTGCGCCGACAGCAGGCGTAGGTCGGCTCAGGCCGCAGGCCGTCAGCCGACACAGCTGAGTATGCGGGCCATGGGCTTGCAAGCGCCGCAACGTCGGCTTACGCGCCAGCGCCAATCCGCCCTGCGCAGTACCTACAGCCCCAGTTCCTGCCAGATGCCATCCACTTTCGCCTTCACTTCCGGCGTCATGGCAATTACCGTGCCCCACTCGCGCGTCGTCTCGCCCGGCCATTTATTGGTCGCGTCGATGCCCATCTTGCTGCCCAGGCCGCTGATCGGCGAGGCGAAGTCCAGGTAGTCGATCGGCGTGTTGTCGACCAGGGTGGTGTCGCGGATGGGGTCGACGCGCGTGGTGATGGCCCAGATGACCTCTTTCCAGTCGCGGATGTTCACGTCTTCGTCGACCACCACGATGAACTTGGTATACATGAACTGGCGCAAAAAGCTCCACACGCCGAACATCACGCGCTTGGCGTGGCCCGCGTACTGCTTCTTGATCTGCACCACGGCCATGCGGTAGCTGCAGCCTTCGGGCGGCAGGTAGAAATCCGTGATTTCGCTGAACTGTTTTTGCAGCAGCGGCACGAACACTTCGTTCAGGGCCAGGCCCAGCACGGCCGGCTCGTCCGGCGGTTTGCCCGTGTACGTGGAGTGGTAGATCGGGTCGCGGCGCATGGTGATGCGGTCGATGGTAAACACGGGGAAACTGTCCTGCTCATTATAGTAGCCCGTGTGGTCGCCATACGGCCCTTCCAGCGCGTGCTCATAGCCGCTCGGGTGGTTTTCGTCAGGATAGATATGGCCTTCGAGCACGATTTCGGCGGACGCGGGCACGCGCAGCTCGCTGCCGATGGCTTTCACCAGCTCCGTGCGGCTGCCGCGCAGCAAGCCGGCGAACTGGTATTCGGACAGGCTGTCCGGCACCGGCGTCACGGCACCTAATATAGTAGCGGGATCGGCGCCCAGCGCGACGGCGATCGGATACGGCTTGCCCTTGCTCTGGATGGCGTGCTCGCGGAAGTCCAGCGCGCCGCCACGGTGGGCCAGCCAGCGCATGATGACCTTATTGCGCCCCAGCACTTGCTGGCGATAAATCCCCAGGTTTTGCCGCTTCTTGTTGGGGCCCTTGGTAATCACCAGGCCCCAGGTAATCAGGGGGGCGACGTCGCCGGGCCAGCAATGCTGGATGGGCAGGCGCGCCAGGTCGACATCATTGCCTTCCCAGACGATTTCCTGGCACTTGGCGCCGCGCAGCTCCTTCGGCGACATGTCCCACACGGATTTCACCAGGGAGCCCAGGCCCAGCAAATCCTTGAAATCCTTCGGCGGCTCCGGCTCCTTCAGGCGCGCCAGCACATGGCCGATCTTGCGCAGCTCGCTGACATCCTCGGCGCCCATGCCCAGCGCCACCCTGCGCGTGGTGCCGAACAGATTGCCCAGCACCGGCATCGTGTGTCCCGTCGGATGATTGAACAGCAGGGCCGGCCCGCCCGCGCGCAAGGTGCGGTCGCAAACCTCCGTCATCTCCAAATATGGTGAAACAGGCGTCGAAATGGGCTTAAGTTCACCCATTTGTTGCAGTTGAGAAATAAAATCTCGCAAATCTGAATATTTCATGTGTTTTTAATTTTTTTTGACGTCGGACGCCGTTGCTGAAGGATCTATGCCAAGTAATTGATTTTATTGGCTTTTGGCACAATGCAAGTCAAAAAGTAAGACATAAAAGTAATAAAGAATCGATTCGTTAGTATTGACTTGATATAAAACGGCTTCTACAATTCGCCCAACTTGAAAGAGGACGCCGGCCCAAGGCTTGATTTTAGCGTCTCTCTCTCATTCACGGAGTCGGGGCTCCACATGACATTTTAAGGAGTGTTTTCAAAAGGCGTCTGCCTTACCCCCGGTAAAAGTTGTATTGCGACTGATCCAATACCAATGTGGACCGATCAGCTCAAGCAAGCAATGACGGCGTTTCTCGCACGCATCCATACGCGGCGGAAACGATGATATTTCTGATGCACGGCATTGGCAGTACCCACAACACCGCGAGACCGCGGAGGGACTGCCTGTTGACGCGACATTTCGGGGAACTCTATGACTCATCGTAGCACCGAAGCAGCTTTGCCTGCTTCAACCGTGGCTGGCCAGCCAGCGTTGGCGCGTTTGCGCGCCCGCGCACAAGCCATCTCGGCACGTGGCGTTTTGACCACGGCGCAACACACTCTGACCGTTTTTGGCATTTCCGCACTGGCACTGATCGCCCTGCTGATGTTCCGCCCTGAACTGGGCAAGCAACTGACGCACAGCCTGTTCCCGCTGCCAATGGCAGAGGCACAAGCCGTCGAGGCACCGGCCCTGTCGGCACTGATGGAAGCGCCCGCTTCCGTGCAAACGGCCGTGATCAACGAAGCACCGCTGACCAAGGAAGAAAAAGCCCTGCTGGGCACGAAAAAGCAGCAGCAATGGGTGACCGACTGGCTCTCCAAGCGCTACCGCGTGGCCAACGACGCGACCAATATGCTCGTCTCGACGGCTTACCTGACGGCGCGTGAAATCAAGCTGGACCCGCTGCTGATCCTGGCCGTGATGGCCATCGAATCGGGTCTGAACCCGTTCGCGGAAAGCCCGGTCGGCGCGCAAGGCCTGATGCAGGTCATGTCGAAGATCCATCACGAGCGCTTCCAGGAAATGGGCGGCGTGCAAGCTGCCCTGAATCCGGTGGCCAACATCCGTGTCGGCTCGCTGATCCTGAAAGATTACGTCACGCGTGGCGGTTCCGTCGAAGCGGGCCTGAAAACCTATGTGGGCGCTGCCAACTTCGCCACCGACTCGGGCTACGGCTCGCGCGTGCTGGCCGAGTACCGCCGCCTGAAGCAAGTGTCCGCCGGCCAGCGCGTGCCCACCACGACGCCGGTGATGGCGTCGAACACGCCAGCGCCTTCCCAGGCGCCTGCCCTGCCGAAGGAAAGCGGCAGCATCACCATCAAAGTATTGCCGCACAACGAGATCGCCGGCCTGTGACCCTTTAAAAGCCCTCACAGGGGCATCCGGAAAAAAGCCACCGGCGTTTGCGTGCGGTGGCTTTTTTTTGCTTAGCATTATCATCCTGCCGTCCTTGGCGAGAAGCGGCACCGAGGCGTGACTGCACAACACGCGCAACAAAAAAGGGCAGACTTTGCAGTCTGCCCTTTTTGCATTCCTGCGGCGCCTGCCGCAGGATGTAAGCCTCATTTACTTGCGCTTGCTGGCGTTGACTTCTTCCTCGCGGAATTTCACTGCCAGCTTGTCCAGCACGCCGTTCACATATTTGTGGCCATCGATGCCGCCAAACGACTTGGCCAGCTCGACCGCCTCATTGATGACGACGCGGTACGGAATTTCCATGTTGTTCTTCAGCTCGAATGCGCCGATCAGCAGGATGCCATGTTCGATCGGCGACAGTTCCGCGATATTACGGTCGATCAATGGTGCCATGCTTTCGCGCAGCGCCAGCGAATCCTTGATGGCGCCGTACAGCAGCACCGTGAAATGATCGCCGTCGGCCTTGTCGAAACCGTGCGCGGCGCGAATATTGTTCACCACGGTGGTCGCATCTTCATTGTTCAGCAGCCACTGGTACAAGCCCTGCAGCGCAAACTCGCGCGCGCGGTGACGCGGCGTGCGGTTCTTGCTGGGATTGGCGAGCAAATTTTTCTCAGTCATGATTGTTACCTGTTCTTAAGTACGTGTTCACTACAAATTCCGACGAGACACTGCGGCGCGCTTTTAGGCAGCGCAGCCACAGTTCAAGCGTGCGTGAGAAGGATGTCGGGGCGAGGTGCGAGGCCGAAGACAGTACGACAGTACCGCAAGGCCTTGCAACGCAGCCATGGCATTCTTGTCATACGCGCTTAGTCTTCGTCGGTGTCCTGCAACTCTTCCAGCGCTTGCGCCAGATTAGCCATTTCCACTGCCACGCGTGCCGCTTCCGCTCCCTTGACCAGCATGCGCACTTCCGCCTGCTCGTCGTTTTCCGTCGTCAACACGGCGTTGGCGATGGGGATGCCGTAATCGAGACCGACGCGCGTGATGCCCGCGCCCGATTCGTTCGATACCAGCTCGAAGTGGTAGGTTTCACCGCGAATCACGGCGCCCAGTGCGATCAGGGCGTCGAATTGTTCGGTTTCCGCCATTTTTTGCAGAATCAGTGGGATTTCCAGGGCGCCCGGCACGGTCACGTGCAGGATATCTTCATCGGCCACGCCCAGCTTGCTCAACTCTTCCAGGCATGCCGACAGCAAGCCACCACCGACGATTTCATTGAATCGTGCCTGGACGATACCGACGCGCAAACCTTCGCCGGCAAAATTGGTTTCATACGTTCCTACGCTCATCATATGCCTCTTTAATCTGGTGGTTCAGGGCGACACTCACATGCCGCCTTCGTTTACTCTCACATCGACGCCTGACAAAATCGTCGCGAGCGGCAGTGATTTGTGGCCGAGAAGCGCAACTGTACGAAGGCACAGTGAGCATCGCAGGCCGCAAATAACGGCGCGCAGGCTATTTAGTCACGCGTCTGGCCTGGATGGCACTGAAAACCAGTCACTTCCAGGTCGAAACCGACCATCGACGGCATCTTGCGGGGGCTGGCCAGCAATTGCATCTTGCTCACGCCCAGGTCGCGCAGGATTTGCGCGCCGATGCCGTAGCTGCGCAGGTCCATGCTGGCAGCGCGGCCTTTCGGCTTGGCTTGCGGCGTGTCCAGCGCGGCGAACTGGGCAAACAGCTCGCTCGACGTTTCGCCGCAGTTCAGCAAGACCATCACGCCCCGCTCGGCCTGCTTGATGGCGGCCATCGAGGCGGCCACCGTCCACGAGTGGGTGGTCGCCTCGCTTTCCAGCACGTCCAGCAGGGAAACGGGCTGGTGCACGCGCACCAGGGCTTCCAGGCCAGGGGCCAGGTCGCCATGCACGAGAGCCAGGTGGGCCGACGCGCTGGGCTTGTCGCGGAAGGCGATCAAACGGAATTCACCGTGCGCCGTGTGCAGGGTGCGCTCGGCAACGCGCTCGACCAGGGACTCCGTCTGGCTGCGGTAATGGATCAGGTCGGCAATAGTGCCGATTTTCAATCCATGCTGCTCAGCAAATACCAGCAAGTCCGGCAGGCGCGCCATGGTGCCGTCATCCTTCATGATTTCGCAAATCACGGAGGCGGGCGTCAAGCCGGCCATGGCCGTCAGGTCGCAGCCGGCTTCCGTATGGCCTGCGCGCATCAGCACGCCGCCCTTTTGCGCTTTCAGGGGGAAGATATGGCCAGGCTGGACGATATCGCTGGGCTGCGTGCCCTTGGCCACGGCGACCTGGATGGTCTTGGCGCGGTCGGCGGCGGAAATACCCGTGGTCACGCCTTCGGCCGCTTCGATGGACACGGTGAAGTTGGTGCCATACGCAGTGCCGTTGCGCGACGTCATCATCGACAGGTTCAGCTCGTCGCAACGCTCTTCCGTCAGGGTCAGGCACACCAGGCCACGCGCATGCGTGATCATGAAATTGATGGCTTCAGGCGTGACAAAATCGGCGGCAAGCACCAGGTCGCCTTCATTTTCCCGGTCTTCTTCATCGACCAGTATCACCATGCGGCCGGCGCGCAATTCAGCGACGATCTCTTCGGTGCTGGATATTGACATTATTCATCCTCTGAAGACGCCTGGCAAAACCTGCTGCGCGTCGGTACAGGCGGCTCGCGATGCGCACCGTACCTTCGTACGGCAGCGCTTCTCAGCCACCCCTCCCTTCCGCTCGCGACGATTTTGCCGGGCGTTGTTAATGAAACTAAAAACTGAAACTGAAACTTCGAGCGTGAATATTCCGCGAATTTCCGGGAATTTTCTTATAACCTGCTATTTTAAAGGATTTAGCGCTTGCAGACCTGAAATAAGACAGCTTTGCGGCACGGATGCCGCGGCCGGCCCGGCAAAGCGCCCATTCCCTGATCCAGCGCACACGGCGCAGGCAAGACGCGCGCCGCCAGCCTGGCGAAAAGCATAAGATGAGCGGGTCAGTGCGCTGACTTGTCCCTTGCGCCCCGCGGCTCCCGCCACGGCTGGCGCTTTCTTATGTTTCGCATTATCCCCACACAGGAGCGGCAGCATGAAAACCAACGGATCGGCCATCTGGTCAGGCGGCATCAAGGATGGCAAGGGCGCCATCAGCACCCGCAGCGGCGCCTTGCAGGAATATCCCTACGGCTTTGCCAGCCGCTTCGAAGGCAAGCCCGGCACCAATCCCGAAGAGCTGATCGGCGCCGCGCACGCGGGCTGCTTTACCATGGCCCTGTCGCTGATCCTCGGCGAAGCGGGCCTGACGGCGCAAAAGATGGAAACGAAGGCTGAAGTGACCCTGGACAAGGTCGATGACGGCTTTGCCATCACGGCCGTCCATCTGACCCTGAAAGCCAAGATTCCCGGCGCCGACCAGGCCAAATTCGAGGAATTGACGGGCAAGGCCAAGGCCGGCTGCCCCGTATCGAAATTACTAAAAGCCAATATTACCCTGGATGCCACCTTGCTGCCCTAAACTCCGCCACCCTGAATCTTGTTCACGGGTTTGACGGGTTCCACGGGGGCGACCGGCGTCACCAGCGGCTTTTGCAGGTCGCTGGCCGATAGTTGCCGGTTTATCAGGCCGGGATTCAGAGCCGCATTGTTCAGGTTATAGGCGGCGATGGCTGCCGCCACGGACGGGTCTTGCGACGACGGCGGCGGCACGGCCATGCCCGCGTTTTGCGCGGCCAGCTCTTGCGCCAGCGCATTTTGCTGCGCCAGCTGAGCTTGCGCCGTCGCCGCCAGGCCCTGATCGGCCTGCAATTGCTCCGTGCGCGCCAGCGCCTGCGCCCGTTCGGACGCCGCCTGCGCGGCCAGTTGCGCATCGCTGGCGGCCAACTGCGCCCGCGCCGCCTCGTCCGCCGCCACTTGCGCCTGCTCCTGCAGTTGCGACTGCTGCAACTGCGCTTGCCGCAACTCGTCCTGGCGCAGCTCCTCCACGCGCACCGCATCCTGCTGCCCGGCCTGGCGATCGCCTTCGATACGCTGCGCGTCAACGCGCTGGGCATCGATGCGCGCGCTGTCATCGCGCTGCGCCTGCAGCCGGTCCTGGCCGCTATCGGCTTGCAGCGCTGGCTGGCGCTGCAGGCTGGCGTTGGTTTGCTGGGTTTGCTGGGCCTGTTGAGCTTGCTGGGCCTGCTGGGCTTGTTGCGCTTGTTGCGCCTGCTGGGTCTGCTGGGTCTGCTGGGTCTGCTGGGTCTGCTGAGTCTGCTGGGCTTGCTGGGCTTGCTGGGCTTGCTGGGCTTGCTGGGCTTGCTGGGCTTGCTGAGCCTGTTGGGTTTGTTCGGTTTGCTGGCTTTGTTGAGCTCGTTGATCTTGCTGAGCCTGCTGAACTTGCTGGGCTGGCACAGCGCCGGCCTGCGCCAGCTGATCGCGGACGGCCGTGGCCGATGGCAGTCCGGCCGCGTCCTGCGCCGCCTGCCGCACGTCCTGCAAGTCCTGGCTCAGCTCTTCCGTTTCCATCTGTTGCCGCACTTCCAGCTGCCGCTGCTCCAGGGCATCCAGCGGCGCCTGGGCCGGCTCGTTCACGGAGCTGGCGCTTGGCAACGCCGCCTGTGCCACCGCTTGCCCCCCGGCAACGGCGCTGGCCGTCGCAGCTTCTCCATTCAGGTCGGCTGCCACGACAGACGCGACCGGGGCACCCTGCCGCTGGGCCAGCACGGCGCCTACCTGCGCCAGCACGTCCGTTCCTTGCTGCAAAGCATCCAAAGTACCGTTGCGGTCGGCCGCGTATGCCGCCTGCAGTGTGGCCGCATTTACATCTTCATTGCGCAAGTCGATGCCGATGCGCGCCAGCCCCGCTTGCGTGAGCAGATTGCCGTCTTGCGCCAGCGCCGCCGCAGCGCCCGTCGTGCCGTCGCCCGACAGCAAATCGTAGCGCTGCGCCAGGCTGCCCGGCGTCTCGCCAGCCGTCGCCAGCTGGCTCGCATCGATGCCGCTGGTCTGCAGCTGGGCAAACGATTCCGTCAATTGCCGCGCCAGCGCCAGCAAGTCATCGTTGACATTCACGGGCGTATTGGCCGCGCCGGCCTGTTCCGTGGCGCCCTGCAAGGCCAGCAATTGCCGGCGCGACAAGGCCACGCCAGAGAGAAACTGTCCCAGGGGAGAGATATCGACCTGCGTGGAAGAGAGGATGGGATTGACGGCCGCCGTGCCGGAAGCGGGCACGGCCGTGGCTGGCGCCAGCGGCGCCGTTTCGCCCACACGTGGGCTTGCCGGTATGATATTAGGCAGGGTGGCGCGCGAAATCGGGTCCATGGCTTTCCTTCACTGCGGAAAGCTTCATAGTATGCGCGTCTGCCGGAAAAGCAACACACGCTTGGCGCCAGGCGGCACCGCCGGGCGAGCACCAGCCAAGCCGGGCCCGGGCTTGCCGCCCCTGCACCTTGCATGCAGGGGCAGGCTGCTTACGCTTGTTTATCCAGCGACAGCATGCGCTCGACATAGCGGGCGATCAGGTCGATCTCCAGGTTGACCTTGCCATCAACCGTCAAATGTTTCAAGGTCGTCATGGCGATCGTGTGCGGAATCAGGTTGATCGAGAAACGGCAGCCATGCATGGCGCCGGCGCCCAGGTCTTCCACGCGGTTCACGGTCAGGGACACGCCATTGACGACGACAGACCCTTTGAATGCCAGGTATTTCGCCAGCTCGCGCGGCGCTTCGATGACCAGTTCCCACGACTCGCCCACGGCTTCGAACTTGCGCACGGTGCCCAGGCCATCGACGTGGCCGGACACCAGGTGGCCGCCCAGGCGCTCTGCCAGGGTCAGGGCTTTTTCCAGGTTCACTTCCGTAGGGGTATCGAGGCCCACGGTGCAGTTGAGGCTTTCACGCGAGACATCGACGGCAAAGCCCGTGTCCGACTTTTCCACCACCGTCATGCAGGCGCCATTGATGGCGATCGAATCGCCCAGGGCCACGTCGGCCAGCGGCAAACCTCCCGCGTGGATCGTCAGGCGCACGCCTGCATCGAGGCCGCCTTCGAGCGGTTGCACGGTTTCAATCTTGCCAATGGCGGCAACAATTCCTGTAAACATGGAGCTATACCTATAAAAAA
This sequence comes from Janthinobacterium foliorum, assembly GCF_978021625.1. NCBI lineage: Bacteria > Pseudomonadati > Pseudomonadota > Betaproteobacteria > Burkholderiales > Oxalobacteraceae > Janthinobacterium > Janthinobacterium foliorum. The sequence goes on along the minus strand of NZ_CDXDQE010000017.1, from coordinate 103,068 downwards.
TGCATGAAGTTATGCGTTGGGATATACGTTGGGCTATACGTTGGGCGACTCGCTGCGCCGGACGAACCTTGCAAGGATACGCAAATCTTCGCCCACCTGCTGAACCTGGTGAAATTGCAGCGTGCGTTGCTGTTTCAGGTCCGTCAATGCAGGCAAGGCAAACATGCCTTGCGCGTCGCCCAGCAAAGTGGGCGCCAGGTAGACCAGCAATTCATCGACGCAGCCTTCGCGGATCAGCGAGCCGTTCAGCTTGGAACCGGCCTCGACATGGACTTCATTGATTTGCCGGCGCCCCAGCTCCAGCATCAGCGCGGCCAGGTCGACCTTGCCGGCCGCGTTCGGCAGCACGATGATTTCGGCGCCCAGCGCCCGCAGCTGCGCTTCCTTCTCCGGATTGGCGACGGCGGCGACGATCCACGTGCCGCCGCCTTGCAAGATGCGCGCGTCGAGGCTGATGTCGAGGCGGCTGTCGATGACGATGCGGCGCGGCTGGCGCGGCGTGTCGACGGCGCGCACGTTCAATTGCGGGTCATCGGCCGTGACGGTGCCGATGCCCGTCAGGATGGCGCAGGCACGGGCGCGCCAGGCGTGGCCGTCGGCGCGCGCTTGCGGCCCCGTGATCCACTGGCTCTGGCCATTGTGCAAGGCCGTCATGCCATCCAGGCTGGCCGCCGTTTTCATGCGCACCCACGGCTTGCCGCGCTGCATGCGCGAAAAAAAGCCGATATTCATTTCATGGGCTTCGTCCGCCAGCACGCCCGTGGTGACGGCGATGCCGGCCGCTTCCAGCTTGGCCAGCCCCTGCCCCGCCACCAGCGGATTCGGGTCCATCATTGCGGCCACGACACGCCCCAGCCCGGCGCGCACGAGCGCATCCGAGCACGGCGGCGTGCGGCCATGGTGGTTGCACGGCTCCAGGGTGACATAGGCCGTGGCGCCGCGCACGTCGTTGCCGCGCGCAGCCGCATTCGCCAGCGCTTGCACCTCGGCATGATCCTGCCCCGCCGCCTGCGTCACGCCGGCGCCGATCACCTGGCCGTCCTTGACGATCACGCAGCCGATGCGGGGATTCGGCGAAGTCGTGTATAAACCGCGCGCCGCCCATTCCAGCGCCAGGCGCATGCCATCGATATCGTTAAGTATTTCCACGGGCGTCTTTGCTTGAAGGTGAGTGATGGGTAAAGAATGGCTCAATCTTGTCAGGAACTGTCGGCCACGCCGCTGCAATTGGCCGCCTGCTGCTGCGGATCGCATACGCGCACCCTGCCCAGCATGTTGATTTTAATATGCCGCAGCTGTTTTCCCAATACCAGGGACAAGGTGCCCCAGCGGGCCGCCAGGCTGTTGGTGGCGCTGCAACTGCGTCCCGCGCCATTGTAGGCGATATACAAGGGAGCCGTGGCGGACGAGAAAGCGAACTGGACAGTGATGCCCGCCGCCAGCGGTCCCTGGCGGAACAGCAATTCGTCGCCATCATCGAAGGCCAGGCTGGCATTGCGGTCGACGAAAACCAGCCAGCCAGCGCGCCAGTCCATGCCGCCCGGTCCGGCCGGCATCAGCAGCACGCGCTGGCCCCGGGCCATCGCCTGCGCCCGCGTCAGCTCGATGGCAGAAAACAAGTCCGTCGCCGCCGCGCGCACTTGCTGGCGGGCCAGCATTTGCTGCAGGCTGGGCAAGGCAGCAGCCATCAGCAGCGCCGCGATGGACAAGACGGCCAGCAGTTCCAGCAGGGTATGGCCCGTGCGGCTCGGCCGCCGGCACGCCCGCACCTTGCCGCCGTTGCCGCACGCGTGCCGGCGCCCTGCACCTTTCCGAGCCAGGCTAATCATGTCCAATGCCATGGCCAGCATTTCCAGCAAGGCATGGCCTGCCCGGCATGGCCGTCCGCATGCCTGCGCCTTGCCGCCGTTGACGCACGCGGGCAGGCGCCGGGCGCTTTTCCAGGCCAGGCGAATCATGGCCATGGCCATGGCGTTGGCGCTGGCGTTGGCATAGGCGCTGTCGGTCATGAAGGCCATGGCAGCGTGCATCAATGAGGCCAGCAATGGCTGCCAGGACCGCTGCTGCCGCGCTGGCCTGTGCTGCTCAAGGACAAGACGCCGCATTCGACGTCGTGAAACCGCGCATCTACCTTGGCAGTGCCAGGCAAGGCGCGCAGCAGCACGCATTGCGCCAGCGTCGATTCCGCACAGGCCAGCGCCTCGATTTCATACGCGCTACTGGCCGCGCTGGAGACTGGTCCTTCGCCTGACCACCACGGAAATTGCTGCGACTGGGACGCCGGCGATGCCGAGGAATACGCCAGGTAACGGTTGTTCTGCGTGTAATAGCGCTCCTGCTGCTGCATCAGGCGCAGCAGGGCCGCTTGTCCCTGCACCCGCTTGGCCCGCACGACATGGCCGTGATAAGCGGGCATGGCCAGCGCCAGCAGCAGGCTGACAATCACCAGCGCGGCCAGCAGTTCGATCAGGCTGAAGCCCGGCGTGCCAGCGCATCCTGGCGCACGGCGCCGCAACGACGTCAGCCAGGGTGGCGCGCGCCGAGCCACGCGCCCCCTTGCACCCGGTATGGGTTCACCATGCCCCTTCCACCGTGCAGCTATCCCCATGCCTCCTCCCGCCTCGCCAGCGCGCGCGGCCAGCGCCCCGCGCGACTGTCTGCGCGCCTTGCGCATCGCCCGTGCCATTCACGGCTTTTTTTTCTTGGCCGCCTCGTGCAACTCTCTCCAGTTCGCCACTTCGCGCCAGCTGATGCGCCGGGCTGGCAACGGCGCACTGACGATCTTGACCGTCTTGAGCGCCCCGCTCGCCTCGTTCACCGTGCCCGGCAAGCCGGGCTGCAGCACGGCCAGTTGCTTGCGGCCCTCTGCGCGTCCCGCCGCCGTGACGGCGCCCACGCTGCTGTCCAGCTCCAGCACCAGCGGCGGCGCGCGCGCCAGGCCGTCGAGCAAGCTGCCCGTGACCGCACCCGGTTGCAGCAAGCCCGCGCCATCGGCGGCAAAGCCATTCAGCACGTCGAGCGCATACACGCGCGTGGCAGGCCGCGCACATGGATCGCGCCCCGGCAAGACGGTATTGAAGATCACCTTGCCGCCCGCCAGCACGGGGCTGTTCACGCTGCGCTCGCCCGTCAGCGCGGCATGGATGAAATCGGCATACCAGCCGCGCCGGGCGTCGCTGCCCGTATAGCGCACTTCGGCGCCGTCCACGCTCACGCCGCCCACTGCGTCGGCCAGATGGCGCGGCTCCAGGTCGGCGCGGCTGCGCGTGGGCGATTGCTCCTGCAAGTCATCGTGGACGGCATAAAACGCCTGCGACAGGAAGGCGCCGGGCCAGGCATCCGAGGCTTCCGCCAGCTTGCCCGTGCCAAACAGCAGCAGATAGCCGCCTCCCGGCGCATACGCCACCTTGACTTGCTGCGTCACGGGCTGGCGGCGTCCCTGCGCATCGCGCGCGACAAAGACCAGCTTGCGCCCTGCGCCATCCTTCCAGGGCGGGCCGCCAGCCATGTCGACACGCCAGATATTGCCCTGCAAATCGCCCGCATACAGGAAGGCCAGCGCGCCATCATCGCCCGGCACCAGGGCAGGCGGTCCCAGCGCATGAGAAACGGCCGGCGCACCAGCATCCGTGCCGGCATCATGGCCGCCATCATTGCCGCCGCCGGTCACGGGCACTTTCAAACGGAAATAATTGCTGCCCAATAGCCAAGGCGTTCCAGGGGGCTTGTCCAGCGCCAAGAGAAAGATGGCGGCGGCGGAAGCGGGGGCAGTCGTTTCCTTGCCATCGTCAGCATGGTTGTTGTAACCACTGCTGACCACGGCGAAGTCGCGGTAGGCCAGGGCGCCCTCTTTGCCGCCCATGTTGATGCGGGCAAAGCCCGGCGGCGCGCGCACGTTGCCGATCAGCTTATCGTCGCGGTCCGTAAATTCCCACAGGGCCCCGTCTTGCGCGAAGCGGGCCGGGTCGGTGATGTCGAGCGCAAACACGCCCTGCGCGCCGCCGCCCATGCCGGACGCCAGCACCGTCTTCCAGCGCCCCAGCGCCAGCACTTCCGCCGTGGCGGCGGCGCCGTCCAGCACGGGGCCGGGACTGTAGTGAGTACTCGCCGTGGCCGCCGCGGCGCCTAGCAGCGCCCGCGGCAGATACGCAAACCATTCCTTGCCCGTGCGCGCATCGAAGGCGTGCAGCAAGCCATCATTGGCGCCCAGGTACAGCATTTTGCGCCGCTGCTGCAGCAGCTTGCGGTGCACGCCATAGCCGGCGCCCGGCATGCCCAGCCCCGGCGCGCCCACATGCACGAGATTGCCATGCGGCGCCGCACCCAGACTGCCGGTGCGGCGCCGCAAGTCGCCGCCTGGCTGGCCCACTTCACGGCTGCGATTTCCCAGCAAATAATCCAGGCGCCGCTCGCCCTGGCCGTCGTTGCCGCCGTCGAACAGGGCGCGCTGCGCTGCATCCAGATGCTGCCACGCCAGCGGCGTCAATGCCCCCTGGCCATCGAGCGTGTACACGGGGCGCAAGGCTGCGGGCGCATCGCCCGGCCCCGCCTCTTGCAGCTCCCCCGCCCGCCACAGAGTCTTGCCCGCCATCGGGCCGCCATCACCGCCGAGCGCGAATGCGCTGCGCGACACGCGCATGCCGCCGTCCGCCAGGCGCAGCTGCGTCTGAAACCAGTACGCTTCTTCCGTGCCGCTGGCCAACGCCATCAGCGCGGGGCCTGGCAGTGCCGCCGTTCCTGCGCCCTGGTCCGCCGCCACGAACGCGGCGCGCAGGCCGGCGATCAGGGCGGCTGGATCGCTGCCGGGCAAATAGTGGCTGGGCCAGCGTCCGCCACGCCACTCCACATACGCGTCGCCCGTGCCGCTCTTGTGGGGGTTGGCGTCGCCATTCGCATCGGCAAAGCCGCCATACTTGGCCGCCAGCAGCAAGGGCGTGGAGACGGGCCCGGCAGCAGGATCAACCGTGCGCAAGTCGCCCGCGTAATGCGTCAGTGCCGCTTCCGACGTTGCCGCGCCAGTACTGCCGGCCTTGCCGCCAGGACGCAGCGCCTTGACATGCGACCAGTACGCCAGCCCTGCCGCATGGTAGCTGGCGCCGCCCGCCCCATCGGCCAGCCACTCCAGCCCCGCCAGTTCAGGCTGCGGCGCGGGATTGCCCTGGCCACCGTCACTTTCCAGCTGCCCCACCGCGCGCGTCCAGGCCATCGCATCGAGCGCCGGGGAAGAAAAAGCGTCAACGGCGCGCGCACTGTCATTGCTCCCGGCGGAGTTCGGATGTGCGGGGATATTTCCCGGCACGTAACGGTCGCCCGCCATGCCCGCGTCGCCCAAGGTGACGACCACGTGGCGCTGGCAGCTGGCCACTTGCGGGTCTACCCACGGGTGCACGACCGGCAAGCCGTCATCGATGACGGGAGGCGCCGTGGCCGCGGACATTGCGGCGCTGGCTTGCCGGCCCTGCAGGTAGCGCAAGGATTCATACAACAGTTCGGCCACCGGCGCCGCCCCCGCATAGGCGCCGGGAGGCTCGGCATTGCCGCGCCCCAGGCCGTTGATGTAAGCGATCACCCCGCCGCCATGCGCCGCATGGATGCCATTTGCGGGATTCCACTCGGCATCAGCATTGTCTTGCGGCAGGAAATCGGGCGCCGTCCAGCGCTGCCGTCCTGCATGCGCCAGTGGCGCGCGCAGCACGCCGCCATATACGGCACCGGCGCCAGATGACGGGGCGTTCAGGCGGCCAAACACGCCCACGCGCACCCTGCCGCCATGACGCTGGATGACGCCCACCGGCTTGTAATTCTTGCCGTACGCCAGGCACAAGTCGGCGCGCAACGGCCCTTCCTCCGTGTCGCAGACGCGCACGCGGGCCAGGAATACGCCGTGCTTGCCGGCGGCAGCGGGAGCGTCGCAACTGCCCTCCAAGGGCAAGGCAGCATTGCCAAACAGCAGGCGGTTGCGGCAGGAAACGATGGCCAGCTGCGCCACGCTGAAGGGTGTCGCGGCCGCCACGCCTTCGTGCAGGACCTTGCGCGGGAAGTACATGGGATGGGCAAAGAAATCCGGGCCGGCGCCGCCGTCGGGCAGATACGCGCGCTGCAACACGGTCTTGTGCACGTCGTCGATGACGCGGTCTCCCCCCGTCAGGGCATAGCGGACGATGTCGAGCATGCTGGCGCTGGCCCAGTTCAAAAAATTGCCGCTGAAACTGTCACCGCCACAACCATGCAGCGCATCGGCCCGTTTCGACACGGAGAAGTAAGCGGTCGCTACGCGCAAGTCCGGCAGCATGGCGCCATCCTTGCTGCGATACGGGTAGCCATAGCACATGCCAGCGTGAAAATAGCCGGCGTACTCGCGCTGCGGCGCATACTCGCCGCCATGGGCCGCGGCGGCGGCCGCATGCGTGAGCGACAGATTGAGCAGCAAATTCGGCGGCACTCGCGCGCCCTGCAAGCCCACATCGGCGCGCGCCAGGTCCACCGTGGGCGCGGCGGCAGTGGCGGCGCCGCTGCACAGGACCGCCAGCAGCAGCCATGCGCGGCCAAGCCGCTGCCGGACGATGCACGGCGCCATCACGGCCCCGCCCCTGCCGCCTGCTTGCGGTAATAGCTTTGCAGCACCACTTGCGTACTTTCCTGCGCGCCAAATCCGATGGCCGTGATGCGGTACACATAGTTTTCCGTTGCAAGGCTGCCAAGCGCCGCCCCCGCCTCTGCGCCGGGCGGGTGAAACGGCAGCAGTTCGATGATGTAGCGGGGCGGGCGCGCCGGCAGAAAGCCCTGGCCCGTCTGCATGAGCGCGCCCGTCAACTGGCCGTACGGCACCGAGCGGCTGACGCCGGCTCCGCTGGCCGCGTCTGCAGCATCGAGATCCATGCTCAGCCATAACGCCGGCGTGCCCGGGGCCGCAGGCAGGCACAGACCCAGTTCGCCACTGGCGCCATCGCCGCAACCGGCCGTGAAGCCGGCCGCGCTGCCGGGCGCGAACAGGCTGCTGCGCCCAGGCGCGCCGGGCAGGCCCTCGATATCGTTTTGCGCATCCGTCAATGCTTCCTCCGCCGCCTGGAACGCGACATGCCGGTCACGCTCGCCACGTGCCGCCTTTTCTCCCTGCAAGGCCATCTGCGCGGCCGACACGCCCAGCAGCAAGATGACGATCAGCAAGCACAGCACGTACACGAGGGTGGCGCCCTTCGTGAACACCGGCATGCCGCCACCGCTGGCCCCGGGCCCCATCGGCTATCCCGCCCCGTTGCGCAGCAGGATGCTGGTCTGGATCAGCTGCCGCCGCCGTCCCTGCTGCGATGCAGGAAAAGCCGTGCGCGCAAGATGCACGCCCGGATCGCTGGCGCCGGACGCTTCCGCATAGTCCTTGCCGAACAAGTCGAACTGCGCCGGCCCCATGTCGTCGAGCTTGTCCGCCGCGCCGGTCTCGCCATGCAGCAACAGGGCCACGCGCACGCCGGCGATGCGCTTCCAGTGCGTGCGGCGGTGGAAGTCGCGCTGGCGCTCCGCCGCCGTTTCGCCCGCCAGCAGCAGCGCCGCGTCAGCCGCATCGAGCACGCTGGCATTCACATACTGGTTGGCCACGCCATCGGGCGGGGTATCCGTGTCAAGGCCGTACAGCACCTGGAACGTATCGACGCCGCGGATGATGGCGTCCGCGCCCCAGCCGTTGGCGCCACGGTATTTGCAGCGTAATTCCCCGTCGCCATCGGCACCCTGCGCTACATAGAAAATACTCCAGCCCCGCTGCGCCTCCGAGTGCGCGGCGCCCACGCCGAAGCCGGCGCAATTGAGGACGGAGCCGTCGCCGCCCGCCTCATCGCCGGCGCCGTCGTAGCGCAAGGCCAGCACGTCGCTGCCGTGCATGGCATCGGGCAATGGCTGGCTGATGCCCTCGCTGTTCTTGCCCAGGCCGTGCGCGTCGAGGCCGGCGATATTCGCGCTGTCATAGTCGGCTTGAAACAGCGGCGCAGCGCTGCTGTCCCAGTTCACGTACGCCGTCTGGCGCACGGCCCGCGCGATGGTGTCGAGCGCATAGCGGCCGTTGTCGTCCAGGCGCGCGCCGGCGGACTGGCCGGCATAGCTGCCGCTGGCCGCCAGCAATACGGCGCTGGCAGCGAGCATGAGCATGGCGCCCAGGGACAAGGCCACCAGCAGTTCGACCAGACTCATGCCACGACGCCGTGCGGTGCTCACGCACCACCTCCGCCCAGCTGCAAGACCACCCTGGGCAGCGATTCGCCCGCCCCATTCACGGCCGGCTGGCCATCGGGCTGGCGGCCGCGCCAGCCGAGCTTGATGACGATGGGCGCGCCCTTGCTGCCGCTGCAGCTCCAGTGCAGACCTTGCGCCGCGCCATCCCACGCCTGCGCGTCACGGCAGACCTGCACGCGGGCGCCAGGCAAGGCGGCATGCAGCTGCTGTTTCCATTCGGCGATATCGAATTGCGCCAGCTGCGCAGCACTGCAGGCGGCGGCGCCGAAGCAGGCCGGCGCGCCGCCAGGCGCGGCGCCATCCGGCGATGCGGCATACGAGAGTCCCAGGTAAGGGTTGCCCGCATCGGGGCCGTACATGAGCGTAGCGTTGGCGCGCATGCGCTCGGCCATGCCGGCGGCCAGCTGCGCGCCCGCCGACAACAGCGCCGATTCGTGGCGCGCGCGCAGGGAGGTCAGTTGCAGGATGCTGGCGCCCAGCAGGCCCAGCGCCAACAGCAGCAGCGACACCAGTACCTCGACCAGGCTGCTGCCACCGGACAAATGATGAGCGCGACCACCATTGCGCATGAGAAGCTCCCTTCCGCAGAAAGAGTCGCAGGAACAGGCGGCCCAGCTACAAGATAGGCGCGCGCACCGCCCCCGCTCTGCGCTAGCGCAAACAGCACGGCGATATGGGGAAAAAAACGGCGCGGTAATTGATCAGTCGGCTTGCCAGGCCAACGCCGGCGTGGTGAAGACAGCAACGAGCAACAGACAACAGGAACAGCGCGTGCGGGCCGAACGAACAAACGGGACGAACGATCCACCCCGCCATTGCAACGGCATCAGGGCTTGCGCGCCTGTCCCACTTCGGCAATCGCATCCTGGAATTCGGCCAGGTCCTCGAAATTCTTGTACACGGATGCAAAGCGGATATACGCGATCTTGTCGAGGCGCTTGAGTTCCTGCATGACGAGTTCGCCGATATAGCCGGAATCGACTTCGCGCAAGCCGCTCGTCAGCAGTTTTTCCTGGATGGAAGCGATAGCCGTATCCACGGAGGCGGCCGCGACGGGGCGCTTGCGCAAGGCCAGCATCAAACTGCCGCGCAACTTATCCGCAGCGAACTCCGTCCGGCTGCCATTCTTTTTGACGACGGCCGGCATGATAAGTTCAATGCGCTCGTAGGTGGTGAAACGCTTGTCGCATTTGCTGCAGCGGCGCCGGCGCCGGATGGCATCCCCTTCCTCCGATACGCGCGTATCGAGAACCTGGGTGTCGCCGTGCTGGCAGAATGGACATTTCATGGGCTGGATAGAACTTTATAGTAATGATTACGGAAATCGCCGCCTTGGAACAGCTGTCAACGCCTGCTGCGCGTCGGCACACGCGGCCTGCGATGCTCACCGGCTCGGCGTCCGTACCTTCGCACGCTGGCGCTTCCTGGCCACCTTCCCTTCCGCTGGCGAGGGTCTTGGTCGGGTGTTGTTAAATAAAAAGCGCCTGGATCACTCCGGGCGCCCTTGGGCACGACTGGAATGTGTCATACAGAATCTTACTCCGTATGACACATTCTGGACAAATAATTAGAGACTATTCCGGTAAGGAGCGTCTGCAGCAGATTACTCATCGGTCGCGCGGACAAGGCGCGAGGAGGACGCATGGCGGGCCATGCTACGACGAGCAACGCAGTACCCGCTTCCGAGGGGCTGTCTGCTGCGGATGTATTCCTTTACCGGAACAGGCTCTTAAGCAGCGTACACAGGGTGCGCGTCGGCCAGCACTTTCACGGCCGCCTTGACGCGCTCGATGGTGGCGGCATCATGCGGGTTATCCAGCACGTCGGCGATCAGGTTGCCCACTTCTTCCGCTTGGGCTTCCTTGAAACCGCGCGTCGTCATCGCCGGGCTGCCCAGGCGGATGCCCGAGGTGACGAACGGTTTTTGCGGGTCGTTCGGGATGCCGTTCTTGTTGCAGGTGATATGCGCGGAACCGAGGATGGCTTCGGCTTCCTTGCCCGTCAGGTTCTTGGCGCGCAGGTCGACCAGCATGACGTGCGATTCGGTGCCGCCGGAAACGATGCGCAGGCCGCGCTTGATCAGCGTTTTTGCCAGCACGTCGGCGTTCTTGATCACTTGCTTCTGGTATTCGACGAACTCCGGGCTCAGCGCTTCCTTGAAGGCGACGGCCTTGCCGGCGATCACGTGCATCAGCGGGCCGCCCTGGATGCCAGGGAAGATGGCCGAATTGATGGCTTTTTCGTGTTCGGCCTTCATCAGGATGATGCCGCCGCGCGGGCCGCGCAGCGATTTGTGCGTGGTGGAGGTGACGAAGTCGGCGAATGGCACGGGATTCGGGTACAGGCCGGCGGCGATCAGGCCGGCGTAATGGGCCATGTCAACCATGAAGTAGGCGCCCACTTCCTTGGCGATCTTGCTGAAACGCTCGAAGTCGATCTTTTTCGAGAACGCGGAGGCGCCGGCGATGATCAGTTTTGGCTTGCGCTCGCGGGCCAGGCGTTCCATGGCTTCGTAGTCGATGTCTTCTTCGGCCGTCAAGCCGTACGACACGACGTCAAACCACTTGCCGGACATGTTCAGCGGCATGCCATGGGTCAGGTGGCCGCCTTCGGCCAGCGACATACCCATGATCAGGTCGCCTGGTTTCAACATGGCGAAAAAGACGCCCTGGTTGGCCTGCGAGCCGGAGTTCGGCTGCACGTTGGCGCACTCGGCGCCGAACAGCTGTTTTACACGGTCGATGGCCAATTGCTCGGCGACGTCCACGTATTCGCAGCCACCGTAGTAGCGCTTGCCTGGATAGCCTTCCGCATATTTATTCGTCAGCTGCGAGCCTTGCGCTTCCATTACGGCTGGCGACGTGTAGTTCTCCGAGGCGATCAGTTCGATATGGTCGTGCTGGCGCGTATTTTCTTTTTGAATGACGGCGAACAGTTCTGGATCGACGTTGGCGAGGTTGTGATCTTTTGCAAACATGTAAAAACTCCAAGTATGAGGGTGCTTGTACTGGCAGGTTGGATCGAATGAGGGGAGCCGGCGTTAAGTGAATAACAACATTTGACAGGCAGCCTCTTCGTGCATTTCCATAGTGGCTACCCAGGCGAACGGCTGATGAAAAATCTCACGTTTCCCGGTGGGTGCCCACCTTTCGCCGGTTTGCCGATCGCCTTCCAGGCAGATCGCCGACTTTTCGCCAGTCACGTGAGACGTAATGGAAATCAAATTGTAAGTTAAGTGCCCAAATTGAGCAAGGAATGCAGCTGTGCGGCTATAATCGCCGCGCGCCGCCAACGCCCGGGCGCGCCACGGGCCATGCCCGGGGCAGATGCGCCAGTTCTTAAGCTGAACTTAAACCTAGCCAGGGCGTGTAAGCGTATGTTACGAAGCTTGCCAATGCGCACCCCGGATCTACAATGCTGCGGTGCAACTTGCATGCTGCTTTTACATGGCTTTCCAGCAAGCGCCCACAGTCACAACAAGAAAAATCGCGTAAAATGTTGCTCAATCTCACTACTGGCGCAATAAACATGCCTTCAGTCTTTACCTGGAACGTACGTGTCTACTATGAAGACACCGACGCCGGCGGCATCGTCTATTACGCGAACTACCTGAAATTCTTCGAGCGCGCGCGCACCGAATGGCTGCGCGCCATCGATGTGGGCCAGCAGGAATTGCTGCAACAGCACGACGCATTGTTCGTTGTCAAAAGCGTCAACGCCGACTATCATGCGCCAGCCAGGCTCGATGACACGTTAAGATTAACCCTGAGCATAGAAAAAATGGGGCGCGCCTCCATCGTTTTCCTGCAACAAGCCTGGTGCGGTGACAGCCTGCTCAACACGGCCCGCGTCAAGATCGGCTGCGTCGATTCGGCACTGCGCCCGCGCGCCGTGCCTGATGCAGTCGCGGCCCGCATGCGCGCCGCCTGAGCCCCACCCGCCACCCCGGACAATTCACCCAACAGACTGCCTGCCAATGAACGTTACACAAGATCTTTCTTTCCTCGCGCTCATCTCCAATGCCCACCTGATCGTGCAATTGATCATGGCCCTGTTGTTGCTGATTTCCCTGACCAGCTGGACCTATATCTTCCGCAAGATGTTTGCCGTGCGCCAGGCGCGCAAGCAGACCATCGAATTTGAACGCAGTTTCTGGGCCGGCGGCAACCTGCATGCGCTGCACCAGAGCGCCAGCGGCAACCGCGACCAGAGCGGCGCGCTGGCCCGCATCTTCGATGCCGGCATGGGCGAATTCATCAAGGGCAAGGCGTCCTACGGTTCGCGCGAAGCGCTGGACGTCGGCGCCGTGCTCGACGGCGCCCGCCGCGCCATGCGCGCCGCCTTCCAGCGCGAAATGGATGCGCTCGAATCGCACCTGGCCTTCCTCGCTTCCGTCGGCTCCGTCTCGCCATACATCGGCTTGCTGGGTACCGTGTGGGGCATCATGAACGCGTTCCGCGGCCTGGCCAACGTGCAGCAAGCCACCCTGGCCGCCGTCGCGCCCGGCATTGCGGAAGCACTGATCGCCACCGCCATCGGCCTGTTCGCGGCGATTCCCGCCGTCGTCGCCTACAACCGTTTTTCGCACGACATCGACCGCCTGGCGATCCGCTTCGAAAGCTTCGTCGAGGAATTCTCGAACATCTTGCAGCGCCAGTCGCGCTAAGAGGGAGCACTGCCCATGGGTTCCTCATTCAATAGTGGCGGCATGCGCGGTGGCCGTGGCCGCAAGTTCAAGTCGGAAATCAACGTCGTGCCGTACATCGACGTGATGCTGGTGCTGCTGATCATTTTCATGGTGATGCCGTCGTCAAACAACCCCAGCGTGGTGAACCTGCCCAATGCGGAAAAGACGGCGAAACCGCCCGATGACTATATTCAGATCGTCCTGAAGCCGAATGGTTCGCTGTCGATCGGCCTGATCGGCAAGGACCAGCTGGCGCCGGAAACGGAACCGAACCGCGACGCCCTGCTGCGCAAGCTGCGCGGCTTGCACGACACCAATCCGGAATACCCCGTGATGATCGCGGGCGACAAGGACAGCAAGTACGACGACGTGATCCAGCTGATTTCGGAAGCGAAGAAGATGGGCATCACCCGCGTTGGCCTGGCCACCAAGTAAGCGCAGCACCCCGACTCCAGACTTGACCGTTTTTAGATAGACTAGACTTTGCAGACCAAACAAATCGACCATGTACTCGGCAAGCCCTACAGCGTGCCGCGCGAACGCAGCCGCTGGCCCGCGCTGGGCCTGGCGCTGGCGATGCACCTTGGCCTGCTGTTTTTCCTGTGGGTAGGCGTACACTGGCAAAGCACGGAACCGGTCGCCGTGGAAGCGGAAGTGTGGGACATGCAGGTGCAGACGGCCGCGCCGGCGCCCGAAGTGACTACCGAGCCGGAACCGACACCGGCGCCGCCGCCGGAGCCGGAAGTGGAGCAGCCCGCCCCGCCGCCACCGCCGCCCGTGGCGGCGCCCGAGCCGAAAGTGGACCTGCGCGAAGCGGAAATCGCGCTCGAACGCAAGAAGGCCAAGCTGAAGGAAGAAAAAGACAAGGCCGCGGCGGAAGAGCGCCGCAAGCAGGAGCAGAAGGAACGCGAGGAAGAAAAGCGCGAACTGGAAAAACAGAAGCAGAAAGAGAAGGACAAGGCCGAGAAGCTGGAAAAAGAAAAGGCTGACAAGCTGGAAAAAGCCAAGCTGGCGAAAGAGAAGGAAAAAGCGGAAGAAAAAGCCGAGAAGGAACTGGCGGATAAAAAAGCCGCGGCGGAAAAAGCCGCCAAGGCAAAGAAAGCGGCAGAAGAGAAAAAAGCCGCCGACAAGGCACGCGCCGCTGAAATGAGCCGCATCACGGGCGCGGTCGGCACGGGTACGACGGGCACGGCCGCGAAAGCGACGGCGCCACGCAAGGACAGCGGCTATGTCGCTGCCCTGACGAGCAAGATCAAGGGCAACCTCGCGTATAGCGGCAGCACGGACGTGCCGGGCAACCCGCGCGCCGTGTTCAAGATCGAGCAATTGCCAACTGGGGAAATTATTTCGGTCCGAAAGATAAAAAGTAGCGGACTGCCGGCGTATGACAGCGCGGTGGAAAACGCCATTAATAAATCGTCGCCACTGCCGAAGAAAAAAGACGGCACCGTGGAACGCGAGATTGAACTCATATTCGAGATGAAGGATTTGCCTAAATGATGACCATGAAAAAAATGAGCTATGTCGTGCTCTGCGCCGGCCTGATGCTGGGCGCGACGGGTGCCCAGGCGCAGCTGCGCGTGGAGATTACCGGTATCGGCAGCAACCAGATTCCTGTCGCCATCGCCAATTTCGTCAATGAATCGGCGGCGCCGCAACCGCTGTCGTCCATCATCAAGGCCGACCTGACGCGCAGCGGCGTGTTCAAGCTGATCGATGCCGACACGGCCATCGCCGAAACGGCGCCCGTCAGCTACGACCAGTGGAAGTCGCGCGGCGCCGACGCGCTGGCGGCCGGTAGCGTGCAGACCATGGCCGATGGCCGCCTGGACGTGCGCTACAAGCTGTTCGACACCATCAAGGGCACGCAGCTGTCGAGCATGAACAATGCGGCCGCCCCGCAGTTCAACCGCTTGCTGGCGCATAAGATCGCCGACGATATCTATGAAAAGCTGACGGGCACCAAGGGCGCGTTTTCCACGCGCATCGCCTACGTCACGCAATCGGGCCGCGAATACCGCCTGGAAGTGGCCGACGCCGATGGCGAAGGCATCCAGGTGGCCTTGCGCTCGCACGAGCCGATCATTTCGCCCGCCTGGTCGCCGGACGGCACCAAGGTGGCGTATGTCTCGTTTGAAAAACGCAAGCCCATCGTCTACGTGCAAAACCTGGTGACGCGCCAGCGCACCATCGTGTCGAACGAAAAAGGCAGCAACTCGGCCCCCAGCTGGAGCCCGGACGGCACGCGCCTGGCCGTGGCCCTGTCGCGCGACGGCCATACCCAGGTCTACATCATGAACGCCGATGGCGGTGGCTTGCGCCGCCTGACCACCAGCAGCGGCATCGATACGGAACCACAATTCTCGGCCGATGGCCAAAGCATTTACTTCACCAGTGATCGCAGCGGCGGACCACAAATCTACCGCATGCCCGTCAATGGCGGCGAAGCCAAGCGCGTGACGTTTGGCGGCTCATACAATACCAGCCCGCGGGTCTCTCCCGACGGCAAGACACTCGCTTATATTTCCCGTCGCGACGGCAATTTCCAGCTCTACGCGCTTGACCTGGCTAGTGGCCAGGACTTGCGCCTGTCGGACACCGCCAACGACGAATCACCGAGCTTTTCGCCCAACGGGAAATATATCATGTACGCGACCGAATCCGGACGACGCAAGTCGTTGGCGGTGGTTTCGGTGGATGGCCGCGTCAAGCAGCGTCTGACCACGCAAGCTGGCAATATCAAGGAGCCCACCTGGGGTCCTTTCATGAAGTAATGCAGTACGTTTTACCTTAACCACGACCCGGAGAATAAAAATGAGTAACTTTAAAAGTTTAGCTTTCATCGCAGCTACTGCAGCCCTGTTGTCGGCTTGCAGCACCCCTGTCAAACTGGCAGAAACCCCAGTCGTCGAGCGCGCTCCTGAAAAAACCGCGCCGCCAGCACCGGACACGCGCGAAGTCAACACCGTTGTCGCTGAAGTGGTCGATCCGCTGAACGATCCAAAAGGCGTGCTGGCCAACCGCAGCGTGTACTTCGATTTCGACAAATATGTCGTGCGTGAATCGGAAACGCCAGTGGTGCAAAACCACGCCGCTTACCTGGTGAAAACCCCAGCGCGCAAAGTCATCATCCAAGGCAACACCGATGATCGCGGCGGCGCCGAGTACAACCTGGCCCTGGGTCAAAAACGTGCTGAAGCAGTGCGTAAGTCGATGGCCGCCTTGGGTGTGTCCGACAACCAGATGGAAGCTGTGTCCTTCGGCAAAGAAAAGCCTAAGGCTCAAGGCAACAACGAAGCAGCATGGGCAGAAAACCGCCGCGCTGACATCGTTTATTGATGTACAGCGGTAGGCGCAGCAAGATAGGCGCTTACCTAACTGGCCAGTCATAGGCATAATAATGGGGCGCTGCGCGGATTACCGCCCGGCGCCCCGTTTGCATGTATGCGTAACTTTTGAAAGCCCGACCCATGATGACATTCTCGAAAGCCGGCGTCGCCGCCGCCCTGCTGGCCGCCTTTGCCGCCCTGCCCCTGCACGCCAACGCAGCCCTGTTCGACGACGACGAAGCACGCAAGGCCATCCTGGAGCTGCGCTCGAAAGTCGACGCACTGGCACGCGACATGAACAGCCGCATCGACACCAAGGCGGACAAGACGAGCACCCTCGCCATGCTCAACCAGCATGACCAGACCATGCAGGAGATCGCCCGCCTGCGGGGCCAGATCGAAGTGCTGGGCAATGACCTGGCAAATGCGCAAAAGCGCCAGAAAGATTTCTACACCGACCTCGACGCGCGCCTGCGCAAGCTCGAACCGCGCCAGGTCACCATCGACGGCCAGGAAGCGGCCGTCGGCGTGTCCGAGCAAAGTTCATACGAGGCGGCGCTGGCCCTGTTCAAGTCGGGCGACTACAAGGGCGCCGCCACGGCGCTGGACGCCTTCGTCAAGCGCTACCCCGACTCGGCCTACGCGGCCAACGCGCAATACTGGCTGGGCAACGCGTATTACGCCCAGCGCGACTGCAAGAGCGCCATCAGCGCCCAGCAAGCCGTCGTGAAGAACTACCCGGACAGCCCGAAAGCAGCCGATGCCATGCTCAACATCGCCAGCTGCTATACGGAGATGAAGGACAAGGCCAACACCACCAAGACCCTGAACGCGCTGATTTCGCGCTATCCGGACTCCAGCGCCGCGCAGACGGCCAAGGAACGGGCCGGCAAAAAGTAAAAGCGGGGAAAAAGTTGCCCGTTAGGTTTGACAGAATCCCGGGCACCCCCTATAATCTTTCTTCTTCGGGTCGTTAGCTCAGCTGGTAGAGCAGCGGACTTTTAATCCGTTGGTCGCAGGTTCGAATCCCGCACGGCCTACCACGAATACGCAGTACTGATCTGCTTGCGAGTTGTTATAGCAAGCATTTTTTTACGGCATAGTGTTACCGAAGTTGTTGTAAAAAGTTTTTGGGTCGTTAGCTCAGCTGGTAGAGCAGCGGACTTTTAATCCGTTGGTCGCAGGTTCGAATCCCGCACGGCCTACCAAATACTATGAAGAAGCCAACCGTTCGCGGTTGGCTTTTTTGTTTTGTGCCCTGCCCGCACAGGCTGGCGGGGCGCGCCCGCCATCGGCCCGGGGCCTACTTCTCGAATACACCCAGTTTGGCGCCATGCTTTTCCACCTTGGCACCCACCACGGCCTTGCTCTCGTCCTCTTCCACCCATACGGAAGCGTCATCCCCCAGCACACCCCGTACCGTATAGCTCTTGTTGGCTTCAGGAGTGAATTCCACGACACCCTTGACCTGATATACCGTGCCCGTCAGCGCAAGGATGGGCGCAGCATATTCCGTCCGCCCCGTCACGCTGAGCTTGATCGGACGGGCCGGCACCTGGCGGTCCACCATGGCGGCCGCCATCTGCATGCCGCGCCCCTGGTTGGCACTCAGGGTATTCATGCGGCTGTTGCGGATATTGGCGCCATCGACCTGCTCCACATAATAAAAGTCAGCCTTGCTGCTGCTGAGGGTATTGACGGAATCCTTGATGGTAGCTGTCGGCCCCGTGTAGTCGGCGGGGGTGGCCGACTGGTAATTGGCACAGCCGGACAATGCCACGGCCAGCCCCACGCCCATGAATAATTTTGTCATATTGGATGATTGAACGTAGATGGAAGCGCGAATGACACCATCAATATCATGCCATCCTGCCAATGAATTGTAAGGCAAGAATAGTTAATCTTGGGGAAAATATCAGGCCGGGCTTGCTGCGCAGGCTAGGCAGCCATCCTTTGCTGCGACGCTTTGCCTGCCAGCGCCAGCACCACCCGCCCCAGCGGCACTTCCACCCAGCGGTAAAACGCGGCTCCGGCCAGCAGGCTGGCGCTCCACGCCGTCAGCATGCCCAGCGCCTGCCATTCCGGCGCCAGGGGGACATAGGCGGTAAACCAGGCATTGACCAGCAGGCTGACGGGGAAATGCACGAGGAAGACGGCGTAGGAGATGCGGCCCAGGGCGTTGATGACGGTCCAGGCGCGGCCCTGCGCAGGCGTGCGGGCGCGGCCGAACAGGAACAGGGCGCAGGCAACGACCAGCGCCAGGGCGATGCGGCTGCGGTAGTCGATGGCCAGACCCAGCAGGACGGGTACCGCCATCATGCACATGAGCACGCTCATGGCGCCAGGCTTGCGGGCCGGGTCGCTGGCCCACCAGGCCAGCATGCCGAGGCCATAGCTGCCAAAGAAATACGGCGCCCAGTTGTCCCAGTCCGCATCGAGGTTGAAATACAGCAGCGAAAAAGTGACGCCCACGGTGACGGCCAGCGGCATCAGCCAGGGCAGCGCCCGCTGGCCCTCCAGCAGGCCGCCCAGCCACAGCAGCAGCACGGTCAGCAGATACAGCTGGAAATCGATGGCCACGTACCAGGCACCGGCCGACAGCGACTCGTAGCCCAGCACGCCATGCAGCAGCAGGGCGTGGGCGCTCAACTGACCCAGGGTGACGGCGGCCGACATGGAATCGTGCAGCATCCAGATGCCGGCCACGGGGGTGATCACGGCGGCCAGCACGGTGGCGGCCAGGAATGGCGGCGCCAGCTTGGCATAGCGGCGCCAGATGGCTTGCGCGGGAGAGGCGATGCCGGGGCGTCCGGCAGGCGACAGGGACTTGGCGACGAGGAAGCCGCCGATGACGAGGAACACTTGCACGGCGATCCTGGCATTGCCGCCCAGCCAGTCCAGCAATGCGGGCCACAGGGGCTGCACGTAATCGGACATGGGGCCGTAAAACGCCAGATGATGCAGCACGATCAATTGCGCCGCCACCGCCTTCAACAGATTAATCCAGCCAAACTGCGGACGATGTGCCAGTTCCGCTTGTGATACCGCTGCCGCTACCGTCATTCCCATCCCTTGCCATGCCTGGTACTTGTCGCCAGCCCGTCGCGCAAGGCGTGCGCGGCTGGGGATTTACCAAAAGGCCGACATGATAGCCGAGCCTGGCAAATGGCGTGGCACGGCAGGCTAGGCGCCTCCCTGCCCGGCCGCCCCGGAAACCAGCGGCGCCTGCGGCTGCTGGGCCAGGATGGCATCGAGCAAGCCGGGGAAGCGGCTCTCGATATCGGCGCGGCGCAAGGTGTTCATGTGCGTCGTGCCCACGTTTTCCGTGCACACCAGGCCGGCTTCGCGCAAGACCTTGAAATGGTGCGACACGGTCGATTTGGGCCGCCCGCCATCGAGGTCGCCGCAGGCGGCCGCGTCCACGCGGGCCAGGTGGCGCACGATGTCGAGGCGAATGGAATCGCTGAGGGCGTACAGCACTCTTTCGAGCACGAATTCGCTGGCGGAGGGATGTTTGTGTGGACGCATGAGCAGGATCATACCGCATCGGCTATACTAATTCCATTCTTCGAGTATTTACGAAATACCGAATCAATATTCACTTATCTCCGTATCCACCCGTTTTCACGTCAACCAACAACAAAGGCCACCATGTCCGCCCTCTTCCAGCCCTACACCCTCAAAGACATCACCCTGCGCAACCGCATCGCGGTGCCGCCCATGTGCCAGTACATGGCCGTCGACGGCGTGGCCAACGACTGGCATCTGTCGCACTACGCGGGCATGGCGCGCGGCGGCGCCGGCCTGGTGATCGTCGAAGCGACGGCCGTGGCGCCCGAAGGCCGCATCACGCCCGGCTGCACGGGCATCTGGAACGATGATCTGGCGCAAGCGTTCGTGCCGGTGGTAAAGGCCATCAAGGCGGCCGGTTCCGTGCCCGGCATCCAGATCGCCCACGCGGGCCGCAAGGCCAGCGCCAACCGCCCATGGGAAGGCGACGATCACATTGCCGACGGCGACGCGCGCGGCTGGCAAACCATCGCCCCGTCCGCCATCGCCTTTGGCGGCGGCCTGCCGAAAGTGCCGCGCGCCATGGACCTTGACGATATCGCCCGCGTGCGCCAGAACTTCGTCGACGCCGCCGTGCGCGCCCGCGAAGTGGGCTTCGAATGGCTGGAACTGCATTTCGCCCACGGCTACCTGGCGCAAAGCTTTTTCTCGCCCCACTCGAACCAGCGCGACGACATCTATGGCGGCAGCGTGGAAAACCGCAGCCGCTTCTTGCTGGAAACATTGCAAGCCGTGCGCGCCGTGTGGCCCGAGCACCTGCCGCTGACGATCCGCTTCGGCGTGCTGGAATTCGACGGCCGCGACGAGCAGACCCTGCTCGAATCGATCGGCCTGGTGCGCCAGTTCAAGGATGCCGGCATGGACATGATCAGCGTCAGCATGGGCTTCACGATACCCGACGTCTCGATTCCTTGGGGTCCCGCCTTCATGGGCCCCATCGCCGAGCGCGTGCGGCGCGAAGCAGGCGTGCCCGTCTCGTCCGCCTGGGGCTTCGGCACGCCGGCCATCGCCGAGCGCGTTGTCAAGGATGAACAGCTAGACGTGGTGATGGTCGGCAAGGCCCACCTGGCCAATCCGCACTGGGCCTACTTTGCCGCCAAGGAACTCGGCGTGGAGCGCGCCTCGTGGGTGATGCCGGCGCCATACGCGCACTGGCTGGAACGCTACTGATCTTCCCTGCCCTTCCGCGTTGCCGGATGCCCCTCCAGGGGCAGTTCCGGCAGGAACAGCAGGAAGACCAGCCCCACCAGCAGCAGCACGGCACCGGCGCCAAACACGCTGGCAATGGCGTGGCGGTAGACTTCCACCGTCTGCGCCTGCGCCGCGTGGGCGCCCAGCGCCGAGACGGCTTCCACGCCATGCTGGTGCAGCTGGTGCGCAAGGATGGCGCCGGACGCCGTCACGCCCAGCAAGCCGCCCAGCGAACGGAAGAAGGCCAGCATGGCCGTGCCCACGCCGCGCCGCGCCAGCGGCAGGGCATTTTGCACGGCGATCGTCATGTTCGGCATCACCAGGCCCAGCCCCGTGCCAAGGAAGAAGATGGCCGGCTCGATGATCCAGTAGCCGCGCGACGTTTCCATGGCCCAGGCCAGCACGGCAAACGCCACGACCGCCACGCCCAGCCCCATCACCTGCACCATCTTGTACTTGCCCGAGCGCGACAGCACGCGCCCGTTGAACATCGACGACGCCACCAGCCCCACCATCATGGCCACCGTCATCACGCCCGATTCCGCGGGGCTGGTGCCCATCACCAGCTGGAAGAACAGGGGAAAGAACACGCTGGCGCCCATCAGGCCCATGAAGGTCACGGCCATCACCAGGCTGGCGATATTGAAGGTGCGGTTGCCGAACAGGTCGGGCGGCAGCACGGGTTCATCCACCCGTCCCACGTGGAAGGCCAGCCAGATACCCAGCAGCACGGCGAGGCCGCCGCACACCTTGATGGCCAGTGAATCCCACGGCCACTCCGTGCCGCCCAGCGCCAGCATCAGCAGCGCCGCCGTGATGGCGCCCGTCAGCAAGGCCGACCCCAAATAGTCGATCCGGTGCGCATGCGCGCGCACGGGCTTGCGCATGGCGCGCGCGATGATGACAAAGGCAACGGCGCCCACGGGCAGGTTCACATAAAAGATCCAGTGCCACGACAGGGCATCCGTGATGACGCCGCCCAAGACCGGCCCCAGCACGCTGGTGACGGCAAACACGATGGGCACCATGCCCTGCCGCTTGCCCCGCTCGGCGGGAGGCACGATGTCGCCGATGATGATTTGCGCCAGCGGCATGAAGCCGCCCGCGCCCAGGCCCTGAATGGCGCGGAAAATGATCAGTTCCGTCATGTTCTGCGCCAGCCCGCACAGCACGGAACCGAGCAAAAAGGTCAGCAAGGCCGTGAAGATCATGGGACGCCGGCCATACTGGTCGGCCAGCTTGCCATACAGAGGCATGGTGGCCGTCGAGGCCAGCACATAGGCCGTGACCACCCACGACAGGTGCGCCATGCCGCCCAGGTCGTCGACGATGCGCGGCAAGGCCGTGGCGACGATGCTCTGGTCCAGCGCGCCCAGGCCCAGCACGGCCATCAGGCCCAGATAGGTGGCGCGCACTTCGCGTTCCGTCAGGGGCGCTTCCGCGGCCACGGGCTTGTCCTGGGTGCTCATGCTTGTCCAATCTCGAGCAGCGGCTGCATGGCGGCGGCCAGCGCGTCCATCTGCTGCGGCGAGAGGCGGGCGATGCGGCGCGCCAGCGCATCGCGGCGGCGCGCGCGCAGGGATTCCAGAATCGTCAGGCCATGCGCGGAGACGTGCAGGCCCGAGCGCCGGAGGTCTTGCGGATCGGGCGCGCTGCGCTCGACCAGTCCCGCTTCTTCGAGTGCCTTGACCTGGGCGCTGACGGTGGGCCCGCGCACGTTCTGCAGGCGCGCCAGCGCGGCCACGCCGATGCCGGGCTGCTCGTGGATCAGGGCCAGCAGCATGTACTGCATCATCGATACATGGGCGTCCAGCTCGCCCCCTTCACGCTGCATGGAGCGCAGCAGGCGCTTGAACGCCGCGCGCAATTCATCGGACAGCGCCAAGGCGCGTTCAGGGATGGGAAGGTCTTCGTCAGGGGGCATGGCATGATCCAAATAGGTAGGCTATCTACCTATATTAGTCCGAGCCTGACAGCGATGCAAGGCTTTTTTCCGCCCATGCCCCGTTCAGCCCTTCCCAAAATCCCCGTTGGCCGTCATAATAGCCGCCCTTGGGTCGTTAGCTCAGCTGGTAGAGCAGCGGACTTTTAATCCGTTGGTCGCAGGTTCGAATCCCGCACGGCCTACCAAGAATTTGTGGTCTGTCCGCATGCCGCCATGGCAAGCGCCTTCCACGCAGTGTTACCGCAGTTCAGCAGTCAAAGTTTTTGGGTCGTTAGCTCAGCTGGTAGAGCAGCGGACTTTTAATCCGTTGGTCGCAGGTTCGAATCCCGCACGGCCTACCAAATACTTCAGGAAAGCCCACGAATTTACGTTCGTGGGCTTTTTTGTTTTTCAGCCCCCTTCCCTTCCTACACTATCCCAATTCAATCCCCACAGGATCGAGTCTGCGGAATCAAACCCAGATTATCTTTTTTCCGTTCATAAATACAATAGACGGCATGGCGGCACAGGCAATGCCTGCGCCCGCATCACGCATCACGCACCGTATTTGACCGAAAGGACTGGCTATGAAAAAGCTCTACACTCCGTATGACCTGGCAGGACTGGCCCTGCCCAACCGCATCGTCATGGCGCCCATGACGCGCTCGCGCGCCACCGATGGCGTGCCGGACGCGCAGACGGCGCTGTACTACGCCCAGCGCGCATCGGCCGGGCTGATCATCAGCGAAGGCATCCCCGTCAGCCGCGAAGGCACGGGCTTCCTGTTCGTGCCCGGCCTGTACACGGATGCGCAGGAAGCCGGCTGGCGCCAGGTGTGCGACGCCGTGCATGCGCGGGGCGGGCGCATCTTTGCCCAGCTGTGGCATGTGGGGCGCCTGTCGCACACCTCGCTGCAAGCCGATGGCGCGGCGCCCGTGTCGTCCGTGGCCCGCCGCGCGGACAATTCGCCCGCCTTTGCCTGGGTGTCGCCGGGCGTGGCCGGGCAAGTGCCCGCCAGCGCGCCGCGCGCCCTGGACGCCGCGGAAATCCCCCGCGTCATTCAGGACTTCGTGCTGGCCGCGCGGCGCGCCATGGCGGCCGGCTTCGACGGCATCGAGTTGCACGGCGCCAACGGCTATCTGTTCGAGCAATTCATCAACGGCGCCCTCAACACGCGCGACGACGCGTACGGCGGCACGATCGCCAACCGTCTGCGGCTGATCCTCGACACCATCGACGCCCTGAGCGCGGAAGTGGGCGCGCAGCGCGTCGGCGTGCGCATCTCGCCGTTCGGCCGCCTGTACGACATGCAGCCCTTCGACGACGAAGCGGCCACCTGGCTGGCCCTGGCCGAAGCGCTCAATGCACGCGGCCTCGCCTACGTGCACACGAGCGACCAGCTGACCCTGGGGCAGACGCCGATACCCGCCGGCTTCGCGGCCGAGTTCCGCCGCGCCTACCGCGGCACCCTGATCTCGGCGGGCGGCTTCGACGGGGACAGCGCGGAAGCGGCATTGCAGGAGGGCCGCATCGACCTGGCCGCCTTCGGCCGCCCGTTCATCGCCAACCCGGACCTGGTCGAGCGCCTGCGCCACGGCTGGCCGCTGGCGCAGGCCGAGCGCGCCACCTTCTACGGCCCGCACGGCGCGAACGGCTATACGGACTACCCCGCCTTTGCGGCGGCGCCGCAGTAACCGGCCCGCTTTTGGCCCCACTCTTTGAAAGGACACACGATGAACATGCAAACACTGCTGGACCTGGAAGCCATCAAAAACCTGCGCATCCGCTACAGCCATTTATTGGACAGCAACCGCATCGGCGAACTGGCCGAACTGTTCGCGCCGGACGCCGTCTGCAACGCGGGACTGGGCGAATGGCGCGGACGGGACGCCATCCGCGCCGGCCTGCAGCAGGCCTTCGACGACTACGACACCGAGCGCCATGGCAGCTACCCCTTCCTGCACGCCGTGACGAACCACTGGGTGGAACTGCTCGACGCGGACACGGCGCAGGGGCGCTGCTACCTGATCGACCTGCACACGCGCCAGCCGGAGCAGCGCGACCCGTGGATACTGCTGGGCGCATATGCGGACGAATACCGGCGCATCGACGGCCGCTGGCACATCAGCCGCTCGCAGCTCGACATCGTCTGGCCGGCGCGCAATGGCGGCGGCGGCCAGCCCGGCGACAAGCTGGAACTGCCGGCGACGGCAGCCGAATAAGGAAAGGAACGACATCATGGATTTGCGACAGCACCACGACACCCCGCCGCCCGCGCCGGCCAGCCTGGCGCAGCACGCCCCGTTCCGGCGCGTGTTCAGCCCCGGCAAGCTGACCTTCGGCCTGATCGCGCCGCTGGAAGCCTACCCCGGCTCACCGCTGCCCACCATGCGGGAACACGAGCGCATGGCCAGGCTGGTCGACGACGCCGGCTTTGCCAGCATCTGGCTGCGCGACGTGCCCTTCCTCGATCCGGCATTCGGCGACGCCGGGCAGGTGTTCGATCCCTTCGTGTACGCGGGCTTCCTGGCCTCCGTCACCAGGCGCATCAGCATCGGCACGGCCGGCATCGTGCTGCCCGTGCGCGACCCCGTCATCGTCGCCAAGCAGGCGGCCTCGGTGGATCAATTGAGCGGCGGGCGCTTCCTACTCGGCCTGTCGACGGGCGACCGGCCCGCCGAATACCCGGCCTTTGGCGCCGATTTCGACAACCGCGACGAGCGCTACCGCGAAGCCTTCGCGCTGCTGCGCCAGCTGGGCGGCCAAGCCTTCCCGGCCGCCACGACGCGGCATTACGGCAACCTGGATGGCAGTCTGGACCTGGTGCCCAAGCCGGTGCGCCACCACCTGCCCATGCTGGCGGTGGGCCGCTCGCGCCAGCCCATCGACTGGCTGGCGCGCCATGTCGACGCGTGGATATGGTCCGTCGACGATGCCCAGGCGATCGGCGACATCCTGGCCAGCCTGCGCCAGCATGCGGGCGACAGGACGCCGCCGCCCTATGGCTACGCCACCTTCTTCGACCTGGACAAGGACCCGGACGCGCCGCCGCGGCGCTTCTACAATGTGGTGCGCATCGGCCGCAAGGCGCTGATCGAACGCTGGCAGGCGCAGCGCGAACTGGGCGTGAGCCACGTGGCGCTGAACATGAAGCCGTCGCAGCGCCCGGCCGAAGAGGTCATCGCGGAGATGGCCGAGCATGTGCTGCCGCTGTTTAATGCCGATTGATGCTGATCGAGGCCGCTCACCGGGCCGGGTGAAACACGGGATTGGGCGCGCCCGCCAGCGCCACCAGCGCATCGATGGCGGCGCGCAGGCGCGGCTTGACATAGCGCGTGGCCGGCCACACGGCATGGATGGGCATTTCGCCGCCCGCATGCTGCTGCAGCACGGGCACCAGCTGGCCTGACGCCAGGTGCGCATCGATCAGCCAGGTGGGCAGCTGGCACAGGCCCGCGCCCGCCACGGTGGCCGCCAGCATCGCCTCGCCATCGCGCAGGGCATGGCGCACGCGGATGGCCTGCTCGGTGGAGCTGCCGTCCGCCTCGCGCAGCAGCCAGACCGCGGCTCCCTGCCGGCGCCAGCCCACGATGCAGTCGTGCTGCGTCAGTTCGTCGCGCACTTGCGGCGTGCCGTGGCGCGCCAGGTAGGACGGCGCGGCGCAGATCAGCAGCCGCTGCGTGCCCAGCTGGCGCGCCACCAGGTCGGCGTCGTTGTTCAGCGCGCCGATGCGCACGGCCAGGTCGATGCCCTCCTCGACCAGGTTCACGGTGCGGTCCGTGAAGGTCACGGCCAGCTCGATGCCCGCGTGGCGGGCCGCCAGCTCCAGCAGGGTGGGCAGGATGTGGCGGCGGCCGAACGCGGCCGGCACGTCCACGCGCAGGCGCCCCGTCGGCACTTGCTGGCCCATGATCAGGCCATGTTCCGTTGCCTCCAGGTCGTCGAGCATCTGCACGCACATGTCGTAGTAGGTGCGCCCTTCCGGCGTGAGGGTCAGCCGGCGCGTGGTACGGTGCAGCAGCTTGGTGCCCAGGCGCGCTTCCAGCCGCGACACGCTCTTGCCCACGCCCGACGCCGACACGCCCTGCGCGGCGGCCGCCGCGGCAAAGCTGCCCAGTTTCACGGTCATGACGAAATCGTTGATGCCATCGAAGCGGTCGTCGTTGTGCATATATCATGGAAACCAAAGAATGAATTGAGCAATTTTACGCCGATTGCATGCTTGCAGTCTTCAACAGGCCGGCGGGCGCTGCCAGCGAGGCGCGCCGCCCTTCACCCGGCCATGGCCGCATACCTGCCCGGCGTCACACCCATCACGCGCCGGAACATGGCGATGAAGGCGCTGACGTTGCCGTAGCCCAGGTCCAACGCAATCGTCGTGACGGGCTGGCCGGCGGCCAATAGTTCCAGGGCGCGCAGGGTGCGGGCGCGCTGGCGCCAGACGGATGGGGTAAAACCCGTCTCCAGCGCGAAACGGCGCACCAGCGTGCGCGGCGACACGCCGGCCCAGGCGGCCAGCGCTTCCACGCCGCGCTCGTCGGCCAAGTCATCGAGCACGGCGCGCGCTACGCGCAGCAGGCGCGGGTCCGTGGGGAGCGACAAACCGAAGGGCTCGTGCGGCGCGGCGGAGATCTCGTCGAGGATCACGCCTGCCACCCGGGCCTGGCGCGCGTCCGGCGCACCGTCGTCCCAGGCGCTGGCGCGGCCCACCGCCTCGCGCAGCAGGCCCGAGACGCGCATCACGCACGGCGCGGCGGGCAAGCTGTCGCAACTGGCCTCGTCCACATACACGCTCCAGCCAGCAAACGGGCCATGGGAACGCAGCGCATGGACGTGATGGGGCGGCATCCACACGCAATGGCTGGCCGGTACCACCCACTGCCCGCTGTCGGCGGCAACGGCGAGCAAGCCCCGCACAGCGCCGAACAACTGCCCGCTGGCATGGCTGTGCGGCGGCGTCACCCGTTCCTGCGGCTGGGCCATGCGCATGGCGCGCAGCGGCGTGAGCATGGCGCGCAGCGGCGTGAGCAGCGTCGGCGGCAAGATTGGCGGATTTGACGTATCGATAGTCATAAACAACGTAGGCAAGACAATCCCGCCATCATACAGTGGAGTCTTTCCATCGTTCAGGAGTTCACCATGCGCGCAGAAGACGTATTACCAGATCAACAAAACCAGGGGCAGTTTAATGGCGTCACCGTGCGCAAGGGCACGGTGGGCGCCTTCCTTGCGAATGCCCGGGTATGGCTGGACGAAGCCGCCAGCAGCGCCGAGCGAAACAGTGCCGAGCGCGACATTCTCGACGCCTTGCCCGCCCTGCGCGCGCTGGGATTGTTCGACATTGTGCAAGTGCGCGATGCCGCGCTGCGCGAACTGGTATCGCCATCGGCCGCGTAGGCGGCACTGGCTCGTCGCCGGCGCGCATTTCCTCTATCATGCTGCTTTGCCCGCTTTCGTTCCCGCCATGCCGTTTACCATTGCCGCCCCCGTCCACAGCGAACTGATCATCAAGAAAAGCCGTTTCATCGGCTGCGTGCAGCCGATGACGGACCGCGCCAGCGCGCAGCAGGTGGTCAATGACTTGAAGGCGCAGCATCCGGGCGCCTGCCATGTGTGCTGGGCGCTGCTGGCGGGCGGGCAGTCGGCCGCCGTCGATGATGGCGAGCCGAGCGGCACGGCGGGGCGGCCCATGCTCGACGTGCTGCGCCACCAGGACCTCGAAGGCGTGCTGGCCACCGTCGTGCGCTATTTTGGCGGCATCAAGCTGGGCGCGGGCGGCCTCGTGCGCGCCTACACGGACAGCGTGGCGCAGGCGCTGCTGCAGGCGGAAAAGACGGCCATCGTGCGCCAGCGAACCCTGCGCTGCACGGTGCCGTATGCGATGGAAGGCATGCTGCGCCGCGAGCTGGACGGAGCCGGCGCCACCCTGCTGAACGTGGCGCACGGCGACGCCGTGCTGTTCGACTTCAGCCTGCCGGAAACGGCGGCCGGCGCCCTGCTGGCCCACCTGGAGGAAGCGGGCAACGGCCGCATCGCCTGGCTGGAGGTGGCAGAGGCGCAGGACTGAAACGGCCGGCCTTGCCGCCCACGCGGCTCATGCGGCTCATGCGCATGCGGGCGCTTCGCCGGATTGCCAGACACCGCCGTGCGCCTGCAGCCAGCTGCGCACGTCCACCGTCGGGATGCCGCGCCGCGCGTTGTAGGTGCTTTCCTTGTCCCACCACATGCCCTCGCCGCGCGCGAAGGCGACGCGGTAGCGCGCCATGCCATCGCCGGGATGGCTGGCCAGGTCGGCGGCCAGCCGCTGCGGCGTCAGCAGCTCGCGGCGGAACGGCCGCCCCGTGACGTCCTCGACGATTGCGGCCAGCTGGCCATACGAAACCGTATCGCTGGCCACGTACACCACCTGGTTGCGGATGGCAGGCGTTTCCAGCAGGATGGCGGTGGTGAGGCGGCCGATGTCGTCGGGCGTGGTCACCGTCAGCCGCGTTTCCCAGCTGCCCAGGCCGCGCACCACGTCCCCGTCCTTGCCGAATGCGACCAGGCCGAAGGCCGGCTCGAACAGGAAACTGGTAAACATCCCCGTCGAGACGATCACCCACTCGGTGGCGGACTGCGCCCGCAGCTGCTGGCGCACGGCATATTGCTCGTCGAACACGGGCTGGCCGCTGCCCATGCCGACGACGTCGTAATCGACGCCGAACTGCCAGGGAAAATACCGGCGCACGCCAGCGGCCAGCACGGCGCCGGTGATGCCGCTCTGGGTACCCGGCCCCGCCACGAATCCCGTGCAATTGACCACCGTGTCGAATGTACGCAGCAGCGCGGTCAGCTCGGCACCGGAGCCCTCCAGCAAATCAAAGGGCAGCACGCGCACGCCCATGGCCCGCAATTGTGCCTGCGTGCGTGCCTGCGCGGGGTCCGGCGCCTGCAGCGAGCGGGGCGACACCAGCACGGCAAGCGGCCTGGCCAGCGCCTGGCAGCGCGGCGCCAGATGGCGCAGCACCGCCATGCCGAGTTCACCGGCACCGAGTACCAGGGTGGCGCCGCGAGGCAATTCATTAGAATGAGGGGACATGTTTGCTTCCTTCTGTTCAGTGGTGAGATTGATCCATTTTTCGGCACGGCCAACTGGTGCGCACGGGCATGCCGGGGATGCAGGGCAGTATAGGCAGGTGGCGGCTTGCGCATAAGCGGGCATGGCTGGCCTTGAGAATTGCAAAAAATGGGATAATCGTCCCTCAATACCAGACACGGGAGCGGCGGTGGACAGGATACGGGGCATGCAGATTTTTTCCCGCGTGGTGGAGGCGCGCAGCTTTGCCGGAGCGGCCAGGAATCTGTCGATACCGCGCTCGACCGTCAGCCGCTCGATACAGGACCTGGAAGCCATGCTGGGCGTGCGGCTGCTGCAGCGCACGACGCGAACGCTGAGCCTGACCCTGGACGGCGGCGTGTATTACGAGCACTGCCAGCGCATCCTGAGCGAGCTCGCGCGGGTTGACAATGCCTTGTCGAACGGCACGGCCAAGCCGCGCGGCACCTTGCGCGTCGACATGACCTCGTCCTTCGCGCGGCAGGTGGTCTTGCCCGCCATGCGGACCTTCCAGGACCGCTATCCGGACATCGATCTCGTGCTGACCCTGGGCGACCGGCCCGTCGATCTGATACAGGCAGGCGTCGATTGCGTGGTGCGTGCTGGCGTGCCGGAATTGTCCCCCTTGCTGGTGGCGCGCCGTATCGGCGGCTTCGAATGGGTGACGTGCGCCTCGCCCGCCTACCTGGAACGGCATGGCACGCCCCGCTCGCTGGACGAGCTGGCGCAGCACCAGGCGGTGGAGTTTCATTCAGGACTGACGGGGCGGCCGCTGGCCTGGCATTTCATCGTCGACGGCGAGGAACGCGCGCTCACCTTGCGCGGCAGCCTGGCCGTCAACGATACCGATGCCTATATCACTTGCGGGCTGGAAGGATTGGGGCTGATACGCATCGCCAGTTTCCTGGCGGCGCCGCATGTGCGCGCCGGGCACCTGGTGGCCGTGCTGCAGCAGTACCGGGGTCCGGTGGTGCCGCTGTCCGTGCTGTATCCGCAAAACCGGCACCTGTCGCCGGCCGTGCGCTCCTTCGCCGACTGGATCGGCGAGCTGCTGCGCAACATGGACGCGCAGCACTGATGGCCGCGCGCCCTGTGCTGCAGGAATTTATTGCACGCGGCGTACTTTGGGCGAATTATTCGTGCCTTCGATCTTCAGGAAGAAGGTGCCGATGAAGTTGCGTTCGACCGTCACCTTCGGGTTGTTCAGTGGCGCCAGCACGGCGGAACTGCCATCGATGACGCGCCATACCTGGCCATTCCCCAATTTAATCATTTCATTGCCGCTCCAGCCATCGAACTTGCCGGCGATGGTGCTGCTGATCGAGGTGCTTTCTTCCGGCACGGCCGCCTTGGGCGCCTTGATCGTTTCCATGCCAAAGCTTTGCTCGCGCTGCTGCGCGGTGGGCACGGCAGCCGCTGCCACGGCGGCCGGCATGGCAGGCGCCGCCGCACCCAGCGGAATGGCGTCATAGCATTTCACGCGGCTGGGCACATCGGCCAGGGAACGGCATTGCAGCATGGCGGCATCGTCGGCCAGGGCGGCGCCCGATACGAACACCAGCAAAAAGAGAGCTTTCATCGACATTCTTTCAAAATAAATGGAGTTACGCCAGGCATGCTGTTTGCAATGCGTGTGGGAAATGATTATATCGATTGCCAGGCGCGGCGGCATGACGATCTTGCCCCGGCCGGCAATTGCTTGCGTAAAACGCCGGCATCACGCCTCAGGCATCACGCGGACGTTTCAGCTGCAGCAGGATGAAATGTGTCCACGCCAGCGCCGGCAGTACCAGCAAGACCAGCATCAGTCCGGCAGGCATGTCCGGCACGAAACGCGCGAAGCAGGCGAGGAAAGCGGCGATGGCCAGCCAGAAGCGCCAGTTGAATGCATATGCCTTGCGCGCCACCGTGGCCAGCGCGATGCGCCAGAATTCCAGCAAGGCCCACAGCCCGCCCGTCAGCAGCAGCGCGGCCAGCGCGTTGGCGCCGGGCGCCTCGGCCCAGGTGCGCACCAGGTTGTACAGCAGCACGGGATAGCCGGCCGTGATGGCCAGGGTGGCGGGGCCGGCGGCGATGACAGCTTCCAGCAGCTGCCCTTTGGAACGATGATCCACTGCCATTGCCTACGCCACCACGCCCGAATGGGCGGCGATCACTTGCAGCGCGCCGCTGCCATCCTGCGCCCAGACGCGGGTAAATCGGAAGTCCCCATGCGTTTCCACGTCGTGATAGCTGCCCGTCAGCTGCATGCGCACGGACACCACGGCCACGCTGCCCGTGATGCGCACATGGCGCTCGGAGGCGCGCAGATCCGTGATGGTCAGCAGGCGCTGCTCGTGTGCGGCCAGGTCCGCATGCTTGCTCAGCAGATGGCCCAGGTGATTGGTAAACAGCAAATCATCGGCCAGCAAGCCATTCAGCGCGGCCACGTCGGACGCCATCATGGCCAGGCGCAAGCGCTCTTCCCCATCCAGCACTTGTACTTCCGTCAAAGCATTCATCTTTTTCCTTATTAAAATAACGCGCGCCATATTAGCAAACGGGAAAAGAATGCTGGCACGAAATGGCCAGATGCACAATCATCCGAAAGACTTATGCCTGTGGAGCATATTCATATAGCGTAATATTCGCAGCGGCATTGCGCAGAACGCCCCCATAGTACTGTACAGTGCTTGCCCTTCCGCCCCAGGCTGGGGCAGCTGCTACCTGTAGTACAGTTCCACATGCTTTATGCAGACTCGAATAAAACCAAGATAAGGCCCTCTCATGGCAATTAACATCATTCTGAACCTGCTCGTTGCGCTGCTCGTCTTCGCCTTCATGTTCCACCAGCAACGCAAGCACGCCACGTTCACCGTGCGCGTGTTCACGGGCCTGGGCCTGGGCGTGCTGCTGGGCGCGGCCGTGCAGGCCATCTACGGCGCCGGTTCGCCCGTCATCGCCGGCACCAATGAATACGTCGACATCGTCGGCAGCGGTTATGTGAAACTGCTGCAGATGATCATCATGCCGCTGATCATGGTCTCCATCATCTCCGCCATCCTGAAACTCAAGGATGCGAGTTCCCTGGGCAAGATCAGCGCGCTGACCATCGGCACGCTGCTCATCACCACCACCGTCGCCGCCGCGCTGGGCATCCTGATGGCCAAGCTGTTCGGCCTGACGGCCGTGGGCCTGACGTCGAGCGCGGCCGAAGTGGCGCGCGGCGTGCAGCTGCAAGGGTCGCTGGAAACGGCGAAAGCCCTGTCCCTGCCGAAACTGCTGGTCAGCTTCGTGCCAACCAACCCCTTCCTCGACATGACGGGCGCGCGCAAGACCTCGACCATCGCCGTGGTGGTGTTCTCGATCTTCATCGGCATCTCGGCCACCGGCATCGCGGCGAAAAAACCGGAGATTTTCGCGTCCTTCGAAAACTTCATGAAAGTGGCGCACGCCATCGTCATGCGCATGGTCACCCTGGTGCTGCGCCTGACGCCGTACGGCGTCTTCGCGCTGATGTTTGAAGTGGTGGCCTCGTCGAGCTACACGGACATCCTGAAACTGATCAACTTCGTCGTGGCGTCCTACAGCGCGCTGATATTGATGTTCCTCGTGCACCTGGCCATCATCGCCGGCGTGGGCCTGAACCCCTTGCGCTTCGTGAAAAAGGTCTTCCCCGTGCTGGCCTTCGCGTTCACGTCGCGCACCAGCGCCGGTTCGATCCCGATGAGCGTGCAGACGCAGACGCAACGCCTGGGCACGCCGGAAGGCATCGCCAACTTCGCCGCCTCGTTCGGTTCGACCATCGGCCAGAATGGCTGCGCCGGCATCTATCCCGCCATGCTGGCCGTGATGATCGCCCCCACCGTCGGCGTCGACCCGTTCACCATCAGCTTCCTGCTGCCCTTGCTGGCCATCATCACCATCGGTTCCGTCGGCGTGGCCGGCGTGGGCGGCGGCGCCACGTTTGCCGCCCTGATCGTGCTGTCGGCGATGGACTTGCCCGTCGCCCTGGCCGGCCTGCTGATTTCCGTCGAACCGCTGATCGACATGGGCCGCACGGCCCTGAACGTGAGCGGCTCCATCACGGCCGGCACCGTCACCAGCCGCGTCATGGGCGAGACCGACCTGGCCGTCTACAACAGCGACAACGCGCCCGACCTGGACGAAGCGGAACACACGGCGTAATCGTTGCACCCGGACCAGCGGCGCGCCGCGCCTGGCCGCTTTCATCTATATTGACAGTCGATCAATACAGATGGGAGCGCAAGGCGATGGAGCAAAAATGGCCGCAGCAATTGTGGATCGTGCGTCACGGCCAGAGTGCCGGCAACGTGGCGCGCGACGCCGCCGAAGCGGAAAAGCAGCTGTTGATCGCCATTGCCGAGCGCGATGTCGACGTCCCCCTCTCCAGCCTCGGTGCGCGCCAGGCGCAAGCCCTGGGCGACTGGTTCGCCACCCTCCCCCCTGAACAACGACCGACCGTGGTGCTGTATTCGCCCTATGTGCGCGCGCACCAGACGGCGCAGGCCGTGCTGGCGCGCATCGATGCGGACAACTTGAGCGCCGTGGTGGCCGACGAGCGCCTGCGCGAAAAGGAATTCGGCATCCTCGACCGCCTGACCGTGCATGGCATCGCCAGCAAGTATCCGGAACTGCACGCGCAGCGCCAGCACGTGGGCAAGTTTTATTTCCGTCCGCCCGGCGGCGAAAGCTGGTGCGACGTCATCCTGCGCCTGCGCAGCGTGCTCGACACCATCACGCGCGAATACCGGGGCGAACGGGTGCTGATCGTCGGCCACCAGGTTATCGTCAACTGCTTCCGCTACCTGCTGGAACGCTGCGACGAGCACGCCATCCTGGCCATCGACAAGGCAGCGGACGTGCCCAACTGCGGCGTCACCTCGTATGCCTTCAATCCGGGCCTGGGCAAGCATGGCAAGCTGCAGCTGGACCTGTGCAATTTCGTCGCGCCGCTGGAAGCCGCGGGCACCCCCGTCACGGCGCAGCCCGACATGCCGGCCGCGCCCAAGTCCTAGATTTTCCCGCCAGGAGGCACCGCATGCCCGCCACCGACATCACGCCCGCCCTGCTGCGCTCCTGGCCCCTGCCCATGCCCGCCGCCGATGGCGACAAGGAAGTGCGCGGCCACTTGCTGATCGTCGCCGGCTCGGAGGAAATGCCGGGCGCCATCCTGCTGGCGGCCACGGCCGCCCTGCGCGCCGGCGCGGGCAAGCTGACCCTGGCGACGGGCGCCTCGGTGGCGACGCAAGTGGCCATCGCCATGCCCGAAGCGCGGGTCATCGGCCTCGATGAAACGGCGCTGGGCGGCTTCCGGCACGAGGCGCGGCACCAGCTGGCGCCGCTGGTGGACAAGGTCGATGCCGTGCTCGTCGGGCCGGGCATGTGCGAGACGGCGGCCAGCTGCGAGCTGATGCGCCACCTGCTGCCCCTGTTTGCCGGCAGCCGCCTGATTCTCGACGCCTGCGCCATGCAGGTCGTGCGCAAGCCTGCGCATTTCCGCTTTGACCAGCCCGTCCTGCTGACGCCGCACGCGGGCGAGCTGGCGCAGCTGATGGGTATCTCGAAAGATGCCGTGTTGGCCGACCCGCGCGCCTGCGCCATGGAAGCGGCGCGGCGCTGGAATGCCATCGTCGCCCTGAAAGGCGCGCTGACCGTCCTCGCCATGCCCGACGGCACCGGCTGGACGCACGGGATGCACGCAGGCGGCAATATCGGCTTGGCCATTTCCGGCTCGGGCGACACCCTGGCCGGCATCATCGCGGGCCTGGCCGCCCGCGGCGCGCCATTGGAACAAGCGTGCGCCTGGGGCATCGCCCTGCATGCGCTGGCGGGCGAACAGCTGGCCCTGCGCTTCGGCACCCTCGGCTACCTGGCGCGCGAAATTCCGGCCGAGATACCCGCCCTGCTGCACCAGCTGGCAACATAAAAACAACAGCATAAGCATATCCAGAAAGAATCGTTAGCGCCGGCGGGTGGCTCCCTTAAGCTCATGGCAACTGTTTCCACACCGACACTAATCGAGCCAAAGGACACCGCCTTGCACCCGCGCCATTCTGACGTTGCATCTTCCCTTCCCGCCACGCCCCTGCGCGCCATCGTGCTGGCCTGCGCCATGCTGGGCAACGCCCCCGCCTGGGCCGGCGGCACGGCCGCCGAGGCCGAACCGCAAGCCGCGGCCAGCATCGACCAGGTCACTGTCGTCGGCTCGCGCGCGCGCAACCGCACCGTCTTCGACAGCAGCGTGCCCATCGACCGTTTCGGCGCGCGCGAAGTGAGCAATGCGCTGGCCTCGGGCGACGTGGGCGCGGCATTGCAGGCGCTGTCGCCGTCGATCAACTTCCCCCGCATCGAGTCGAGTGGCGCGTCGGACTCCGTGCGCGGCATCCAGCTGCGGGGCTTGGCGCCGGACCAGGTGCTGGTGCTAATCAACGGCAAGCGCCGCCACACCAGCGCCGTGCTCGACACTGAAAGCAGCTTCGCCGGCACGGTGCCGGTGGACATCAATGCGATACCGCCCAACGCCATCGACCATATCGAAATCCTGCGCGACGGCGCCGGCGCCCAGTACGGCAGCGACGCCGTCGCGGGCGTCATCAACATCGTGCTGAAAAAAGCCCGCGCGGGCGGTGCCGCGTCCGTCAGCTATGGCGCCAACCACACGCATTTCGACCCCACCGGTCAAACCCTGACGGATGGCCAGAGCGTCATCGTCAACGCCGACTACGGCGTGCCGCTGGGCGACGCGGGCTACTTGCACTTCGGCGCGGAAACGCGGCGCCGCTCGCCCACGGAACGGGCCGGCCCCAGCGACGCGGGCTGGACTTCCTACAACTTCACGCCGGCCGACCAGGCCCTCGATGGCAAGGTCTTGTTCAAGTCGGGCGACTCGCGCCAGCGCAACAACTACCTGTTTTACAACGCGCAGCTGACCCTGGATCATGGACTGGACGTGTACTCGTTCGCCACCTTGAACGAGAGAACATCCGACGGCAGCGCCTACTTCCGCTATCCGGGCGACCCGTCGAACGTGCCGGCCCTGTATCCGAACGGCTACCGCCCCGTCACCAACGGCGACAAGCGCGACCTGAGCGTCGTGGCCGGCGTGCGTGGCAGCGCAGGCGAGTGGAACTGGGACGCCAGCGCGCGCCATGGCAGCGACCGCTTTGACTACGGCGTCAGCCACTCCGTCAACGCTTCGCAGGGCGCGGCCAGTCCCACCAGTTTTCACCTGGCCGGCTTCGACTTCCGCCAGGATGCGCTAAACCTGGACGCCACGCGCAGCCTCGATCTTGGCTTGCCAGCGCCCTTGAGCCTGGCCATTGGCACGGAATGGATGCGCGAAAGCTACACCAGTTCGGCCGGCGATGCCGCGTCGTATGCGGCCGGCGGCAACACGGATGCGCCGCCGGGCGCGCAGGCGGGACCGGGCTTGCGTCCGTCGGATGCGTATGACGGCAGCCGGCAGATCCGCTCCGTATATGCGGACGTGGAGACCGATCTCACGCCGCGCCTGCTGGTGGGCGCCGCCGCCCGTTATTCGGATTACAGCGACTTTGGCAGCGCCAGCACGGGCAAGCTGTCGAGCCGCTATAAAGTGACGAACACGTTCCTCGTGCGCGGCTCGCTGTCGAACAGCTTCCGCGCGCCGGCCCTGGTGCAGACGGGCTTCCGCTTCGCCACCCTGAATTTCAACGCGGACGGCACGGCCCTGCAAACGGCGGCCCTGCTGCCGGCCAGCGATCCGCTGGCGCGCAGCTTCGGCGCGCAACAGTTGAAGCCGGAAAAGTCGACCAATGTGTCGCTGGGCCTGGCATGGAAGCCGGCGAGCGCCACCAGCCTGACGGTGGACGCCTACGTGATCCGCATCCGCGACCGCATCACGCGCTCAAGCGACTTGCAAAGCGACGCCGTCACCGCCTACCTGGCTGGCGCGGGCCGCAGCGACATCCAGTCCGTGGCCTACCTGGCGAACCTGCTCGACACCGCTACCCGCGGCCTGGACGTGGTGCTGAACCACGACCTGGCCCTCAGCAACGGCAAGTTGAACCTGAGCGCGGCCCTGAACCTGAACAAGACCAGCCTGGACAAGGTGCGCCAGCGTTCGACGATGCTGGCCGCCATCGATCCGGACCTGACCTTGCTGACGGAGACGAGCTTGTTCCGCATCAAGAACGCCTCGCCGAATAGCAAGCTGATCCTGGGTGCCGACTGGCAGGCGGCAGGCTGGGGCGTGCAGGCGCGCGCCACGCGCTTTGGCGAACTGAAGGATTTTTCGTATGACAGCGATGCGCCATTGATCGACGGCATCCCCGCGCAGCGCTTCGGCGCCGTCTGGTCGCTGGACCTGGAAGGCCAGTTGAAACTGAGCAAGCAATTGACCCTGAGCGTCGGCGGCAACAATATTCTCGACCGCTATCCGCAGCGCGTGCGCGACACCAACAATGCCACCTATGGCGGCGCCCTGCCCTACAATTTCATCAACCCCATCGGCGTAAACGGCGCGTATTTCTATGCCAAGCTGAGCTACAACTTCTAAAACACGGAAACGCCATATGATCATCAAGCAAATTTCCCGCCTTGTTTCTCACCTCGTCGCGGGCGCCTGCCTGAGCGCCCTCATGCTGTCCGCCGCGCAGGCCGCGTCTCCGCTGGTGCTGATGACGGACTTCGGCACTGCCGACGGCGCCGT
Source organism: Janthinobacterium foliorum (assembly GCF_978021625.1). NCBI lineage: Bacteria > Pseudomonadati > Pseudomonadota > Betaproteobacteria > Burkholderiales > Oxalobacteraceae > Janthinobacterium > Janthinobacterium foliorum. The sequence continues at coordinate 64,356 of NZ_CDXDQE010000017.1, read as the reverse complement.
CTCCGCGATGCATGGCGTGGCCTATGGCGTCGATCCCCGGCTCACCATCTCGGACCTGACGCACCAGATTCCCGACTACGATATCTGGCTGGGCGCCTACCGTCTGTACCAGACGGCCAATTACTGGCCGCAAGGCACGGTATTTGTTTCCGTCATCGATCCGGGCGTGGGCACGAACCGCAAGTCGGTGGTGCTGAAAACCAAGGGCGGACGCTATTTCGTGGGTCCGGATAATGGCCTGTTCACCCTGATCGCCGAACGCGACGGTGTGGCCGAGCTGCGTGAAATCGATGAAAAGGTCAACCGCCTGGCCGGATCAGGCGAGTCGTACACCTTCCATGGCCGTGATGTGTACGCCTACGTGGGCGCGCGCCTGGCGTCGGGCGCCATCACCTATGAACAGGTGGGCCCGCAATTGCCGAGCGAATCCGTGGTCAAAATCGCGTATCAAAAACCTGTACGCGACGGCAACACCATCCGCGGCATCGTGCCCGTGCTCGACGTCAAATATGGCAATGTGTGGACGAATATCCCGAAATCCCTGCTCGATGAATTACAGGTGAAATTACATGATCCGCTGCAAGTGCGCATCCTGCACAAGGGCAAGCAAGTGGCCAAGGTCACGGCGCCGTTCGAGCACACGTTTGGCGGCGTCGCCAAGGGCAAGCCGCTCGTCTACCTGAACAGCCTGCTCGACGTGGCCGTGGCCATCAGCCAGGGCGACTTTGCCGCCAAGCACCATGTCGAATCGGGCGTGGATTGGGAAGTGGAAGTGAGCAAGGCTGCACCATCTAAATAAGCATGGCCTGCGGCCGGGACGCCCTGTCCTGGCCGCAAGCATGCCCCCTGTGATTTCCACTGCCGCCGTTCCCGTTCCTGTGGCCTGCTTGCGCCACGTCAAAGCGCGCCGTTACTCTCGCCGCCATGCACCGTTGATTTGTAACTGCGGTGAACCTGCGCACGCCCGTCTACTCTAATTTCTGCAAGCGATGCCAGCATTGCTAGCGCTGCCTCTTGCACGCTGCCTGTTACCGCATGCAGCGGGTGGCCTGGCGATGTTCGAAGTCTTACGACAGCCTTCCAACGAGAAAGGAACAATCATGACGGCCCCACTCCTTAGCACCAGCAAGCTAGTCCTCGGCACCGCCATCGTGTGTGCGCTGCTGGGCGGCTGCAACAAGCGCAACGACGCCACCACCGCCCCCGCGACACCGGCCGCCACGCCCGATGCCACGCCCGCCACCACGCCCGGCAGCGGCAATTCCGGCACCTCGGGCACGGGCGGCAGCACCACGCCCGACAGCACCGTTCCGCCCGCCACCACGACGCCAGGCGTCGCGCCTGGCACCACCACCAATCCCGACGGCACCACCACGCCCCCCACCGTGCCGCCCAACAATGGCACCCCGCCGGGCACGGGAACGGGTACAGGCACGACCACGCCGCCGCCCCGCAACAGCTAGCAGTTGGCAGTTGGCAGTTGGCAGTTGGCAGTTGGCAGTTGGCGGCAGGTTGCTACGGCCCGCTCTCGCGGCGGGTTGTGTGCGGCGGGTTGTGTCCAGCGTTCTGTTTGCAGCATCCTGTTCGCGGGATACTGTTTGCGGGATACTGTGTCCAGCATCCTGTTTGCAGCATCTTGTTCTCAGAGCCTGGTCAGAGCCTTGTGTGCAGAAGAGTCTTCCCGGAAGGCTCTTTTTTGCGCCCGCTATTGCATCTGCTATTGCATCGGCTATTCACCGGCTATTCACCAGCTATTGTGCCCGCTTGTACGCCTGCTTGTGCGCCTGCTTGTGCGCCTGTCTTTGCTGGGGCCTTTTGCGTACCTCGCTGCATTCAGCGGTTCCAACGCATCAATGCGCCGGCGCCTCCGTGGGAGCCGCTTCCGCCGCGCCGGCACGCAAGGCCTGGTGGTCGGCGGCCAGGAACAAATACATGGCGGGCACGACGAACAGGGTAAACAAGGTGCCGATGGACAAGCCCGTAAAGATCACCAGGCCCATCGCGTGGCGCCCCGCCGCGCCAGCACCCGAGGCGATCACCAGCGGCAGCACGCCAAACACCATGGCGGCCGTCGTCATCAAAATGGGCCGCAGGCGCACGCCAGCCGCCTCTTCCACCGCCTCGCGCTTGCTCTTGCCCGTCTTTTGCAGCTGGTTGGCCACTTCCACGATCAGGATGCCGTGCTTGCTGATCAGCCCCATCAGGGTCACCAGGCCCACCTCCGTATAAATGTTGATCGAGGCAAAGCCCAGGAAGATGAACATGGTGGCGCCAAACAGGGCCAGCGGCACGGAGACGAGAATCACGACGGGGTCGCGGAAGCTCTCGAACTGCGCCGCCAGCGCCAGGAAGACGATCACCACGGCAAACAGCATGGTGACGACAAAGCCGCCCGATTCCTGCACGTACTGGCGTGACTGTCCCGAATAATCGGCCGTGTAGCCGCTGGGCGCCACCTCGGCCAGGGCGTTGCGCAGCAAGGCCAGCACGTCGCCCTGCGAAGCGCCGGACACGCCGGACAGGGTCACGGAATTGAGCTGCTGGAAACGGTTGATCGACTCGGGCACGACGTCGTACTGGATGTGTGCCACGGTGCTGGCCGGTATCATCGTGCCGTCCGGCGTCTTGATATGGAAATCCAGCACTTCGGACGGGTTGAGCCGGTCCACCTGCAGTACCTGCGGAATCACCTTGTACGAACGGCCCGCGATGGAAAAATAATTGACGTAGCCGCCGCCCAGCGCCGCACCCAGGGCCCCGCCCACGTCCTGCTGCGTCAGGCCCAGCGCGGCCACATTGTCGCGGTCGATCACTACCGTCGCTTGCGGCTTGTCGATCTTCAAATCCGTGTCGATGAAATAAAAGCTGCCGGACGCCCGCGCCTTCTCCAGCACCTGCTGCGCGATGGCGTCGAGGTTTTCAAACGGTTCCGTGGTGGTGATGACGAACTGCACCGGCAAGCCGGAGGAGCCGGGCAAGGCGGGAAACTGGAAGGCGGCCACGCGCGCGCCAGCGATCCTGTTCCAGCCCGCCTGCAAGTCCTGCTGCACCTGCTGGGCGCTGCGCGCGCGCGCGTCCCATGGCGTCATCAGCATGCCGCCAAAACCCGAGTTAACTGTGGGCACGCCCGTGATCTGGAACATCTGGCTGTATTCGGGCATGGCCTTGGCCACCTGGTAAATCTGCTCGGCGTACGTCTGCATCTGGTCCGAGGTGGCCGTCGGGTCGCCCACCACCTGCGACAGCACCACGCCCTGGTCTTCCTCGGGCGCCAGTTCCGACTGCGACATCTTGAACATCAGGCCCAGCACCAGCATCAGGATCGCCGCCAGCACGATCAGCACCAGCCAGGTGTCGAGCAAGCTGTGCAGGATGCGCCGGTAGCGGTCATGCACCTTGCCGAACACGCGGTCGATGGCTTGCACGAAACGCCCGCTATCCTGTTCCGGGCGAAAAAAGCGCGAACACATCATGGGCGACAGGGTCAAGGCCACCACGCCCGAGACAGCCACGGCGCCGGCCAGCGTAAACGCGAATTCCGTAAACAGCGCGCCCGTCAGGCCGCCCTGGAAGCCGATGGGCACGTAGACGGCGATCAGCACCACCGTCATGGCCAGGATGGGACTGCCCAGCTCGCGCGCCGCCAGCAGGCTGGCCTCCAGCGGCGACTGGCCCAGCTTCATGTGCCGGTCGACGTTTTCCACCACGATGATAGCATCGTCGACCACCAGGCCAATGGCCAGCACGATGGCCAGCAAAGTCAGCAGATTGATGGAATAGCCGAGCGCCAGCATCACGGTAAAGGTGCCGACCAGCGACAGCGGCATGGCGATCACGGGCACGATGACGGCCCGCAGGCTGCCCAGGAACAGGTAGATGACGATGGTGACGATCAGCAGCGCCTCGACCAGGGTCTTGATGACTTCGCGGATCGAGGTATTGATGAAGAACGTCGAGTCATACACGATTTCGCCCGTCAGGCCGGCCGGCAGCTGCGTCTGGATGTCGGGGAAGGCGGCGCGCACGCGCTCGGCCACGTCGAGGATATTGGCTTCCGGCGCCACCTTGATGCCGATGAAGACGGAACGCACGCCGCTGAAGGCGACGTTGAAATCGTAGTTTTCCGACCCCAGCACGACGGTGGCCAGGTCTTCCAGGCGCACGATGGAGTCGCCGCTGCGCTTGACGACCAGCTTCTTGAATTCATCCACGGAATGCAGGTCCGTCCCCGCCGTCAGGGGTATCGTCACCATCTGGCCCTTGCTCGAACCGAGCGCGGCCAGGTAATTATTGTTGCCCAGCGCGGCGCTGACCTCGGCCGCCGTCACGCCGAAAGCCGCCATCTTGTCCGCATCGAGCCAGGCGCGCAGGGCAAACAGGCGCGCACCGAGCAGTTCCGCCGTCTGCACGCCGCTGACGGAGTCGAGCTTGGGCTTGACCACGCGGCTGAGAAAATCCGTGACGTTATTCGTTGGCAAGGTCTTGCTGTAAAAGCCCAGATACATGGCGTCCGTCGTCTGCCCCGTCTGTACCGTCAGCACGGGCGCCTGGGCCTGCGCCGGCAACTGGTTGCGCACGGAACTGACCTGGGTATTGATTTGCGTGAGGGCACGGTTGGCATCGTAATTCAGGCGCAAGGTGGCCGTGATCGTGGACACGCCGCTGCTGCTCGACGACGACAGATAATCGATGCCCTGCGCCTGTGCGATGGCCGATTCCAGCGGCTGCGTGATAAACCCCGCCACCGTCTGCGCGTCGGCGCCGTAATACGTGGTGGAGATCGTCACCACGGCGTTCTGCGTTTTCGGATACTGGTTGATGGGCAAGCTGAACAGGGAGCGCAGGCCCAGCACCACCAGCAGCAGGCTCACCACCATGGCCAGCACGGGCCGGCGGATAAAGAGATCGGTGAAGTTCATGGCGGCGCCTCAGTGTTCCTGCGGCGTAGGCCGCGGATTGTTGCGCGGTTCGACCACGTTGCTGACCACCACGGGGCTGCCGTTCTTGAGCTTGATCTGTCCGCTGGTGACCACTTGCTGTCCCTCGGCCAGGCCCGTCAGCACGGCCACCTGGTCGCCCCGCGTCTCGCCCGTCGTCACGAACACCTGGCGCACCACCAGCCCGTCCGCCCTGGGCGGCGGCGGTGTCCCCACCTTGGCATCCTGCCTGGTCTGCTGCGCCGCCTGCACCACGAACACGGTGGAACCGTACGGATTGTAGGTGATCGCCGTTTGCGGCAAGGTCAGGAACTGCCGCTTGCCGCCCGCCTCCACGTGCACGTTGGCAAACATGCCGGGCAACAATTGCCGCTGCGGATTGGCCACCGTGGCCTCGACCTGCACGTTGCGCGTGGCGGGGTCGACCTTGGAACTGATGGCGCTGACCTTGCCCGTAAAAGCCGTGTTTGCATAGGCGTCGCTGGACAGCTGCAAGGCTTGCCCCACCTGCAGTCCGCTCAGCTGCTTTTGCGGAATATAGAAATTCACATAGATGGGATCGATGGTTTGCAGGGTCACGATCTTGTCGCCGGGATTCAGGTACTGCCCTGGATTGACGGTGGTAATGCCAAGCTTGCCCGCGAACGGCGCGCGGATGGTTTTCTTCTCCACCAGCGCCGCCTGCTGCGCGGCGAGCGCCTGGCGGCTCTTCAGGTCGGCCTGGTCGCTGTCGATCTGCGCCTGGCTGATCGCCTGCACGGCGAATTGCTGCTGGTCGCGCCGGAGCACGGAAGCGGCCAGTTCCGCGGCGGCCTGCAAAGCGCGCAACTGGGCGATATCGGCATCGGCGTTCAGCTGCACCAGCAACTGCCCCGCCGCCACCTCCTGGCCCGACTTGAAATGGACGGACCTGACCAGGCCGGCAATTTCACTGGCCACGTCGACGCCGCGCACGGCCACCATGGTGCCCACGGACGACAGGTGCGGCTGCCATTGCGCATGGCGGATGATCGTGGCCGAGACCGTCTGCGGCGCGGGCTTGGGCGCGCTGGCCATCAGTTGCCGGATATGCAGGAAGAAACCCAGCGCCAGCAAGGCAATCAGCAGCGCCACCGCCCCCAGCATGATCAGCATGCGCTTCGTGCGTTTCGTCATGGATGCACCCCTTGTGATTGTGGCGTCCAACAAAATCAGTCCGTGCCCGTCCTCAGCGGCAGGGCCGTCGTGGCGCTAACAGTCGCCAGCGCGGGCCGGTTCCACCAGCCGCCGCCCAGCGCCTGGAACAGTGCGGCGCTGTCGGCATAGCGCGCCGCCTGCGCCTGCACCAGGCCCACCCTGGCTTGCTGATACGTGCGCTGGGCATCGAGCAGGGACAGATAACTGATGGCGCCCAGCTTGAATTGCTGCGTGCTCAGCGCCAGCGATTCGCTGGCCAGCGCCGCCACCTCGGCCTGCTGCTTGAGCGCGTCGGCATCCGCATCGAGCGCCCGCAGGCTGTCGGCCACGTTCTGGAATGCACCCAGCACGGTGGCGCGGTAGCCGGCCGCGGCCACCTCGTAGCCGGCGACGGCGGCGCGCCGCCTGGCGCTCAGGGCGCCGCCGTTGAACAGGGGTTGGGCCAGCCCGGCGGCCACGCCCCAGACGGAGGAACCGCCTTGCAGCAAGGCGGGAAAGCTGGATGCCAGCGAACCGTAGTTGCCCGTCAAGGTGATTTGCGGATACTGGTTTGCCGTGGCCACGCCTATCTGCGCGCTGGCCTGCTGCAACAGCGCTTCGCTGGCGCGGATGTCGGGTCGCTGGCGCACCAGGGCCGATGGCAGCGACACGGGCAAGTCCTGTGGCAAGCGCAGCGATGCCAGGTCGAAGGCGGGCAGGTCCGGCTCACTGGGCAGGCGGCCCGCGTAGACGGCAAGCTGGTGGCGCGTCAGCGCCAGGGCCTTTTCCAGCGGCGGCACGCTGGCGCGCGTCTGTGCCACCGTATTGCGCTGAAGCAGCACCGTCGCGCGGGGGATCGCGCCGAACTGGAATTGCAGCTCGATCACGTCGAGCTGTTTCTGCTGCGCATCGAGCACCTCGCCCGTCGCCTGCAATTGCCCGCGCAGCGACGCTTCGCGGATCGCCGTGGTCACCAGGTTGGCCGTCAGGGCCAAATAGGCCGCTTCGAGCTGGTACTGCTGATAATCGGCCAGCGCCTGCAAGCCTTCCAGCTGGCGCTTGTTGCCGCCGAACACGTCCAGCGCATACGAGACATTCACCGAGGCATTGTACAAATTGGAAACGCCGCCGGCCCCTTCCAGGCGGCTGGTCTTTTCGCGGCTCACGCCCAGCTGGGCGCCCACCTCCGGATACAGCAGGCTGCCGGCCAGGGCGCGGTAGTTTTCATCCGCCTGGCGCAGCGCCGCCTGCGCCGACGCGAGGCCGGGACTGCGCGTCAAGGCATCACGCACCAGCTGGTCCAGGGCTGGCGACTGGAACAACGACCACCATTGCGCGGGAATATCCCGGCCCGGCATGAAACGCTGCGCCTCGCCGCCCGCGCCCGGCGCCGAGGCGGTTTCCAATGGCAAGGGCGCCGACGTGTAGCGCTCGCCGCCGGGAGCGGCAGGACGCCGGAAATCGGGCCCGACCGCGCAGCCGGCCAGCAGGCACACCATGACGAAGATGCCGGGACCGGGCTGCCGTTTGGAGAGCATGATTCTTGTCCGATACTTGCAGTGACACACCGTGAGCGGATGGAAGCACATCGCGGAGGCGCCGCCATCCGCTCTACGATTGTAGAGCACCTGACGTAAAAAGAGCCTTCCGAAGAAGGCTCTTTGACTTGGCACAAGGATTGCGCAGCTGAGGCTGCCTGACTTATTTTTGCAGGCTGACGGACGTGGCCTTCGGCGCGCGGCGGCCCATCAGGAACAGCACGGCCTTCTTCAGCATGCGGTAGACGAAGCGCACCATCAGCAAGGTCAGCACGCATTCGATCAGGGTCAGGATCATGGCCACGGCCACGGGCATGCGCACGGCGCGGCGGTGGAACTTGGCCACGGCGGCATCGCGGGCGATCTCGATGCTGTCATAGAAGGTTGGCACCACCAGCAGGGTCAGGATGGTCGAGGTGATGGTGCCGCCGATGATGGCGATCGCCAGCGGACGGTAGAACTCGCCACCCTCGCCCAGGCCCAGCGCAACGGGGAACATGCCGGCGATCAGCGCGAACGTCGTCATCAGGATGGGACGCAGGCGCATGCGGCCCGCATACATCAGCGCATCCTCGCGGCCATGGCCCTCTTCCTCGCGCTTGCGCGCCGCGTCCAGCAGCAGGATGGCGTTCTTGGCGACCAGTCCCATCAGCATGATGATGCCGATAAAGCTCATCAGATTCAGGGTATTGTTGGTGATCACCAGCGCCACCACCACGCCGATCAGGCTCAACGGCAAGGACATCATCACGGCCACGGGCGCCGTGAAGGAACCAAACTGCATCACCAGGATCAAATACATCAGGCCGATACCCATCACCAGCGCAATCAGCATTTCCGTGAACAGTTCCTGCTGATCCTGGCCCGCACCGCCCAGCGCCAGGCCATAGCCGGGCGGGAAGTCGATGGAGTTGGCCAGTTTCATGGCGTCGGTGGTCACTTCGCCGTTCGAGCGGCCCTGCGCATTGGCCGACACCGTGATCGTGCGCTTGCCGTTCTTGTGCTCGATACCGGATGGCCCCTTGCCCATGGTGATGTTGGCGATCTGATCCAGCGGCACCATTTGCGACGTGCCCGTCACGCTGATCGGCAGGCGCTCGATATTCTCGGACGCCACGCGGTCATCGGGATGCAGGCGCACGGCCACGTCGCGCGTTTCGCCCGTCGGATCGACCCAGTCGCCCACTTCCACGCCGGCAAACGCCACGCGCAGCGATTGCGCCGCGTCATTGACGGAAATGCCCATCGAGTTGGCCAGGCCACGGTTGAGCTCAATCTGCAGCTCGTTCTTCGGGTCCTGTTCGGACAGGCCCACGTCGACGGCGCCGGGAATGGCGCGCAGCTTGTCCATGTAGGCGTTGGTGATTTCCATCAGCTTGCGTGAATCCGGCCCCGTGAATTCCACCTGGATGGGCTTTTGCGCGCCATTGCTGAGGTCATCGAGCACCACGTATTCGGCCCCCACCAGGCGCGACATCTTCTCGCGCAGTTCCGTGGCGATTTCCTTGGCCGAGCGCTTGCGCGTGTTGCGCTTGCCGATGTCGACATAGACTCTGCCGCCGCCCGCGTTGATGGAACTGTTGGTGTCCTTGGTTTCAGGCAAGGTGCGCGCCAGGACGGCCGCCGCTTCCAGTTTCAGGCGCGAATACTCGATGCTGCTCGACGAAGGCGTGCGCACGTTGATCATCAGGTTGCCCGAATCCGATGCCGGCAGGAAGCTGGTGCCGCCATGCGTGATATGCAGGGCGATGGCGCCGGCCAGGCTGATGACGGCAATGAAGGCCATCCAGCGGCGGTGGTGCAAGGCCCAGGCGATGACCCTGCCGTAGCGGTCGGCCTGGTGGTCGAACCAGTGGTTGAATTTTTCCAGCACGCGGCCGATGCCTTTTTTCGGCGCCGAGTGTTCCTCGACCGGGTCGCCCCAGTAGGCCGACAGCATCGGGTCGAGCGTAAACGAAATGCCCAGGCTGACCAGTACGGAGCAAGTCACGGTGAGGGCGAACGGACGGAACCATTCACCGGAGATGCCCGGCATGAAGGCCACGGGAATGAACACGGCGATGATGGAGAAGGTGGTGGCGGCCACGGCCATGCCGATCTCGGCCGTGCCTTCCAGCGCCGCCGTGCGGCGGTCCTTGCCCATCTGCATGTGGCGCACGATGTTTTCACGCACCACGATGGCGTCATCGATCAGCACGCCAATGGCCAGCGACAAGCCCAGCAGGGTCATGAAGTTCAGGGTAAAGCCGCACAGCCACACGGCGATGAAGGCGGCGATGACGGAGGTTGGCAAGCTCAGCGCCGTAATCAGTGTCGAGCGCCATGAGTTCAGGAACGCATACACGACGAAGATGGTCAGCACGGCGCCCAGCACCAGCGATTCGATCACGTTGTTCAGGCTATGCTGGGCATTTTCGCCGCCGTCGCGCGTCACTTGCAGGATCGTGCCTTTCGGCAGGGTCTTGTTGATTTCCTCGACCATGTCGCGGATCTTGTTGGCCACGCTGACGGTGGACGCATCGCGCACGCGGGTAATGGAAATGCCCACGTTCGGCTTGCCGCTGCGCACGCTCAGGCTGTTGACTTCGGCGAAACCGTCCTCGATGGTCGCCACTTGCGCCAGGCGCACGATTTCCTCGCCGCGGCGCTTGATCACCACTTGCTCGAAGTCGGACGGCGATTCGATGCGGCCCACCAGGCGGATGCTTTTCTCGTCCAGGATGCCGCGCACCTTGCCGACGGGCGCGTTGGTGTTCTGGTTGCGCAAGGCGGTGACGACGTCGCTGACGGACACGTTGTACTCACGCAGCTTTTCGGCGCGCAGCAGCACGGACAGTTCGCGCTTCAGCGAGCCGCCCACGTTGACCAGCGCCACGCCATCGACGGCGCGGAAGCGGTCCGACAGCACGTCTTCGGCCAGGCGCGAAATTTCCGCATGGCTTTGCGTATTCGACGACAGCGCCAGCTGCATGATCGGTTCGGCAGCCGGGTCGATGCGCTGCAGGATCGGTTCGCGCATTTCCAGCGGCAGCTTGTAGCGCACGGCGGCAATGGCGTTGCGGATATCGTCGGACGCTTCGATCAGATTCGTCTTGAAGGAAAACTTCAGGAAAATGCTGGCCGAACCTTCGTTGGAATCGCTATTGATTTCCGTCACGCCGGAGATGCTTTGCAGCGACTTTTCCAGGCGGTTCACCACTTCGCGCTCGACCGTGTCGGGCGAGGCGCCAGGGTAGGGAATGCTGACGACGATGAATGGCACTTCGACGTCGGGATTCTGGTTGACGCGCAGTTTCTTGAGCGCCAGCAAGCCGACGCACATCATCGCCAGGATCAGGACGATGGTGGCGGTGGGCCGCTTGATACTGAAATCGGACAGGAACATGGCTTAGTTTCCTTTACCGGCAACGGCGGCGCTGCTGCTGGCCACGGCGGCGGCCGGCACGGCCTTGGCTGCCGTCAGCTCCACTTTCTGCCCATCCTTGAAGGTCGAGCCGGGCGTGCGCAGCACGGTGTCGCCACTGGCCAGGCCGCTTTGCACTTCCCACTGGCCCGTGCGCACGTCGCGCGCGCCGATGCGCAGCGTGGCCTTATGCAGGGCCTTGTCCTTGACCTTCCACGTGTACGTCACGTCGCCCGCCTTCACCAGGGCCGAGTCCGGGATCATCAGCGCGCTGACGGTTTCCGTCTCGATGCGTCCTTCCGCATACAGGCCGGCCACGCGCGGCTGTTCCTTCTCGACGAAATCGACCAGCACGGCCACCTGGCGCGTGACGGCATTGGCGGCCGGATCGACGCGGCGCACCTTGCCCGCGAAATCCTGTCCTGGGTAACCATTAATGCGGAACAGCACGGGCTGGCCCACCTTGACGACGCCGATCTTGTCGGCCGACACCAGGCCTTCCAGGCGCATGCTGGTCGGATCGATGACCTTGATCAATTCCTTGCCGATTTGCGCCGTATCGCCATTCGATACCTTGCGCTCGCTCACGATGCCGTCGAACGGCGCGCGCACGAGCGTGCGCTGCAGCTGCTGGCGGGCCTGGGCGGCGCGGCTCTTGGCGGCGGACAGGTCGCTCTGCGCATTGTTGCGGCGGATTTCCGCGTCTTCCAGCGCCTGCGTCGACGTCATGCCCGAGGCGCGCAGGGTTTTCATGCGCTGGAACATGCGTTCGGACTGTTCCAGCACCTGGCCCGAGGCGCGGCTCGCCTCCTCGGCCGAATTGAGGCTGTCGCGGATGGCCGTTTCGTCCAGACGCACGAGCACGTCGCCGCGTTTCACGGCTTCGCCATTTTCCTTCATGACCTGGATCACCACGGCCGACACTTCGGCGCGCAGGTCGGCATTGCGTTCAGGCTGCACGGAACCGGTGATGACGGGACCCGATGCCAGCGCATTGCTCTGGATGGTCAGCACGTCTTCCGGCGACACCAGCAAATTGACGGCGGCGCTGGCCTTTTCATCCTTGCCTCCGCCCTTGCCAGGATCTTTGGACTCTTTGCCACAAGCGGCCAAGGCAGAAGCGATTGCCAGAACGAACAGGGTTTTGCGCAACATGGGTAATTCTCCGGATAGATAGCACCGCCACCAGCCCGGCCGCCCGGATAGGGCAGTCAGGCAACGGCAAGTCATTATTTTTATTAAAACCACAAGCGCCAAAGTATCCATGAGCGCCTCCGGCCATGTCAATCGGCGGTTTCCTGTAATGCTTTAATCAGTGGATGAAACGTAGTTTTTACGCCCTGAAACGCAAAACCCCGCCTTCAGGCGGGGTTTATGACACGGGGGAACAGGAAAGTTCAGCGGGCGAAAACGTAGTTTACGAGGAAGCCGATCGCCACGCCCGTGCACAGGCCGCCCGCGATTTCCACCAGGGTATGGCCCATGCGCTCGCGCAGCCAGGCATGCGCGGAGCTGCTGCCCTCCTTGGCCAGGCGGTTGATGGCGGCCGCCTGCTTGCCGACATGCTGGCGCAGGCTGTTGGCATCGATGATGACGATGAAGGCCAGGGTCACGGCCACGCCGAAGGCGGGATGGCCGATGCCTTCGCGCAAGGCGATCAGGGTCGCCATGCTGGACACGACGGCGCTATGGTTGCTGGGAAAGCCGCCATTGCCGACCAGGCCAAACGCCCATTGGCGCGTGCGGGCGCTGTTGATCAGGAATTTGATCGGTCCGACCAGGATCCAGGTGATCAGGGGAGTGACGAGGTAAGCGATATCCACGGGGTATTCCTTCTTTATATTAGGGTATGTCTGTCTGGGGAGACAGCTGCGCCGCAATTATCGCAGATCAACCGCGCCAGCAGAACTGTCTGCCATCACCATACAAAACGCCGCTCCCGGCGGCAACTAATATAAAATCATGGCATATACAACAATTGACGTATATCAACACTGGCGCAGCGCGCAGCGCGGCGCCGACAGGCAAACGTCTTTCCACACAACGGGGTATCCATGCGGCATTTCAGAATTTCCTTCTTCGTCACCTTCATCCTCATGGCGGTGTCCGGCTGGTGGGGCTACAGCCACGGCGGCACGGCAGGCATGATCCAGGCGCTGTGGATCACGGGCGTGCTGGGCATCATGGAAGTGTCGCTGTCGTTCGACAATGCCGTGGTCAACGCCTCGGTCTTGCGACACTGGAATGAATTCTGGCAAAAACTGTTCCTGACGGTCGGTATCCTCGTGGCCGTCTTCGGCATGCGGCTGCTGTTCCCGCTGGTCATCGTCTCCGTCGCCACGGGCCTGGGCCTGGTCGACGTGTGGACCATGGCCACCACCACGCCGGACGTATACGCCAAGCACCTGACGGACAACCACGCGCAGGTGGCGGCCTTCGGCGGCGCCTTCCTGCTGCTGGTGTTCCTGAACTTCCTGTTCGACGACGAGAAAGAATTGCACTGGCTGGGCTGGGCCGAGGAAAAAGTCAACGCGCTGGGCACCGAAAGTCTGGCCGTGCTGATCACCATGGGCGCCGTGGCCGCCTGCGTGGCCATGGGCCCTGCGGAACAAAAATACAGCGTGCTGGCGTCGGGCATCGTCGGCATCGCCGTCTACATCGGCGTGAACTGGATCAGCGGCTTGCTGGAAGAAGGCGAACCGGACCTGCAGGACGACGAGGAAGACGGCGCCGCCCCCGCGAAAAACGGCAATGGCGACCTGGTGAAAACCGTGGCGCGCGGCAGCATCGGCGGCTTCCTGTACCTGGAAGTGCTGGACGCCTCGTTCAGCTTTGACGGCGTGATCGGCGCCTTTGCCATCACCAACGACGTCGTCATCATCATGCTGGGCCTGGCCATCGGCGCCATGTTCGTGCGTTCCATGACGGTGTTCCTGGTGCACAAGGGTACCCTGGACGAATTCGTCTACCTGGAACACGGCGCCCACTATGCGATCGGCATTCTGGCCTTGATCATGCTGGGCTCGGTCAAGTACCATATTCCGGAGTGGTTCACGGGCCTGTCGGGCGTGGCCTTCATCCTGGTCTCGCTGTGGTCGTCGCTGCGTTACCGCAAACGGCACGCGGCACAAGCTTGAAATCGGGGATTTCGTCCCCAATTGAGAGAGTGATGGCACGAGCGCCTTACGCGCTCATCCCATGCAGGCATGTTTAAGTAAATTACTGAAAAGGAGCACCACATGGCAATCAGTTTGCAAAAAGGCGGCAACGTCAACCTGAGCAAGGAAGCACCGAACCTGAAGAAGATCATCGTCGGCCTCGGCTGGGATCCTCGTTCGACCGACGGCGCCACCTTCGACCTTGACGGCAGCGCCTTCCTCCTGAAAAGCGACGGCAAAGTCCGTGGCGACTCTGACTTCATCTTCTACAACAACCTGAAATCGACGGACGGTTCCGTCGTCCACACGGGCGACAACCAGACCGGCGAAGGCGAAGGCGACGATGAGCGCATCGAAATCGACCTGACCCGCGTACCAAACGACATCGACCGCATCAGCATCACCGTCACCATCCACGACGCCGACGCGCGCCGCCAGAACTTCGGCATGGTCTCGAAAGCCTTCATCCGCTGCCTGAACGCGGAAGGCGAACGCGAAATCGCCCGCTACGACCTGTCCGAAGACAGCTCGACGGAAACGGCGATGATCTTTGGCGAGATCTACCGCTACAACGGCGAATGGAAGTTCAAGGCCATCGGCCAGGGCTTCAATGGCGGCCTGGGCCCCCTCGCCCGCTCGTTCGGCGTCAATGCCTGACATTCACGCTCGCTAACCCTGCGGGCCGCCCACCGGGCTTGCCCGCAACGGTTTTCCGAGGTGAATTGTATTTATGTCATATCATCACTGCCGCCTGCACAGTTCAGGCGGCTTTTTTTTGGAGATTTATCATGCCAGTATTTAGTGTCACCGGCGACGTCGATCCTTTCCTCCACGTCAGCATGAAACAGGGCGAAACCATCTATTGCGAATCCGATGCGATGGTGATGATGGAAACGGCGCTGGATTTGAAGGGCAAGATGACGGGTGGCCTTGGCAGCGCCATCATGCGCCGCTTCGCCAATGGCGAATCGTTCTTCCAGCAGCACATCGAAGCGGTGCGCGGCAGCGGCGACTGCCTGCTCTCGCCCACTCTGCCGGGCGCCATCGAAGTGGTCGACGTGGGCGCGCGCCAGTACCTGCTCAACGACGGCGCCTTTGTCGCCGCCACCTCGGGCACGGAAATGAAGGTGCGCACGCAAAGCCTGGGCAATGCGCTGTTCGCCCAGTCGGGCGGCTTCTTCGTCATGGAGACGGCCGGCACGGGGCAAGTGGTGGTATCGGGCTTCGGCTCCATGTTCCAGCTCGACGTCGAGCCGGGCAAGGACGTCGTGATCGACAATTCCCACGTGGTGTGCTGGGACAATAGCCTGAAATACGAGATTTCCGTGACCACGGGCGGCGGTTCGGGCGGCGGCGGCATCGGTGGCTTCCTGGGCAATATCGTCAACAGCGTCACCAGCGGCGAAGGCATCGTGCTGCGCTTTTCCGGCTCGGGCAAGGTGTTCATCTGCTCGCGCAACCGCGACGCCTTCCTCAAATGGACAGCCTCCGGCAAGGCCGGCTAGAGGCACCTGACCAAACCTACTGCGCGTCGGCATAGGCGGCCTGCGATGCTCACCGGCTCGGCGCCCCCGTACTTAGTACGGTTGCGCTTCCCGGCCACCTCTTCCTTCCGCTCGCTACGGTTTTGTCAGGCGCTGTGAGTTTGTTGCTCAACGTTGTAGTTCAAAAAAATTCTAAGGCCAGGTTAAGTCTGGCTGGTTAGACTCCCCGCGCGCGCACCTGCGCGCGGCTTCCCTTTCTTTACCCGGTCCCCGTACATGCAAAGAGTCTGGTTCAACAAAACATTTTCCTCCGTCGGCACGGCCATGCGCCTGATCCGCGAGGCCGATAGCGCCGCCACGGGCGGCCAGCCCCGCTACCATATCGTGTGCAGCAATACGAATGCGCACGCGGCCGCCTTTTTGTCGGCCCACGAATACGCCGTCGAACCATCCGGCCTCACGGGCCTCAATTATGTGGAATGGTGCCTGGAGTTTTGCCGCGACCGCGCAATCACGATTTTCTGGCCCGGCAAGGAAGCAGGCCTGATCGGCAGCGCCAGCGCGCGCTTCGCCGCCATCGGCACGCGCGTGCTCAGCGTGGCCAGTGAAGAGACCCTGGCCCTGATGCACGACAAGGCGCGCTTCTGCGACGGCCTCGACCTGCCCATGGCGCGACCGGCCGAGTACCGCGCCGTCACCAGCATCGAAGAATACGACGCCGCCTACGCCGAACTGCGCCCCTTGCACCGCAAGCTGTGCATCAAGCCGTCGGAATCCGTGTATGGCCTGGGCTTTGCCGTGCTCGATGAAGAGCGCTCCAGCGCCCAGCTGCTGCTGGCCGGCGCCGCCTACCAGGTCAACGCGCAGGAATTGCGCAGCGGCCTGGCGCAGATGAGAACGTTTAAAACCCTGCTGCTGATGGAATACCTCGATGGCCACGAATACAGCGCCGACTGCGTCGCCGACCAGGGCGCGCTGGTGTGCGCCGTGCCGCGCAAGAAACTGCACACGGGCGGCAGCGGGCAGCTGATCGAGCTGCGCGACGACCTGCTGGCCGCCTGCGCCAAACTGGCGCGCGACTACCGCCTGAACGGCGTGTTCAACATCCAGTTCCGCGAAGGCGCGAACGGCCTGGCGCTGCTGGAAATCAATCCGCGCATGTCGGGCGGCATCGGCATGGCCTGCGCGGCCGGCCCGAACCTGCCCTACCTGGCGCTGGCCGGTTTCGACCAGGGTTTCGACAAGCTCGCCGTGCCTGCCATCCGCGAGGGCATGCGCGTGGCCGAAGCCGCCTACGCCGTGGAGCTGCCATGAACCTCGTCAAAAAACAGATGCCCACGGGCGAACTGACCCTGAAAGTGGACGAG
Source organism: Janthinobacterium foliorum (assembly GCF_978021625.1). Lineage (NCBI taxonomy): Bacteria > Pseudomonadati > Pseudomonadota > Betaproteobacteria > Burkholderiales > Oxalobacteraceae > Janthinobacterium > Janthinobacterium foliorum. The sequence goes on along the minus strand of NZ_CDXDQE010000017.1, from coordinate 47,314 downwards.
GCGCGCTTTCCGCTGGACTGGCTGATCGGCTTTGCCGCGCGCGCCAACGCCAAGCGGGGCTTTTTATTCCTGTCCAAGGTGCTGGGCAAGCACTGGCCCGTCACGCCGCGCGCCATGCAAACCATCCACGACGACCTGGCCGCGCAGATTCCGCCCAGCCTGCCCGGCCCCGTCGTCTTCATCGCCATGGCGGAAACGGCGGTCGGCCTGGGCCAGGGCGTGTTCGAAGCATGGCTGCGCGCCAACCCGAATGGCAAGGCCCTGTTCCTGCACAGCTCGCGCTACCGCGTCGGCAGCGTGCCCTTCTTCGAATTCGAGGAATCGCACAGCCACGCGCCGCGCCAGTTCCTGCATCTGTCCGACGCGGCCAGCGCGCTGTTTTCCACGGCCCGCAGCCTGGTGCTGATCGACGATGAAGCGTCGACCGGCAACACCTTTGCCAACCTGGTGCAAGTGTGCCGCGCGCGCTATCCGCAGCTGGAAAAGCTGCACCTGGGCGTGATCACCAATTTCATGGGCCAGGCCGCCAACGCCGGCTTGACGCAGCGTTTCGGCCTGCCCACCAGCATCGGCGCGGCGCTCTCCGGCCACTACGCCTTCCAGGCCGGCGCTGCGCCGGCTCCCGTGGCGGCCAGCGCGCAGCGCTTCGAGGCGAACGCGGAACGGGGCGCCAGCCCGGCTTTTGGCCGCATTGGCGTGGGCCGCGCATTGAGCCCGCCGCAGGGCCTGGCCGTGCAGCTGGCGCAGGAAATCGGCGCCGGCGACTCCGTGCTGGTGCTGGGCACGGGCGAATTCATGCACCCGTCCTTCCTGCTGGCGCGCGAGCTGGAAAGCCTGGGCAAGAACGTGGTGGTGCAGTCGACCACGCGCTCGCCGATTTTATCGTGGGGCTCCGTCGGCCATATCGTCCGCTGCGACGACAACTACGGCGAAGGCATCGCCAACTACCTGTACAACGTGGCGCCTGGCCAGTACCAGCACGTCTTCATCTGCCATGAAACCCCGGCCAGCCCGGCCCTCATGCAACTCGCCGGCCAGTTGAACGGCCGCCTGTTCCACTTTCAGTCAGAGACCAAAATTGAAGAAATTCCTGTTTGTTGATCTGGACGACACACTGTTCCAGACCCCGAAGAAATGCCCCGGCGAGACCGATTTGCAGCCGGCCGCCTACCTGAAGAATGGCGACGCCTGCTCGTTTACGACGGCGCGCCAGCGCGCCTTCTTCGAGTTTGCGCAAAGCGGCATGACCCTGATCCCCGCCACGGCCAGGAACGGCGACGCCTTCCGCCGCGTCGACCTGCCGTTTACCAGCTACAGCGTGCTCGATTACGGCGGCATCGTGCTGCAGCCGGGCGGCGCGCTCGACGCGGGCTGGCTGGCGCTGATGCAAAACGACATGCAGACTGCCCTGCCCGGCCTGCGGGACGCCATGCGCATCATCGACGATTTCCAGGCCAAGGCCGGCATGCCGTCGCGCGCGCGCCTGATCGAAGACTACAACACGCCGTTCTACATCGTCGTCAAGGACCATGAAGCGCGCGGCGAGCGCCTGGCCGACATCGAGGAGCAGGTGCTGCAGCAGTGGATCGATGGCGAAGGTTCCGACTACTTCATCCACCGCAACGGCAACAACCTGGCCGTGCTGCCCAAGACCTTGAACAAGGCGCGCGCCGTGGCCTACCTGCGCGCGGAACTGGAAGCCGAGCATGGCCCCATCCTCAGTTTCGGCATGGGCGACAGCCGCTCGGATGCGCGCTTCATGGCCGCCTGCGACTACGCCATCGTTCCCAACGGCACCCAGCTGGCGGCCCTCACCGTGGCGGCGCTATGACGGACATGACAGCGCATTTCAGCGGCAGCTACCGCCAGGAAGACGTCCTTTTTCTCCTCACGCCCATGGCACTGGAACCCATCCTCGACCTGGCTGAAAAAGAGCGATTGATCCAGTCGGGCCAGCGCCATTACAGCGAAATGCTATCGCCCGAGTCGCTGCCTTCGCCCGCCTACCTGGCGCTGTTCCAGAGCGCGTTCGCGGCCAACCGCCTGCAGATGGCGCGCGACTGCCTGCGCCTGGCAGCCCTGATCGCGGCGCGCCGCAGCGGCCGCATCACCCTGGTGTCGCTGGCGCGCGCCGGCACGCCCGTGGGCGTCATCCTCGGCCATTTGCTGCGCCAGGTCTTCCAGCGCGAATGCAGCCATTATTCCGTCTCCATCATCCGCGACCGCGGTATCGACGCGAACGCCCTGCGCCACATCCTGGCGCAAGGCCATGGCGCCGACTCCATCGTCTTCGTCGACGGCTGGACGGGCAAGGGCGTGATCTCGCGCGAATTGCGCCAGACCGTCAACGATTTCAACGCCGCGCATGGCACGGCCATCGACGGCGGCCTGTTCGTGCTGTCCGACCTGGCCGGCACGGCCGCCTGCGCCGCCTCGGCGGGCGACTATCTGATCCCGTCGAGCATTCTGAACGCCACCGTGTCGGGCCTGGTGAGCCGCTCCGTGCTGAATGAAGCCATCGGCCCTGGCGACTTCCATGGCTGCGTGTACTACGCGCAGTTCGAAGCGCACGACCAGTCGCGCGCCTTCGCCGACGGCCTGGTGGCCGACGCCGTGGCGATCGCCGCCAGCAGCGGCGTCCCGCTGGCCGAGGCAAGCGATGCGCCGGCCATGGCGGCCCGCTCGCAAGCCTACATGGCGCAAGCGCAGCAAGCGTACGGCATCAGCGACATCAATCTGATCAAGCCGGGCATCGGCGAAGCGACGCGCGTGCTGCTGCGCCGCGTGCCGGAACGCCTGATCGTGCGCGACATGAATGCCCCGGACGTGGCACATTTACTGCTTCTGGCGCAGGAAAAAGCCATTCCAGTCACCGTAGAACCGGCGCTGCCTTACCAGGCGGTCGCCCTTATCAGGAGCGCAGTCGATGGATAACAACTCCCTACACCCGCAAAGCGAACACAAGGCGGCACTGGGCGCCTCCATGTATGTGCCGACCACGCACAAGGATCTGCTGGCGATCGCCAATGGCGACAAATTCAGTCACTTGCGCTCGGTGATCCTGTGCACGGAAGACGCCATCGCCGAACGCGACCTCAGTTATGCACTGTTCAATTTATCGCTGGCGCTGCAAAACATGGGCGCCGCATCGGATACCCTGCGCTTCGTGCGCGTGCGCAATCTCGACGTGCTGGCGCGCGTGCTGGCCATGCCCGGCGCCGACAAACTGAGCGGCTTCGTGCTGCCCAAGTCCACGCGCCACAATTTTGAAGCCTACTTCGACCAGGTGCGCCACACCCACCATCTGCTGATGCCGACCCTGGAAACGGCGGAAGTGTTCGACGACGAGGAAATGAAGCAGTTCCGCATCGTGCTGTCCGCGCCGGACGTGCGGCGCCGCATCCTGGCCCTGCGCATCGGCGGCAACGATCTGCTGGCGTTGCTGGGCCTGCGCCGGCCCACCAGCGGCACCATTTACTCAACGCCGCTGGGCCAGGTCATCGGCCGCCTGGTCACCATCTTCAAGCCGCACGGCTTCCAGCTGACGGCGCCCGTCTTCGAGCATCTGTCGCAGGGCAGCTGGCTCGATGCGGAAGTGGCGCAGGACATGGCGCACGGCATGATCGCCAAGACGGCCATCCACCCGGACCAGGTGCCGCAGATCGAGCGCCACTACCAGGTGGCGCAGTCGGACATCGAACTGGCGCTGCGCATCATCGACCCGGACAGCCCGGCCGTGTTCCGCATGCAGGAATCGATGTGCGAAGTGGCCACGCATAGCAGCTGGGCGCTGCGCATCATCGAACAGGCGCGCCTGTTCGGCATCCGCCATGCGGCCGACAACGCCGCGGCATCCACTGTAAATCACGCACCGAATACCTCATTGACTCAACTCTCAAGCGACGAAGGGATTGCACGACCATGACCAATTTCACACGCGGACAAAAAGGCAAACTGGCGGACCTGGGCTTGAACGGCCCGTTTGCCGTCACGCTCGATATCGCTTCCGGCTCGATGGAAGTGGACGTCAGCTGCTTCGGCGTCGATGCGGCAGGCAAGCTGTCGGACGACCGCTACATGGTGTTCTACAACCAGAAAAGCGCGCCGGACAACGCCGTCACGGTGGAGCTGAACGGCCCCCGCTCCACCTTCCAGGTGGATCTTTCCCGCCTGCCCGCCGCCATCGACAAGCTGGTATTCACGGCGGCGACGGAACAGGGCAGCATGCGCGCGCTGGGCAACTCCAGCATGGCGCTGGGCCAGGCGGCCACCTTCAACTTCACGGGCAATGACTTCCAGGACGAGAAGGCCGTCATCATCGGCGAACTGTATCGCCGCGACGGCAGCTGGCGCTTCGGCGCCGTGGGCCAGGGCTTCGCCGGCGGCCTGGCGGCATTGTTGAAGCACTTCGGTGGCAGCGAGGCGGCGCAATCGGCGCCGGCGCCCGTTCCCGTGTCCACGCCAGCGGCGCCGCCGCCGGCGAATAAAATCTCGCTGTCGAAAATCCGCCTGGAAAAGCGCGGCGACAAGATTTCGCTCGACAAGCGCGACAGCGGCGGCTATGGCCGCATCCGCGTCAACCTGAACTGGAACCAGAACGCATCGCAAGGCCAGGCGCCCGCATCGAAACTGGACACGGGCTTCCTCGGCAAGCTGTTCAACAAGCCGGCCGGCCGTTCCGGCGGCATCGACCTCGATATCGGCTGCCTGTTCGAGATGAGCAATGGCGCCAAGAGCGCCGTGCAGGCGCTGGGCAACAGCTGGGGCGCGTATGACCGGCCGCCGTACATCCACCTGGAAGGCGACGACCGCACGGGCAGCGTCAGCAGCGGTGAAAACATCTTCATCAACGGTACCCATTTCGACCAGATCAAGCGCGTGCTCGTGTATGCCTTCATCTACGAGGGCGTGCCGAACTGGGCTGCCACGGACGGCGTCGTGACGATCGAGATTCCCGGCCAGCCTACCGTGGAAGTGCGCCTCGACAGCGACAGCCCGCACGCCATGTGCGCCATCGCCATGCTGGAAAACCACGGCGGCAACCTGCAGGTGACAAAATTGGTGGAATACTTCGGCGGCCAAGGTAAAATCACGGCGCACCAGGCCATGGACGAGCGCTACAGCTTTGGCTTGAACTGGAAAGCCGGACGGAAAGACTGAGTGTCCGTGCACCACTAGCGGAAGGCTGGGGTCGGATGGGGACGCCGAGATCCGCCGGGACTCGGCCCCCCGTCTGCCCCCGGGTTTTCTTCAATTTAACGATAAAAGTCAACATGACCCCTACGACCAAAAAAGTCACCTTCGCCTTCGTCATCTTCCTCGTGGCCGGCTTCCTGCTGCTGGCGGCCTACACGTGGATGGCCCTCAGCTTCTCGTACTCGGAAGGCGAACGGGCGGGCTACCTGCAAAAGTTCTCCAAGCGGGGCTGGATTTGCAAGACCTGGGAAGGTGAACTGCTGCTGACGGCGCTGCCGGGCACCATCCCGGAAAAATTCCAGTTCAGCGTGCGCGACGAGGAAGTGGCAAAGCAGCTGACGGCGGCCGCCGGCAAGCGCATCCTCGTCACCTACAGCCAGCACAAGGGCGTGCCGACGCAATGCTTCGGCGAGACGGAATACTATGCCGACAAGGTCGTGTTGAGCCAATAATACCCGCCATACCGCGCCGGCCGGCCATTCCAGGCCGGCGCTCTCCTCCGCTACCGCCTTTTGCCCCGGTCCCTCCCTGCACAATAAATTTCCAATAAGAAATTTGTTGCGTGCCTCACACATTCTCACTTTCTTATACACTGCAGAGATTATTTCTAGATGGAATAATTTACGAATGTAGTCAATGTGCAGGATTCTTGCGTTATCGCATGACGCCCAGCCCACCTTCCGCGTGCCTCACCACCATTGGGAAACACCATGCGCCTACGCCTCTCCGTCCTGGCCCTGCTGGCCGCCATATCTCCCCTGTCCGCCCAGGCACAGGATCTGTCCGGCATGGCCGGCGCCCTGAAAGTCAACTCGACCAATGAGCGCACCTTCGTCGCCGCCATCAGCTACACGCAGCCGGTGGGCAATTACAATGCCGTCAGCCTGTCGTACATCAATGAAGGCCACCCGGAAGACCATCACCGCGACGGCATGGCGGGCCAGTTCTGGCTGCGCACGAAAAACGTGGACCAGGGCCTGATGCTGGGCGCCGGCGTGGGCCGCTATTTTTTCTTCGACACGGCCAAGACGGACGACGCGCCGCACAATTTTGACAATGACCATGGCTGGGGTTCCATCGTCAGCCTGCAGGCGCGCTGGCTGTTCGACAACCGCTGGTATGCGCAGGCGCAGATCAACCGCATCAAGCCCGATGGCAAGGACAACACCACGCATTTCCTGCTCGGCGCCGGCTACCGCTATGACGGCGTGCCGGGCGCCAAGCTGCATTTGCAAAACTGGTCGCACGACGACACTTTCACCGTCTCCACGGGCCACACCATCGTCAACAGCTTCCGCTCGGAGACCTCGACGCCCGTCACGCTGGAATACCGCCGCGCCATCGGCAAATACGTGGACTGGACGGTGACGGGCCTGAATGAAGGCAGCACCGACATCACGCGCCGGCGCGGCGTGGCCAGCCAGCTATGGCTGATCCGCTCGCTCACGGAAAAAGTGGAATTCGGCATGGGCCTTGGCCCTTACCTGGCCTTCGATCCGGAAAACAATGAAGAACACCGCGCGCGCATGGCCGGCCTGCTGTCGGCCGTGGCCCGCTACCACGTCAACCGCCGCTGGGTGGCGCAAGTGGCATGGAACCGGGTCATCACGGATTACCACCGCGATGCGGATGTGATTTTAGTGGGGGTGGGACGGAAGTTTTAAGGGGAGCAAATGGCCAACCCTGGGCAGGGACCGGGGCCGGTCGCTGCGCGATGGGAGCGCAGCCCATTGGACCGGGTTCCCCTGTAAGGTCCGCCCCCGGCTGCCACCGGGCTGGCATTGCGCCTAGCGCGAACGCCAGACGGCGCCCGCCGATTCATTCGGCTGCGTCAGGCGCTCGATCACTTCGCGCGTCAGGCTGGCCGAACTGACCTGCTCCGCCTTGGCGCGGGCGGCGGCCAGGGAGCTGGAAAACGCGCTTGGCTGCTGCTCCAGGCTGGCGCGCATGGCGACCAGTTCGCGTTCCTGCTGCTGGGCGCGGAGCATATCCAGTTCCAGCAACTGCTGCTTGGCCTCGGCCATGGCGCGCGTCGTCTCGGCGGCCTTGCGCTGCAAGGCGGCGTGGGCCTGGGCGCTGGCCAGCAGGGCATGCTGGGCTTCCAGCTTGTCGCTCGCGGCCTGCTGCGCCGCCGCTTCCAGCTGCTCGCGCTGGCGCATGGCATCGAGCGCCTGCTGCTCCATGAGCGCGCGCGCTTCGGCGGCCGCCGTCGCCTGCTTTTCCGCTTCCAGGCGGCCGGCGATGGCGTTCGATGCGCGCTCCTCGGCGGCCGTCGTCTGGCGCTGCTGCACCAGCTTTTGCGCGATCAGCGCCAGCGACTCGCGCTCGGCGGCGACGAAATCGCGTTCGGATGCCAGCAGCGCATCGGCGGCCCGGGCTTTTTCCTCTTCCACGCGGGCCCGTTCGCTGTGCACCTGGCCCAGCTCCACGGCCAGGCGCGCCTGCGCCTGCACGGCCTGCGCTGCCGCCGCTTTCTGTTCGCCTTCGACCAGCGCCTGGTCCATCAGGATGCGCATGGCGTTGGCTTCCTTGTCAGCTGCCTGCTGCAAGGCCTGTTCCGCCGCCTGCTGGGCGCGCAGCAGTTCCGCTTGCGCCGCCTCGGCGGCGATGCGTTCCTGCGCCGCGTTGAAGGCCAGCGCTTCGGCTTCCAGCTTGTCTTTCAGGGCCGCGATGGCCGTCTGTTCGGCGGCCACGCGTTCCTGTTCCGCCTGTGCCAGGCGTGCCGCCTCGCGTGCTTTTTCCTGCGCCAGCTGCGACGCCTGTTCCTGCGCAGCCAACTGCGCCGTGCCGGCATCGACCGCGGCCTGTTCGGCATCATTCACGCTGGCGGCCAATTGCGCCGCTTGGCGTGCCTGCTCGGCGCGGGCATGCGCCAGGCTGGCGGCGCGGCGCTGCTCGTCCAGTTCCAGCGCGGCGGCAATGGCTGCCGCCTGCTCGGCCGCTTCGCGCGCCTTGGTTTGTTCCAGTGCCGCCGTTTCCGCTTCCAGCTTGGCGTGGCCGGCAATTTCCGCATCCTGTTCGGCCGTCACGCGGGCCAGCGCCACGGCGCGCAGCTGGCGGTCCACTTCGATGCGCGCTTCCGTGGCGGCCAGGATGCGCACGTCGGCGTCGCGGCGCGCCTGCGCGCTGGCGGCGGCCACCATTTCCAGGCGTTCGCGGTGGATGGCCGCGTCGCGCAACTCCTTTTCCGTCTGCAGGCGCAGGTGCAAGGATTGCGCCGCATGGCGTTCCGACTCGGCCTGCGCCAGGGCGATGGCTTCGCGTTCCTGCTCCAGGTGCGCCAGCGCGCGCGCCTCTTCCAGGGCGCGCACTTCGGCGGCGGCGCGGTTGAAGGCCGATTCCAATGCGATCTGGTCGGCGCGCTCGCGCTGCACCGTCAATTCCAGCGCTTCGCTTTCCGCTTCGGCCAGCATTTGCGCCGTCTGGCGCGCGCCGTGGGCATGCCGCTCGCGTTCGCGGGCCAGCACGGCGACGCGGGCGTCCGCCGAAGCGATGCCCACCATTTCTTCCTTGGCCGCCTGCACGGCGGCGACGCGCTCGACGGCCTGCAGGCGCGCCTGCTCCGTCTGCACCTGCAATTCTTCGGCGGCGCGGGCGGCCTGCTCGGCCAGTTCCGACTGCACGGCCACCTGCTCGCTGGCGCGCAAGCGGCTTTCCTGCTCGGCGCGGGCGCGCTGTTCGGCGGCCAGGCGGATTTCGTTGTCCGATTCCACGCGGGCGCGCAACTCGGCCGTCTCCTGCTTGACGGCTTCCAGGCGCGCCACGCTGGCTTGCGCGGCGGCGCGCATGGTGTCGAGGCGTTCGCGGTTGGCGGCAATGGCTTCTTCGGCGGCCTGCGCATTTTGCTGCGCTGCTGCTGCCGCGGCGGCGTCGATGGCGGCGCGGTCCTCGGCCAGCGAGCGCACGCGCGCTTCGGCCAGGGCCCGGCTTTCGGCGGCGCAGGTGGCTTTCGCTTCCGCTTCCACGCGGGCGATGGCCTCGTGGATGGCTTTCAATTCCATTTTCTGACGGTCGGCGGCGGGCGGCTTGGCGTCGGCTTGCGCCTCGGGCTCTTCCTGCGGCTGCGGCGCCGTGATGGCGACTGGCGCCGGCGCTTCCGCCTTGCGCTCCAGGTCCTTGAAATCATGCAGCGAGACGATGCTGTCCTGGTCGAACTCGTCGTCGGCCGAATACGCGACGGTGAGGGAGGCGGCCTGGCGCTGGTTTTGCTGTGCTTGCATGATTTCTCGCTTATTCGGGTGAATTCCGTTGCTTATAGGAATTTATTACCACCATTATCGAGGAGTCACGCACAAAACAGCGCGGCAAGAAGAGCCTGTTTTACCGCTCTTTTCAAGAGTTGCCAAAAATTTAAGCGCCCGCGAAAATGCGCAGGGCAAGGCGCATTGCCGCAGACAGCACGAATAGTACGCCGAGGCAATGCAACGCCGCCATGGGCGTGTTATCGCGCGCTTAAATGGGCCAGAGGGGCGCTTCATCCATCAAGGCCACCTGTTCGCGCAACTCGAGGATGCGGTCCTGCCAGTAGCGCTGCGTGTTAAACCACGGGAAGGCGACGGGGAAGGCGGGATCGTCCCAGCGGCGCGCCAGCCAGGCCGAATAATGGATCAGGCGCAGGGTGCGCAGCGCTTCGACCAGGTACAGCTGGCGCGGGTCGAAGTCGCAAAAGTCTTCGTAGCCGGCCAGGATGTCGCTCATCTGGCGCACCATGTCGCCCCGCTCGCCCGACAGCATCATCCACAGGTCCTGGATGGCCGGCCCCATGCGGCTGTCGTCGAAATCGACGAAGTGCGGGCCGGCGTCCGTCCACAGCACGTTGCCGCCATGGCAGTCGCCGTGCAGGCGCAGCACGGCCACATCGCCGGCGCGGTCGTAGCAGCGCCGCACGCCATCGAGCGCCTGCTGCGCCACGCTGGCATACGCAGCCAGCAGCTCGGTCGGAATGAAGTCGTTCGCCAGCAGGAAGTCGCGCGGCTCGACGCCGAAGGTGGCCGGATCGAGCGCCGGGCGCTCCTTGTAGGCGGAAAGTGCGCCGACGGCGTGGATGCGGCCGATGAAGCGGCCTATCCATTCCAGCGTGTGCGGGTCGTCCAGCTCCGGCGCGCGGCCGCCGTGGCGCGGGAAGACGGCGAAGCGGAAGCCCTGGAACTGGTGCAGGCTGCTGCCCTTGATTTCCAGCGCGGGCACCACCTGGATTTCGCGCTCGACGAGCTCCGACACGAACGCGTGTTCTTCCAGGATGGCCGCGTCGCTCCAGCGCCCGGGGCGGTAAAACTTCGCCACCAGCGGCGCGCTGTCCTCGATGCCCACCTGGTAGACGCGGTTTTCATAGCTGTTCAAGGCCAGCAGGCGGCCATCGCCGCGCAAGCCCACGCTGTCGAGCGCGTCGAGCACGCAATCGGGGCTCAAGGCGGAAAAGGGATGGACGGGCCGGTCGTCCTCGTGCGGCTGGTTTTCATTGTGCATGAGCGACATTGTAAGGCGCGCGCGGGCCGCCGGTGCAAACACTTCGGCGGCAAGCCGCGGCAAAGCGTATACTGGCGGCTTACATTCAAGAAAAGAGCAAGCCATGCAACTCGAACAGCCATTATCAGAAAAAGAATTTGACGAATTAGACCAATTCCTGTTGTCGGACCGGTGCTCCGAAGACGCCATGACCATGGATATGCTGCACGGCTATCTGACGGCCGTGGCCATCGGCCCGGAACCGATCATGCCGGCAGAATGGTTGCCGCGCGTCTGGGGCGAAGATGCCGAAGATGCGCCGAAATTCAAGAACAGCAAGGAAGAAGAACGCATCGTCAACCTGATCATGCGCTTCATGAACGAAGTGCTGGTAACGTTTGAAGTGGCGCCGAAAGAATTCGAAGCCCTGTTCGTCGAACACGACTACGAAGGCCAGACCCTGATCGACGCCGAAGCCTGGTGCTGGGGCTTCTGGGACGGCATGGAGCTGCGTCCGGGCTCGTGGAACGAAATCTGGGACTCCGAAGTGGCCGAGCTGATGCAGCCGATCTACCTGCTGGGCGCCGACGAAATCAAGGAAGAAGAGCTGAAACTGGTGGAAGACCCGGTCAAGGCGCACAAGCTGGCGCAGGAACTGGAAGCGAACCTGCCGGCCATCCACCGTTTCTGGGTACCGCGCCGCAAGGCTCCCGTGCAAACCCTGAAGCGCGAAGAGCCGAAAGTGGGCCGCAACGACGACTGCCCTTGCGGCAGCGGCAAGAAGTACAAGAAATGCTGCGGCGCCGAGCCGGCAGCCGAGTAATCGCGCAGTAACGCTCCCCTCTGCGCCGGCGTCCTGCCGGCGCAGCGCTGGCATTGGCCCCCGGGCTATAATCGCCGCATGAAACTCCCCGACCTGAACCTGCTCGTTGCCCTCGATATCCTGCTCGAGGAAGGCAGCGCCGTGGCTGCCGCGCGGCGCATGAATTTGAGCGCGCCGGCCATGAGCCGCACCCTGGCGCGCATCCGCGATGCCATCGGCGACCCCGTCTTCGTGCGCTCCGGGCGCGGCCTGGCGCCCACCCCGCGCGCGCTGGAATTGCGCGAGCAGGTGCGCGGCGTGGTGGAGCAGGCGCACGCCGTCTTCACGTCCGGCCGCGAAATCGACCTGCGCACCCTGGAGCGCACCTTCAGCCTGTGCGCCAACGACGTGTTTGTCGGCGCGTATGGCGGCAAGCTGCGCGACCTGCTGGCCAGCCATGCGCCGAACACGGTGCTGCGCTTCGTGCCCGAAGGCGACGGCGCCACGGAAAACGACGCCCTGCACTCCGGCCGCATCGACCTGTACATCAGCGCGCGGCGCGCCTTTGCACCCGACATCAAGCTGCAGCATCTGTTTTCCACCGGTTTTGTCGGCATCGCCCGCAGCGACCACCCGATCTTCGACAGCCCCATCAACCTGGACAGCTTTACCGAATACGAACATATCAGCGTGTCGCGGCGCGGCCTGGCGCGCGGCCCCTTCGATACTGTCCTGGCCGAGCGGGGCTACATGCGCAGGGTCTCGCTGATCACGCCCAATTTTCAGTCGGCCATCTTCGCCGTCGCCGATTCGCGCCTGCTGCTGCCCCTGATGCCCACGCCCCTGCTGCCCATCGTCGAGCGCCTGGGCTTGCGCCTGCGCCAGTTCCAGCTGCCCATCCCCGTCGACAAGGTCGACGTGTTCCAGGCCTGGCACCCGCGCCTGGACCACGACCATGCGCACCGCTGGCTGCGCCGCATGATCAAAGACTTGTGCATGGGGTCGGACCCTTCCGGGTCTGACCCCGGCATTTGACTGGGGGGATGTGAACCCACCAGCCAGACAACAAGCCCAACGACAAAGACCGGGGTCAGCCCCATAGGGCCCCCACCCATCATTGCGCCAGACGCAATCCAGACTTCATCAACTATCAATTTTCACAAGAGTAACCGCTACCTATACTGCGTGGACTGATACTCATCCACGGAGTTCCCTGTGTCTGCTGTCCCCATTTCCGGCGCCGTCCCCGCGGCCGCGCCGTCGTCCCCGCCACCCGCGCCGCCCGTGCCGGCTGTCTTCGGCCTACGCCTGGCCACGGGCCTGGCCGGCGTGCTGCTGGCCGTGCTGGTGTCCGGCCTGAATGAAAACATCACCAAGGTCGCACTGGCCGACATCCGCGGCGCCATGGGCATCGCGCGCGACGACGCCAGCTGGCTCGTCGCACTGTATGCGGCCGCCTCGGTATCGGCCATGGCGTTTGCGCCATGGTGCTCCGTCACCTTTTCGCTGCGCCGCCTGACGGCCACCGCCATCATCGTCTGCATGGCCGCCGGCGTCCTGTGTCCGTTCGCGCCGAACCTGTCCGTGCTGGTCGTCCTGCGCGTGGTGCAGGGCGCGGCCGGCGGCGCCCTGCCGCCCATGCTGATGACGGTGGCGCTGCGCTTCCTGCCGCCCAACATCAAGCTGTATGGCCTGGGCGGCTACGCGCTGAGTGCCACTTTCGGCCCCAGCCTTGGCACGCCGCTGGCTGCCTTCTGGACGGAATACCTGGGCTGGCAATGGGCGTTCTGGCAAGTCGTCCCGGGCAGTATCGTCGCCCTGCTGATGGTGTCCTGGGGCTTGCCGCAAGACCCGCTGCGCCTGGAACGCCTGCGCCAGTTCGACTGGCGCGGCCTGCTGCTGGGCCTGCCAGCCATCAGCATGCTGGTGGTGGGATTGCTGCAGGGCGAGCGCCTGGCGTGGTTCGCTTCGCCGCTGATCGGCGTGCTGCTGGGCGGCGGCCTGCTGTTGCTCGTGCTGTTTTTCCTCAACGAATGGTCGCATCCGCTGCCCTTCTTCAAGCTGCAGCTGCTGTCGCGGCGCAACCTGAGCCACGCCCTGCTGACCCTGGGCGGCGTGCTGTTCGTGCTGCTGGCCGTGATCCTGATTCCCTCGTCCTACCTGGCGCAGGTGCACGCCTACCGTCCGCTGCAGACGGCGCCCGTGATGCTGATGGTGGCGCTGCCGCAGCTGGTCGCCCTGCCGCTGGTGGCCGCCCTGTGCAATATCCGCGCCGTCGACTGCCGCTGGGTGCTGGCCATCGGCCTGGCTCTGCTGGCCCTGTCCTGCGTGCTGGGCGCGCGCATGTCGCCGGACTGGATACGCACGCATTTCTACCTGCTGCAAGCCGTGCAGATCTTCGCCCAGCCCATGGCCGTGATTCCCTTGCTGCTGCTGGCCACCACGGGACTGGCGCCACAGGACGGCCCGTTCGCCTCCGCCTGGTTCAACACCATCAAGGGCATGTCGGCCGTCGTCGCCACCGGCGTGCTCGATGCGCTGATCACGCGCCGCAACCATTTTCATTCGACGGTGCTCAGCGAACGCCTGGGCAACCTGCCCGGCGCCGTGGACGTACCGGGCCTGGCGCAGCGCATGCATGCGCAAGTCGTCACCCTGACCTCGTCCGACCTGTACCTCACCGTGGCCGCCATCGCGCTGGCCATGATTCTGATCATCCCCATCCTGCCGACGCGCGTCTTTCCGCCGCGCGCAGCCTGATTTCCATTTTTTAGAAAGAGCTTCACCATGCAAAAACCCATACTGCGCTCACGCGCATTTCTTCTCGGCCTGGCCCTGCTGGCCTGCGCCCTCGCCTTCACTGCCTGGCGGCTGCTGTTTTCTCCCGGCGAAGAGCAAGCCACCGATGACGCCTTCGTCAGCGCCGACTACACCGTGCTCTCGCCCAAGGTGGGCGGCATCGTGCGGGAAGTGCTGGTGGCGGACAACCAGGGCGTGACGGCGGGCCAGCTGCTGGTGCGCATCGACGACCGCGACTACCAGGCGGCCGTCGCCTCGGCGCGCGCCGACGTGGCAAGCGCCGAGGCCCAGTTGGCCACGACCCGCGCCACGGTGCAGCGCCAGCAATCGGTGATCGAGCAAGCCGCCACCCTGGTTGACGCCAACCAGGCGGAAGACACACTGGCGCAGCAGGAGCTGGCCCGCTCGACGCACCTGGCCGGCCAGGGCGCGGGCAGCGTGCAAAGCGCGCAGCAGGCGCAGTCGCGCTTCGACGTGAGCCGCGCGCGCCTGGCGCAAAACCGTGCCGCCCTCGTCGCCACTCGCAAGCAGACGGAAATTCTGCAGGCGCAGCAAGGCGCGGCCGAGGCGGCCCTGCTGCGCGCCCGTGCCGGCCTGCAGCGGGCCGAACTCGACCTGTCGCACACGCAGCTGCGCTCCCCCATCGACGGCACCGTGGGACGCCGCGCCGTGCGCGTCGGCGCCCTGGCGGCTCCCGGCGCCAGCCTGCTGGCCGTGGTGCCCCTGAACCGCACGTTCGTCGTGGCCAACCTGCAGGAAACCCAGCTGACCCTCGTGCGCCAGGGCCAGCGCGCCAGCATCGCCGTCGACGCCTATCCGGGCGTGCTCCTGCGCGGCACGGTGCACAGCATCGCGCCCGCCACGGGCGTGACGTTTGCCGCCATCGCGCCGGAAAACGCCACCGGCAACTTCACCAAGGTGGTGCAGCGCATCCCCGTCAGAATCGCGCTCGATCCCGGCCAGGATGGCGACAGCCGCCTGCGCGTGGGCATGTCGGCCGAAGTGCGCATCGATACGGCCATGCGCCGTCAGGACATCCAGCAGGTGAGCGCGCGATGAAAGCACTGATATTCTTCACAGCCCTGGGCCTGGCCGGCTGCGCCAGCGTCGGCAGCGACTTCCAGCGTCCGCACAACGACCTGGGACAGCAATGGCGCCAGGCGGAGCATGCCCGCTTCGCCGCAAGCGAGGATGCCGCCATCGAGCAGCGCTGGTGGGACGGCTTTGGCGACGCCACCCTGTCCTCCCTGCTGCAGCGCGCCGCCGGCGCCAACCTCGACGTGCTGACGGCAACCAGCCGGCTGGAACAAAGCCGCGCCGCGCGGGGCGTGGCCGGCGCCGCGCAAGGCCCGTCCCTCGGTGCAAATGGCGGTGTCAGCCGCGCGCGCAACAGCGAACAAGGCTTGAGCGACCCGTCGCGCCACGACGGCCAATCCGCCTACAGCCTGTGGCAAGGCAACCTCGATGCGGCCTGGGAACTGGACCTGTGGGGCCGCGTGCGGCGCGAAGTGGAGGCGGCCGACGCGCGCGTCGAAGTGGCGCTGGAAACGCAGCGCGGCGTGCTGCTGGCCGTGCTGGCCGAGACGGCGCGCGACTACATCGAGCTGCGCGGCGCGCAGCAGACCCTGGCCATCACGGAGCAATTGCTGGCGACCGCCCGCCATACCCTGGACCTGACCCGCATCCGCCTGCGCGAAGGCGTGGCGACGCAGCTCGACGAGGCCGAGGCAGCGGCCCACGTGGCCACCATCGAAGCGCGCCTGCCCCCATTGCAGCAGCGCGAAGCGCGCCTGGGCAATGCCCTGTGCCTCCTGCTGGCGCTGCCGCCGCGCGCCTTGCAGGCGGAACTGGGGGCCGGCATGGCCATCCCCGCCGTGACCATGCAGGTGCAGCTGGGCGTGCCGAGCGGCCTGGCCGAACGCCGTCCCGACATCCGCCGCGCCGAAGCGCAGCTGCACGCGGCCACGGCCGATGCCGGCGTGGCGCACGGCGATTTTTATCCGCGCATCACCTTGTCGGGCAGCGTCGGCCTGCAAGCGATGCAGCTGTCCGACATCGGCTGGGACGCCAAGCGCTTCGCCTTCGGCCCCGGCTTCAGCGTGCCCCTGTTCGATGGCGGCCGCCTGCGCGGCAAGCTGCAATTGCGCGAGGCACAGCAGCAGGAAGCGGCCATCGCCTACCGCCGGACGGTGCTGGCCGCCTGGCACGAGGTGGAAGATGCGCTCTCGGGCTACCAGGCCAACGCCCGCCGCCATGCCAGCCTCGATGAAGCCGTCAAGCAGGGACGGCGGGCGCTGGGCAGCGCGGAACTGCAGTACCGCCAGGGCGGCACGGACCTGATCAACGTGCTGCATGTGCAAAACACGCTCTTGAACAACGAGGCGGCGCTGGTCGACAGCCGCGCCACCGCCTCGCTGTCGCTGGTCCAGGTCTACAAGGCGCTGGGCGGCGGCTGGCAGGCATTTTCAACCCCATCGCAAGGAAGCACGCCATGAAACCGCATCCCGCCCATTTTTCCATCCACGACGTCAGCGACTTTCCCATCGTGCGCTTTCGCCCTGAAACGGCCGTCACCGGCTATGCCCCGCTGTGGGAAAACGACATGGATGCGCTGCTGCGCCACGGCGAGCCGTTCGTCCTGCTGTTCGAAGAAGAGCGCAGCGATGAAGCGCACGTGGACCGCAAGCGGCGCGGCCTGTGGCTCAAGCACAACAAAGTGGCGCTGGCCGCCATCTGCCGGGGCCTCGTATCGGTCGAGAGGGATGCGCAGAAACGCGTGCAGATGCAGGCCATGGCGGCCGGCGCCATGAAAGCGTTCGGCATCCTGCAGGAGGTGGCGGCCACGCGCGAACAAGCCGACGCCCTGATGGTGTGGCTGCTGGGCAGCGGCCAGATGGCGCGGCCGCGCGCGGCCGACGTGTGGTGAGTGAGTAAGTGAGTGAGTCGCTCAGGCGGCCCTGCGCACGGCGCTTCTGGCAGGGATGACGCACACGTCGCCATCGCCGTTGGTCGCCGTCGTCAGGGCGATGCCGTACAGCGCAGCGAGCGCCGGCACGGCGCTGGCACCGCTCGCGATGTCGGCGACCAGCTGGCCCGAACGCACCAGCAGCAAGCGCTCGAAGCCCAGCAAGGCGTGGTTGATGTCGTGCAGGATGGCGATGACGGCGTGGCCGCGCGCGGCGCAAAACTGCTCCAGGCTCTCCAGCAGGTCGAACTGCAGGCCCGGATCGAGCGCGGCCAGCGGTTCGTCGACAAGTATCAGGCCGCCTTCCACATCCCACATCTGCGCGAAGATGCGCGCCAGCTGCACCCGCGCCTGTTCGCCGCCGGACATGGTATCGAGGCGCCGGCCCAGCAAATGCGTGGCGTGCGCCAGGGCGGCCGCCTCCTGCACGATGCGCTCCAGCTGCGGGTCGACGAGGCGCGCCACCCGGCCCAGGCCGATCACCAGGTCCGACAGCAGGCCGAACGCCACGTTCGCGCCTTGCGGCAGCACGGCGCGGCGCAGGGCCAGTTCCGCCAGCGGCCATTGCGCCAGCGGGCGGCCGGCAAAGACTGCCTTGCCCGCCTGCGGGCGCAGTTCGCGCGCCATCAGTTTGAGCAGGGTCGATTTGCCCGCGCCGCTGGGACCGAGGATGGCGATGCGTTCGCCCGCCGCCACCTGCACGTTGAAAGGGCCAAAATACTGCTGGCCCAATTTTGTGGTGGCGAAGCTCAGTTCTAGTAAAGGCGTCATGGTCGTCACTGCTAGGCGGTGCCGTGGCGGAAGCGCCGCAACAGCATCAGGAAGAATGGCCCGCCCAGCAGGGCCGTGAAGATGCCGACGGGGACTTCCGCCGGGATGGCCACCGTGCGCGCCAGGGTGTCGGCCGACAGCAGCAGCAAGCCCCCCATCAGCATCCCCAGGGGCAGTACCTTGCGCTGGTCGGCCCCCAGCCAGGTGCGCACCAGGTGCGGCGCGATCAGGCCGATGAAACCGATGCCGCCGCACCAGGCGACGGCAAACCCCGTCAGCGCGGCCACCAGCACGATCACCTGCGTGCGCAGGCGGCCCACGTCCACGCCCACGTGCAGGGCTTGCGCCTCGCCCAGCGCCAGCGCGTTGAGTGAGCGCATCAAGAAGCGCGTGGCCCACAGCGCGCCCGCCAGCACCAGCAGCAAGGCCGCCACCTGGCGCCAGCTGCCGGCCGACAGCGAGCCGAGGGTCCAGAACGTCAGGGTGCGCAACTGGTCGTCGCTGGCCAGGTAGATGCACAGGCCCATGACGGCCACCGTGATGGCATTCAGCGCCACGCCCGTCAGCAGCAGGCCGACGATGGAACCGGGAGTGGCCCAGCGGGCCACCCGGTCGAGCAGCAGGCAGATGAGCATGGCGCCGGCAAAGGCGGCGGCGGGCAGCAGCCACACGCGCAGCTCGGGCGCCACGCGCAGGCTGGCCGCGAAAACGATGGTGGCCGCGCCCGCGCAGGCGGCGCCGCTGCTGATGCCCAGCAAGCCAGGGTCGGCCAGCGGATTGCGGAACAGGCCCTGCGTCAGGCCGCCGGCCAGCGCCAGCGCGGCGCCGACCAGCACGGCAAACAGGGCGCGCGGCAGGCGGATATGCCACAGCACGTAGGCACCGCCGGACAGCGCTTCGTCGCCCGCCCGCAACGGCGCCAGCCAGTCGGTCCAGGTCACGGGCACGGCGCCCGCCTGCACGGCGATGACCAGGCCGCAAGCCAATGCGGCGGCCAGCAGGCCGGCGGCGCCCCAGCGGCGAATGCGCCAGGACATGCGCCAGGACACAGCCGGCGTCATCGCGCGCACAGTCATGCGGCCATGGCTTTGGCAAAGGCGGCGTCGAGTTCCGCCAGCGCCTGCGGCATGCGCGGGCCAAAGCCCAGCAGCAGCATGGCTTCCTGCGACACGATGCGGTGCTGCTTGCCGGCCGGCGTCTGCGCCAGGCCCGGCAGTTTCAGGATGCCATCCACGCCACCCGACGCTTTCAAGCCCTGGTCCGTGACGAGCACGACGTCGGGCCGCGCGGCGATCACCGCTTCCGGCGTGAGCGGCTTGTAGCCGGCGAATCCACCCTGGCCTCCCTGCCCGCCCATCACGTTGACGGCGCCCGCATACGCCAGCATGGCGTCGGCGCCCGTCTCGCGTCCGCCCACCATCACCTGATTCGGCGCATGCGCGAGGATGAACAGCACGCGCACGGGCGCATGCTGGCGCTGCCGGACTTTCGCCAGGGCGCCGCTCCACTGCTGTTGCAGGCTTTGCGCCAGGCGCGCGGCGGGGTCGGGGCGGCCCGTGATCTGGCCCACCTGCTTCACCCGTTCGAGCAAGCCTTCAAACCTGTTATTCGCGTTGAGCACCGCCACCGGCACGCCAGCGTCGCGCACCTGGCGCAGCACCGTTTGCGGCCCCGCTTCCTCGGTGGCGATCAGCTGCGTGGGCGCCAGCGACAGCACGCCTTCGGCAGACAGGGTGCGCGCATAACCCACCTGCGGCAGCTTTTGCGCCGTGGCCGGATACAGCGACGTCGTATCGACGCCCACCAGCTCCGCCTGCGCATCGAGCGCGTAGACGATTTCCGTCAGGGCTCCGCCCACGCTGACGATGCGCCGCGCTTGCGCCAGCGGCTTGCCCGCGTCGGCGACGGCGGCCAGCACCTGCATCGGCGCGGCCAGGGCCAGCGCACCCGCGCCCATTTTTTTCAGCGCGATGCGGCGCGCCACGCTGGCGGCGATCATGCGGCGCATAATTCGCCCTCCTGCGCCACGCGCTCGACGATATTGCGCCATTCGCACAGTTCATGCATGCCCGGCTTGCGCTCGCCGAAGAACATGACGATGGTGTCGCCCTTGGCGTCGAACAGTTCGACGGACGTCACCAGGCCGTCGACGGTGGGCTTTTTCACCACCCAGGCGCTGGCGACATGGTCTTCGCGCAAATGCAGGTTGAAGCGCGCATCGAGGATATTGATCCACGGCCCCATCACGGCGATCTTGTGCACGGGTCCCGAATGGATCTGGATCATGCCGGCATTGCCGACGAAGGCCATGATGGCGACTTTTTCCAGCGCGGCGTCATTGAGCAGGTCGAGCACGCAGGATTTGTCCAGCGGCTGCACGAAGCGCGATTCGGCCAGGCGCAGGCCCTGCAGGCGCGAGACCGAGTATTTTTTCAGCAAGGTGAAAAACTCGTGCGTGTCGCGCAGGTCGGCCCAGGCGGCGCGAAAGCCGGCCACGTCGATCTGCGCGTCGGGCAGTTCCGCCGGCGCCGGCGCCGGCGGCGTCACGCCCATGCCGGCCGTTTGATCGGCGGCGGCAAAGCGCGCGACCAGCGCATCATAGGCGGCCAGGTCGCTTTGCGGCTTCATGAAAATCTTGTGCACGGCATGGCCGGCCGCGTCGAAGAACTGCAGGCTGCGCTGCACTTCCTGCTCGCCCCCTTTGTCGTTTACCTCGCGCACGGCAAAGCCATGCGCCCACTGGCGGTAAAACACGCGCAGGTCGATCTCGCCGCCCAGCACCAGGCCCACGTGGTTGTTGTGGCTTGCTTGTCGATAGACGCCCGTCTTTTCATGCACGCAGGAAGCGTTGCGCGTCAGCGCCATGACCTCGCCCAGCGGCTCGAGGGCGGCAATGATGGCCGGCCAGTCGGCCTGCAGGCGTTGCGCGCCCAGCAAGGCGCCATCGGCCAGCGACAGGCCCGCGTGCGCGGCGATCAGCTCGCCTTCGGAGATGGCCAGTTCCTCGGCGATATCGCGGTGGCGCGCTTTCCTTTCGCGGCGCAGGCGGGCGAATTCGCCGGCGATCATCTCGGTATTGCAAATAGGGGGCATGCTCGTCACGGTGTCTCCTTTCAAGGCGAACACTGGCTGGCATGCGGACGGCTGGCTGGTGGTGGGGGAATCTTGACATCGATTATAAATGAGAATCATTCGCAATCAAGTGTTATTTGTGCGCGCCCCAAAAAAAGCGCCGCGGCAGGAAACCTGGCGCGGCGCAAAGGAGACCGATCGACGCAGCCGATCAGTTCAGGAAAAACAGGGATCAGGCGCTCGCTTGCGCGCCTGGCATGGCGGCAGGCTGCGCCGCCTGCTTCGGCGTAGACCGCTGGGCCAGCAGGATCACGGCCGTCAGCACCATGGCGCCGCCGAGCAATTGCGTGCCGCTGACGCTTTCCTTCAGCAAGGTGACGCCGAAGGCCATCGTGATGACGGGCTCGAAGGTGGAAATAATGGAGGCCTTGGCCGCGCCGATTTGCGCCACGCCGGCAAAGAAGGCGGCAATCGCGATCGCCGTCGAGAACAGGGCGATGGCGCTGACGGCCAGCCAGCCCGTGGCCGTGCCGGGCAAGGACACACCTTGCCACGTGGCAATCGCGCTGTTCGCCAGGCCGGCCGTGCCCAGGATTACCACGCAGGCGGCCAGCGGGTGAATATTCTCGGGGCTTTTCGCCAGGCTGTTGCCAAACAGGATATACACGGCATACACGCCGGCGGCCATCAAGGCCAGGGCGATGCCGATCGGCTGGCCCTGCAGCTTGCCGCCCAGGGTGGTGGCCATGCCGGCGATGGCCAGCGCCAGCAGCACCAGCATGCGCCGGTCCAGCTTTTCCCAGCCCAGCGCCAGCGCCAATATCGTCACCAGCACGGGATACACATACAGCAGCATGCCGCACAGGCCGCTGCTGGCATACATCAGCGCATTGAAATAACCCTGCGACTGGGCCGTGTACATCAGGCCCATCAGCATGTAGCCGGCCAGCAGGCGGCCGCGCGGCAAGCGCCAGCCGCCCAGCCACACGAGAGGCAGCAGCAGCATGGCGGCGATAACGAAACGCAAGGCCAGCATGGTCGACGGGTTGACCCCGGACGCATAGGCCGCCTTGGCAAACACTGCGGAACTGCCGAAACCGGCGGCCGACAGCAACACCAGCGCAACGGCGCGGCGATCAGACATGACTAAACCTCTTTGAGTACGCCAGGGCAAACCTGCTGCGCGTCGCGCTTTGCGGCCTGCGATGCTCACCGTACTGAAGTACGGCTGCGCTTCTCAGCCACAAATCACTGCCGCTCGCGACGGTTTTCCCAGGCGCTGTAACGTTGTAAATATAAATGCCAGGGGAGACGACTTATGTGTGAATCATATTGCGGGTCATTTCACGCATAGCCGGCATCATATTCGCTTGCGCAAAATGAAACAAACCAATATTCTTCACGGATAGGCCGAATATTACTGAGGCTCAATCTCTTGAAGAGTGCCATGTCACGTCCCTTGCCACCCCTTGCCGCCCTGCACGCCTTCGAAGCGGCCGCCCGCCATGAAGGCTTCCAGCGCGCGGGCGAGGAATTGCACGTCTCGGCCGGCGCCATCGGCCACCATGTGAAACAGCTGGAAGCGTGGCTGGGCATCGTGCTGTTCCAGCGCCTGCCGCGCGGCGTCGTGCTCACCAGCGCCGGCCAGCGCTATGCGGCATCCCTGGGGCCGATCCTGAACCAGCTGGCCGACGTCTCCGAGCAGGCGCGGCGCCAGGGCGACGACAAGGTGGTGACGGTGACGGCCACCAGCTCGCTCGTTTCGCGCTGGCTGATGCCGCGCCTGGGCCGCCTGCGCGACCGCTACCCGCAGATCGAGCTGCGCGTGCTGGCGTCGATGCACCCGGTCGACCTGGCGCGCGATGGCGTGGACGTGGCCATCCGCCTGGGGCCGGGCCGCTATCCCGGCCTGAAAGTGGATTTATTGATGGAAGAATGGTTTTCCGCCGTCTGCAGTCCCGACTTCCGCGCCAACGCGGCCAGCCTGCGCCAGCCCGCCGACCTGCTGCGCTACCCGCTGCTGCACGACGAGCCGGAAGTGCACCTGCCCGGTGAAATCGACTGGACGCGCTGGCTGCACAGCTGCGGCGTGCATTACAGCGGCAATAGCGGCAACAGCGGCGCGCGCTTCTCGCATACCTATCTGTGCCTGGACGCGGCCGCCAGCGGCCAGGGCGTGGCCATTGCCGCCAGCCCCCTGATCGGCGACGACCTGCGCTCGGGCCGCCTGGTGCGCGTCTTCGAACACGCCGTGCGCGGCCCCCACTGCTACTATCTGCTGCGTTCGCCCCAGGCGGAAACCCGGCCCCTCGTGCATGCCTTCTGCGAATGGCTGATCGCCGAGGCGCGCGCCGACCAGGAAACCGTCTGGCCCACCGTGGAGACCACATGACAAGCAAGGAATTGGCGCGCAGCGCGCATTACGTCGTCACGCACGACTACGAACATGCCAGGATGACGGCGGCCGATGGCCGGCAAGCCAGCGTGGGCGAGTTCTATGGCGACCCGGCCGTGGCCTTGATCGATGTCAATGAACAATGGTGCGCCGTGGCGGGCGAAGGATTGGTGCTGTGCCGGCTCACGCAGCCGTTCGGGCAGTGCGCGGCATATTTCCGTCAGCCGGGCGAAGTGCGCTGGATCACGGCTTTACGGCAAACGGGACCGTTTGCGCTGGAATGGCAGGATGAGGAGGGGGATTGGCACAGCCTCGTCTTTGAGGCGGCGGATGTGTCGGCTTACGCGCCAGGGCGCTGAGCCGACCTGCGCCAGCGGCGGTAATGGCTCGTAGGTCGGGTTAGCGCCTGGGCGCGTAACCCGACAACGCCACCGCATCAGAGTTTAATAAAATGCTCGCGGTAATACTTCAGCTCTTCGATCGATTCCAGGATGTCGGCCAGGGCCGTGTGCTTCTGGTGTTTCTTGAAACCGGTGGCGATTTCCGGCTTCCAGCGCTTGCACAGCTCTTTCAGTGTCGAGACGTCAACGTTGCGATAGTGGAAGAACGCTTCCAGCTTCGGCATGCCGCGCACCATGAAGCGGCGGTCCTGGCCGATGGTGTTGCCGCACATGGGCGACTTGCCTGCCGGTACGTATTTCTTCAGGAAGGCGATCAGTTCCGCTTCCGCCTGCGCTTCCGTCACGGTCGATGCCTTGACCTTGTCGATCAGGCCCGAGCGGCCGTGCGTGCCCTTGTTCCAGGCATCCATCTTGTTCAGGGTCTCATCCGACTGGTGGATCACGAACACGGGGCCTTCGGCCAGCAGGTTCAAATGCATGTCCGTCACCACCACCGCCACTTCGATGATGCGGTCGGTGTCGGGCTCCAGGCCCGTCATTTCCATGTCGACCCAGACCAGGTTCATCTCATTGGGACGTGCCGGAACAATGGGTGCGGAGGTGGATGCGGTTAAGTCGGTCGCTTGTGACATAATTCTCTCTTGGCCTAATCAAACTAAATAATCAGCCATTTTCTCACAGGCACAGAATGTATTCACTCGCGTTTTCGATTTTGTTTGTATCCGTCCTCGTTTTGACCCTGGCCGTGCGCTTCTGGCTCGCGTCGCGGCAGATCCGCCACGTGCTGGCGCACCGCGCTGCCGTGCCCGCCGAGTTCGCGGAAAAGATCCCCTTGGCCGCGCACCAGAAGGCGGCCGACTACACGGTGGCGAAGACCAAGTTTGGCCTGCTGACCCTGCTGGTCAACTATGCCGTCCTGATCGGCTTTACCCTGCTGGGCGGCCTGCAATGGCTGGCGCTGCATCTGCACGAATGGGTGGGGCATGGCTCGCCGATGCTGTACCAGATCGGCCTGATCGCCGCCTTCGCCGCCATTTCCGGCCTGATCGACCTGCCCTTCGATTACTACCGCCAGTTCGTGCTGGAGCAGCGTTTCGGCTTCAACACCATGCCGCGCAAGCTGTTCTTCACGGACATGCTCAAGGGCGTGGGCCTGGGCGCGGCCATCGGCTTGCCGCTGATCTGGGTCGTGTTGACCCTGATGGCCAAGTCGGGCGGCCTGTGGTGGCTGTACGCCTGGTTCGTCTGGAGCGGCTTCCAGCTGCTGATGATGGTGCTGTTCCCGACCGTCATCGCCCCCCTGTTCAACAAATTCACGCCGCTGGCCGACGACGCCCTGAAAAGCCGCATCGAAGGCTTGATGCAGCGCGTGGGCTTCGCCTCGAAGGGCCTGTTCGTCATGGATGGCTCGAAGCGCAGCGCCCACGGCAACGCGTATTTCTCCGGCTTCGGCGCCAACAAGCGCATCGTCTTTTTCGACACCCTGCTGTCACGCCTGGCACCGCAGGAAATCGAAGCCGTGCTGGCGCATGAACTGGGGCACTTCAAGCTCAAGCACATCGTCAAACGCATCGCCATGATGTTCCTCATCTCGCTGGGCTTCCTCGCCCTGCTGGGCTTTCTGAAGACGCAGCCGTGGTTCTATGCGGGCCTGGGCGTCGATCCCGTGGCGCTGGCCTTGACGGGCCAGCCGACGGATGCGCTGGCCTTGCTGCTGTTCATGCTGGCCTTGCCCGTCTTTACTTTCCTGCTGGGACCATTGACGTCGCTCAGCTCGCGCAAGCACGAGTTCGAGGCCGATGCCTTTGCCGCCAAGCACACGCAGGCGGACGACCTGGTTTCGGCCTTGGTGAAAATGTACGAAGACAATGCCTCGACCCTGACCCCCGATCCGCTGCACTCGGCCTTCTATGACTCGCACCCGCCGGCCAGCGTACGCATCCGCCACCTGAAAGGGGCTGCCGCATGACGACTCCATCGACCGTGCAAGACCTGGCGCAACTGCGCTGCGCGCCGCGCCAGCTGGCCCTGGGCAACGCCGAGATCGCCGCCTGGCTGGCCCTGCTGCCCCGGTGGAGCGTGCAAAACGGCAAGCTGTGCCGCGACTTCGGCTTCAAGAATTATTACCAGACCCTGGCGTTCGTCAACGCCCTGGCCTGGATGACCCATACCCAAGATCACCATCCGGAGCTCATCATTACTTACAAAACCTGCGCCGTGCGCTACGACACGCACTCGGTCAACCAGGGCGCCGGCGGCCTGTCCGAAAACGACTTCATCTGCGCCGCCAAGGCAGACCTTATCTACCAAAGCAGCCAGGTGGCGCCATGAGCGAGAACAAGCTGACCGGCGTCATCATCGCCGCCCACGGCCGCCACTACCTGGCCGACGTGGACGGCGCCAAGCTGCAGTGCGTGACGCGCGGCAAGAAAACCAATGTGGCCGTGGGCGACATCGTGCACCTGACGCGCACTTCCAACGACCAGGCCGTCATTGACCGCATCGAGGAACGCAAGACCCTGCTGTACCGCTCGGACCAATATAAGTCCAAGCTGCTGGCGGCCAACCTGACGCAGCTGTTCATCGTCGTGGCCACCGAACCGGGCTTTGCCGACGACCTGATCTCGCGCTCGCTGGTGGCGGCCGACGCGGCCGGCATCGAGGCGCGCATCATCCTGAACAAAACGGACGTGACGGCCTCGCTGGAGCGGGCCCGCGAGCGCCTGCTGCCATATTCATCGATGGGCTACCCGGTCGATGAAGTGTCGGCGCGCGCTGAACCGGAACACGCCGTGGCAACGCTGTCGCCGCTGCTGGCCGGCCAGTCGTCGATCTTGATCGGCCAGTCGGGCATGGGCAAGTCGTCCCTGATCAACCTGCTGGTGCCGGACGCCGACATCGCCGTGCGCGAAATCTCGGCCGCACTGGACACGGGCAAGCACACGACCACCTTTACGCGCCTGTACAAGCTCGACGGGCTGGGCGAGAACAGCTCCATCATCGATTCGCCCGGCTTCCAGGAATTCGGCCTGTACCACCTGTCCGAAGGCATGCTGGAGCGGGCCTTCCGCGAATTCCAGCCCTATCTGGGCGGCTGCAAGTTCTACAACTGCCGCCACCTGATCGAGCCGCAGTGCGCCATCCTGCAAGCCTTATCTGAAGGCAAGATCAGCAAGATGCGTCATACCCTGTATGGCCAGCTGCTGCACGAATCGGCGCAGACCCTGTACTGATGCCGCACCGGGAAGCGAGCCGGCAATCGAACTTCACGACGATCATCGACAAGCTGGCAAAATTTAATTTTGTAGTCGAGCCCGCTTTCCACGTTTAATCCCAAAACCATTCAACACCGGTTTTATGCATTCCAGCGCATGAAACCGGCCGTTCATCGCCTGGCGGTGGCGATGACACGGGGCGCTTGCTACCTTGGCATCAGTCCCTGCAGGAAACCTCGCAGTGACACCACGGTCTAATCCCCTATCCTCAACCCTGATTGAAGGTGAATGTCATGTCAAGCGTACGTCTCTTCCCGATTGCCGCCATCCTGTTGTCCCTTGCCAGCGCTGGCGCCCTGGCGCAAAGCGCCCCGAATGCTCCCGACAGCGTGAGAGTCACTGTCAACTCGCCCTATCGCGTTACCGCCGAGGAAGCACAGCAGATCGAGCAAGTGTATTTACTGTCGAACGAACAGATGCTCATCGTCCGCGAACAGAACCAGCATTTCTTTGGCCGCCTCAGCGACAAGCTGGAACGCCGCGACAAGGCGGAAGTGGAACTGTTCCCGCAGGCGTCCGGCAAGTTCCTGACCCGGCGCGGCGCCGCCTTCGCCTTCAGCGACGCCGGCGAGCGCGTGGTCATCGACGATGCCCAGGTCTTGCCCGGCTTGCGCATGCCCGCCGACAGCCGCAGCGCCATGCGCATGGACGGCTCGACCTCGATCCGCCTCGTCTCGCGCTGATCGCCGCAGCATGCGCATGCGCAGGGAGCAGCTGCGCTGCGCCAGCACGTGAAATCTGTCCGGCGCACTGAACAATTCCCCCGTTTGCAGCTTACAATGCAATGGAGTACAGCCTGATCCCTTGCAGGCTGGCGCCGCGGGGAGATTTGTCGAATGGAAATGTTCGCGCTCGAACACGAAATAACGCAGTGGGAAAATGAGCTGCAGCCCTTGCGCGGCACCGAGCGCATCCCGCTGCTGCTGTCGCTGTCCTGGCACTTGCGGCAACGTGATTGTGCGCGGGCCATCAGACTGGGCGAAGAAACGCGCCTGCTGCTGCCGCTGGCCGATGTGGCGCCCGCCGGGCAGGAACTGATGCGCGCGCGCCTGCAGCTGGTACAGGCGGAAGTGGCATGGCTGCAAGGCGCACTCGATGCGGCAGAAAGCCTGGCGCTCGAGGCCCGCGCCACCCTGTGCGCGCACGGGGACGGCGCCGGCTGTGCCGACGTGCACTGGCTGCTGTCCTCGATTGCCGTCGACCGCGGCGACCATGCGCGCTGCGATGCCGAATTGCATGCCGCAAGCGAACAGGCACGCAGCGCCGGCGACAGCATGCGCGCCAGCCTGGCCGATGCGGCCACGGCACGCTGGGCCGTCTTGCGCGATGCGCCGGCCGCCCAGGCCCGCTGGGGCAGCCAGTTCATGGACGACAGCGCAAAGCGGCCCGCACCGCTGGCCGCCTGGGTGCACGACTTTCGCGGCTTGCTGGCGCATACCTCGCGCGACCTGGGCACGGCCGCCGGCCACTACATGCAAAGCTATGAAGCGGCGCTGGAAAGCGGCCAGATGCGCGGCGCCATCACGGCCGCCATCAATATCGGCGACTGTTTCTCCAGCCTCAATGACCATGAATCGGCACTCGAATGGATGCAGTGCGCGCTGGACCTGGCGCGCCCGACGGGCTGGCCGCGCAGCATCGGCGCCTGCCAGACGCACACGGCCGAGACCATGCGCAAGCTGGGCCGCCTCGGCGCCGCCGAGGAATTGCTGCGCGAAGCGCTGCACATCCTGGCGCCCGTCTCCGGTGCGCGCACCTATGCGAACGCGCTGTTCCACCTGGGCGAGCTGAGCCTGGACAAGGGCGATTACGACACGGCGCTCGACGCCTTCAGCCGCCTGGCGCAGCGGGCCGAGGCCCTGGGCCAGGCCGATTTCCGCAGCATGGCCCAGCGCGGCAGCGCGCATGCGCTGTCCTACCTGGACCGTCCGGACGAGGCGCATCAGGCGGCGCAGCGGGCGCGCCAGCTGGCCGCCGCCCAGGGCGATGCCATGCACCAGGTGGCGGCGCTGCGCGTGCTGGCGATGTTGCACGCGCGCCACGAACTGCCGCCGCCGGCGAGCATGCAGGAACGCAATCCCGCCCTGCACTTCCTGCACCAGGCGCTGCAGGTGGCCGCCTCCATCGACGGCTATGTGCCGCCGGGCGAATTGCTCGACGCGCTGGCGCGCGAGTACGCGCATGCGGGCGACTATGCGCGCGCCTACGATATCGCCCTCGACGCGGGCGTGGCGCGCGAAAAGAGCCATACGCAGCAAGCCACCAACCGCGCCATCGCCATGCAGGTGCATCACCAGACGGAACATGCGCGCTCGGAAGGCTATCATCACCGCGAACTGGCCGCCTCCGAGGCGCGCCGCGCCGAAGTGCTGCAGCAAACCAGCGACACCCTGGAGCGCCTGTCGGCCATCGGCCAGGAAATCACCACCCACCTCGACGCCAGCGCCGTGTTCCAGGTGCTGGACCGCCACGTGCACGCCCTGCTGCCCGTCAACACCTTCGCCGTCTACATGCTCGACCCGGCCGGCACGGCGCTGCGGCGCGCGCACGGCAAGGAAGCGGGCCGTCCCCTGCCCGACAATGCCATTCCACTGAGTAATCCACGCGCCTATTCCGTGCGCTGCCTGCTGGGCCGGCGCGAAGTGTACATCGCCCAAGTCCCGCCGCGCCGCCACGCCTACACCGTGCCAGGCACCCTGCATAACCAGAGCGTGCTGTACGTGCCGCTGATGGTAGGCGAGCGCGTGCTGGGGGTGATGACGGTACAGGCCTGCCACGCCGGCGCGTATGGCGAGCGCGAGCGGCTGATCTTCCGCACCCTGTGCGCGTATGGCGCCATCGCGCTCGACAACGCCAGCGCCTACCGCCAATTGCAGGATGCCCAGGCGCAACTGGTGTCGCAGGAAAAACTGGCCGCCCTCGGCTCGCTGATGGCGGGCGTGGCGCATGAACTGAATACCCCGATCGGCAACAGTTTATTGATCGCCAGCACCATGCAGCAAAAGACGGAAGACGTGGAGCGCCTGATGAACGGCCCCGGCCTGCGCCGTTCCGACCTGGCCGCCTATATCGAGGATGCGGGCAAGGCGTCGGCGCTGGTGATGCGCGGCCTGCACAGCGCCGCCGACCTGGTCAACAGCTTCAAGCAGGTGGCCGTCGACCGCACCACCGAACAGCGGCGCCAGTTTGACCTGCAGCAAGTGAGCAATGAAATCATCGCCACGGTGATGAACCGCATCCGCAGCTCGGGCCACCGCATCGAGACGGACATCGATTTCGGCATCGCCATGGACAGCTATCCGGGCCCCTTCGGCCAGGTGATCACCAATCTCATCAACAATGCCCTGCTGCACGCCTTCGGGCAGCCGCACAACGACGGCAGCGCCGGCACGGGCTGCATGCGC
Source organism: Janthinobacterium foliorum (assembly GCF_978021625.1). Classification (NCBI taxonomy): domain Bacteria; kingdom Pseudomonadati; phylum Pseudomonadota; class Betaproteobacteria; order Burkholderiales; family Oxalobacteraceae; genus Janthinobacterium; species Janthinobacterium foliorum. The sequence continues at coordinate 16,789 of NZ_CDXDQE010000017.1, read as the reverse complement.
CTGTCCGCCACGGTGGATGCGGCGCGCGTGCTGATCGCCTTCGAAGACAATGGCGGCGGCATCGCGGAACAGCATTTGTCGCGCATCTTCGATCCCTTCTTTACCACCAAGCTGGGCCAGGGCGGCAGCGGCCTCGGTTTGTCGATCAGCTACAACATCGTCACTGCCCTGCTCGGTGGCAGCATCCAGGTGGCCAGCAGCCCCGCCGGCACGCGCTTTACCCTGGACCTGCCACTGGTGGCGCCGCAGATCGACGCGGCCACGCCGGCCAGCATCTATTAAGCCGGCCAGAGCCAGGCTGGACGCGGGAACTTGTCTACACAAGTCCCCGTCCGGCCAGTCTTTCCAATCTAAAAGCAAAACCCTTATAATTGAATGGCTGAAGTCCCTGCCATTGCATGATTTACAACTTGGCAAACCGCATCGACCCGCGCGACAATCCGGCACGGGCACCGATCAACACAGCAGCGCGCCGGGCGAGGCAACCATCTGCACGACATTGTTCGGCGGATGCAACCCGGCGGGAAAGGCACGCCGCCGGCGGCCTGCGCATCTTCAAGTGGTCATTATGTCGACAAAAAAACCGATCAAGCACTACCTCCAGTTCTCCGATTTCACGTTGGAAGAGTACGAATATGTGATCGAACGCGCCCATCTGATCAAGCGCAAGTTCAAGAATTACGAAATCTACCATCCACTGATCGACCGCACCCTGGTGATGGTCTTTGAAAAGAACTCGACCCGCACCCGCCTCTCGTTCGAGGCCGGCATGCACCAGCTGGGCGGCGCCGCCATCTACCTGAACACGCGCGACTCGCAGCTGGGCCGCGGCGAACCGGTGGAAGACGCGGGCCAGGTCATGTCGCGCATGTGCGACATCATCATGGTGCGTACCTTCGGCCAGGAAATCATCGAGCGCTTCGCCGCCAATTCGCGCGTGCCCGTGATCAATGGCCTGACCAATGAACACCACCCGTGCCAGGTCTTTGCCGACATCTTCACCTACATCGAACACCGCGGCTCGATCGCCGGCAAGGTCGTCGCCTGGATCGGCGACGCCAACAACATGCTGTACTCGTGGCTGCAGGCGGCCGAAGTATTCGGCTTCCACGTCAACGTGTCGACGCCGAAGGGCTATGACATCGACCTGTCGCAAGTGAAGACCGAACGCTACACCTTCTTCGCCAACCCGTCGGACGCCTGCGAAGGCGCGCACCTGGTCAACACGGACGTGTGGACCAGCATGGGCTACGAAGCGGAAAACGCGGCCCGCATCGCCGCCTTCGACGGCTGGATCGTCGATGGCGCGAAAATGGCCCGCGCCGCGCCCGACGCCCTGTTCATGCACTGCCTGCCCGCCCACCGCGGCGAGGAAGTGGCGACCGAAGTCATCGACGGCCCGCAATCGGTGGTGTGGGACGAGGCGGAAAACCGCCTGCACGTGCAAAAAGCGCTGATCGAATACCTGTTACTCGGTAAAATCAACTGATTCGCCAGGAAAATAGCCAACACCCTGGCAGCATCGCAACACATACATAGACAACGACAACTGGAAGCAATATGAGCGACATTAAAAAAGTAGTCCTGGCCTATTCGGGCGGACTCGACACCTCCGTCATCCTGAAATGGCTGCAAGATAACTACCAGTGCGAAATCGTCACCTTCACGGCCGACCTGGGCCAGGGCGAAGAACTGGAACCGGCGCGCGCCAAGGCCATCAAGTTCGGCATCAAGCCGGAAAACATCCATATCGAAGACGTGCGTGAAGAATTCGTGCGCGATTTCGTCTTCCCGATGTTCCGCGCCAACACCGTGTATGAAGGCGAATACCTGCTGGGCACCTCGATCGCCCGTCCGCTGATCGCCAAGCGCCTGATCGAAATCGCCAACGCCACCGGCGCCGACGCCATCTCGCACGGCGCCACCGGCAAGGGCAACGACCAGGTGCGTTTCGAGCTGGGCGCCTATGCGCTGAAACCGGGCGTGAAGATCATCGCCCCATGGCGCGAATGGGATCTGCTGTCGCGCGAAAAACTGCTGAAGTACGCGGAAGATGCCGGCATCGAGATCGACATGAAGCACAAGAACGGCGGCGCGCCGTACTCCATGGATGCCAACTTGCTGCACATCAGCTTTGAAGGCCGCCACCTGGAAAACCCGAGCGCCGAAGCGGAAGAAACCATGTGGCGCTGGACCGTCAGCCCTGAAAAGGCGCCGGACGAAGCGGAATACCTGGACATCGAATACGAAAAAGGCGATATCGTCGCCATCAACGGCGTGCGCATGTCGCCCGCCACCGTGCTGGCCGAACTGAACAAGGTTGGCGGCAAGCATGGCGTGGGCCGCCTGGACCTGGTGGAAAACCGCTACGTCGGCATGAAATCGCGCGGCTGCTATGAAACCCCGGGCGGCACCATCATGCTCAAGGCCCACCGCGCCATCGAATCGATCACCCTGGACCGCGAAGTGGCCCACCTGAAGGATGACCTGATGCCGCGCTACGCATCGATGATCTACAACGGCTACTGGTGGGCGCCCGAGCGCGTTGCCCTGCAAACCCTGATCGACCACACGCAGCAGGCCGTGAACGGCTGGGTACGCATCAAGCTGTACAAGGGCAATGTGATCGTCGTCTCGCGCGATTCGAAGACCGATTCGCTGTTCGACATGAACATCGCCACCTTCGACGAAGACGGCGGCGCCTACAACCAGGCCGATGCCGGCGGCTTCATCAAGCTGAACGCCCTGCGCATGCGCATCGCCGCCATCGCCCGCGAAAAGCGCGGCCAGAAGTAATCCCCGGCCGGGAGGCACGCCTCCCTTGCCTGCCAAAAGCCGCCTTTGGGCGGCTTTTTTACATTTGAAGCGCACTCGTCCGCGATTTACGCCCCTGCACGCCCGCAGATTGTCCCCATTTTGCTGTACGCATGGCAAAATGCTACAGTGCAATCATGCTGACCTTCCCGCTTCCGGAGCCCTCCCATGTTCAAAGACCTGAGTATCAAGAATAAACTGTACCTGGGCTTCGGCTCGATCGTGGCCATCATCCTGATACTGCTGGGTGTCGCCTACAACAGTTTCACGCGCCTGTCGGAAGCCAATGCATGGGACCGGCACACGATGGAAGTGCTGGTCGAGATCGACAAGATTCATAATTCCATCCTGCAAATCCAGGTGGAAACGCGCGGCTACATCCTGAGCGGCAACGAAGTGTCGCTGAATCCGGAAACGGACGAGACGGCCGTGCTCACGCAGCACACGCAAAAAGCCATGGCCATGACGGTCGACAACAAGACGCAATCGGAACGCTTCCGCAAGATCGACCAGCTGACCACGGGCTGGGTCAAGGAATGGATCAACCCGCTGATCGAGAAACGCCGCGCACTGGGCAATACGCCTGGCGCCACGGAAGCGGTGGCGCGCCTCGTGCCCGCCGCCGGCTCGCCCGGCATCCTGCAGGCGAACAAGCTGCTCGATGAAGCGGCCGCCGAGGAAAACCGTCTGCTGGCCGAACGCACGGCCACCTCGGCGCGGCTGCAGGAAACCATGATGCTGACCCTGGCGCTGGGCGGCGTGCTGTGCATCGTGCTGGCGCTGGGCATTTCCTACATCCTGGCCAAGGCCATCCTCGGCCCGCTGAACAACCTGACCGATGCCGTGGGCCGCATTGCCGGCGGCGAGCAGGGCGCGCGCGCCGCCATCGTTTCAGGGGACGAACTGGGCAAGGTGACGGAAGAATTCAACCGCATGGCGCAAACCATCCAGGATAACCAGGCCAATGAGCTGGCCGCCACGAATACCTTGCGCGCCAAGGTCGATTCCCTGCTGGAAGTGGTGTCGAAAGCCGCCTCGGGCGACCTGACGGGCAAGGTCAGCATCACGGGCAGCGACGCCATCGGCCAGCTGGGCAATGGCCTGGCGAAGATGTTCGAGAACCTGCGCAGCCTGCTCAACAACGTGCAAAAGGCCGGCATCCAGGTCACCACGTCCGCCACGGAAATCGCCGCCTCGGCGCGCCAGCAGGAAGCCACGGGCATCGAGCAGGCGCAAACGAGCGTGGAAATCCTCAGCACCACCAAGGAAATCTCGGCCAACACGAGCCAGCTGCTGAAAACCATGGAAGACGCCACCGCCGTGGCCGACTACACGACGAATGCCACGGCCGAAGCGCAGAACAACCTCAAGCGCATGGATTCGACCATGCAGCACATGGTCTCGGCCACCGATTCCATCAACGCCAAGCTGGCCGCCCTGTCGGAAAAAGCCAGCAATATCAACAGCGTGCTGATCACCATCACCAAGGTGGCCGACCAGACCAACATCCTGTCGCTGAACGCCGCCATCGAGGCGGAAAAAGCGGGCGAGGCGGGCCGCGGCTTCTCCGTGGTGGCCACCGAGATCCGCCGCCTGGCCGACCAGACCTCCGTCTCCACCTGGGATATCGAACAAATGCTCAAGGAAATGCAGTCGGCCGTGTCGGCCAGCGTGATGGGCATGGATAAGTTCTCGGAAGAAATCCGCCGCAGCGTGGGCGAAGTGCGGCAAGTGGCCGAGCAACTGTCGTCCGTGATGGACCAGGTGCAAAAACTCACGCCGCAATTCGATGCCGTGCTGCAGGGCATGCAGTCGCAGGCCATCGGCGCCTCGCAGATTTCCGACACCATGATGCAGCTTAACGACGCCACGCAGCAGACGGTGGAATCCCTGAAGGCCACCAGCGAGGCGGTGCACCAGCTGCAATATGCGGCGGGCGACCTGCAATCGAGCGTCTCGACCTTTGCCGTGACCATCTGACCCATGAAAGTACTGCTTTTTCACATCGGACGCGACCGCTATGGCTTGCCACTGGCCGGCATCGTGCGCGTGTTGCCGCTGCTGGAACTGAAGCAGTTGCCGCTCACGCCAGACTACGTGGCCGGCCTGATGGACTTGCACGGCGCGCCCGTGCCCGTGATCGACCTGTCGCGCCTGGCCGGCCTGGCGCCGGCGGCGGCGCAGTTCGACACGCGCATCGTCATCGTCGACTACCGCGCGCCCGATGGCGCCACGCATGCGCTGGGCCTGATGGCGTCGCAGGTGCGCGGCATCGCCGACATCGATCCGCAAAAACTCGATGACAGCGGCGTGGCCACGGCGCCCTTCCTGGGCCAGGTGGCCAGCGACGCGGACGGCATCGTGCAGCTGGTGGAGCTGGAGCACCTGCTGCCGCCGGACGTGCGCGCGCTGCTGTTCCAGAGCGGGAGCGCGGCATGACGGCGCAAGCCTTGCTGCGCCGCGCCACCGGCCTGTCCGTCTCGAAATCGGTGGCCGAGCGGGCCGTCGGCCAGCGCATGGAGCAGACGGGATTTGCCGACAGCGAAGCCTACCTGCAAGCCATCACGCCGGCGGAAATGACGCAGCTGATCGAGCTGGTGGTGGTGCCGGAATCGTGGCTGTTCCGCGACCCGCAGGCGTTTTACGCCACCGTCGAACTGGTGCAGGAACGCTGGGCGCGGGGGCGCGCCACGCGCATCCTGTCGATCCCCTGCGCGGGCGGCGAAGAGCCGTATTCGATGGCCATGGCGCTGCGCGACGGCGCCGTGCCGAAACAGGCCTTCAGCATCGACGCCTATGACCTGAGCCCCGGCTGCATCGAGCGGGCGCAGGCAGGCATCTATGGCCGCAACGCCTTCCGCGCGCAGGACGTGGCCTTCCGCGAGCGCTATTTCACGCACGTGGCCGACGACGCCTACCGCATCATCGACGCCCTGCGCGAGCAGATCACCTTCAGGCAGGGCAACCTGCTGCAGTTCGACACGGCCACCTACAGCCGCCACTACGACGTCATCTTCTGCCGCAACCTGCTGATTTATTTCGACAAGCCGACCACCCGCGCGGCCATCCACAACCTGTCCGCCCTGCTGGCGGACGACGGCATGCTGCTGGCCGGCTACGCGGAAGTGCCATCGTTCTGCCAGAACGGCTTCGCGCCGCTGCAGTTCCGCCAGGCGTTCGCGCTGAAGAAGGAAGCGACGCCACCGGCCGCCGTGATCCAGGTGGCCGCCCTGCCGCCGGCGCGCGCGCTGCGCAGCGTGCCGCCCTCGGCACGTCCTGCGCCAGCCCGCGCCGCCCCAGCGCCTTTGCCGGCGCCGCCCCGCCCCCGTCCCGTGCCCGTGCAGACACCGTCCGCGCCAGCGGACTTGCTGGCCGAGGCGCGCCTGCTGGCCGACCGCGGACTGCTGCGCGAGGCGGGGGAGAAATGCCACGCCCACCTGGCGCGGGTACCCGAGGCGGCGGAAGCATATTTCATGCTGGGCATTATCAACGAACTGGCCGGCAAGATGGACCTGGCCGACGACTACTGGCGCCGCTGCATCTACCTGCAGCCCGACCATTACGAGGCGTTGTGCCACCTGGCCCTGCTGGCCGAACGCAATGGCAACCACACGGCGGCCGCCACCCTGAAGGCGCGCGCGGCGCGCATCTACCAGCGCCGCCAGGCGTCCAACTAAGGGGAACGCATGACATCCATCATCGGCAGCGACGCCCCGGAAACCATCGAGGATTGCTGGAACCATATCGGCGTGGTCGGCGACCAGAGCTGTCCCAAGCTGCCGGCCAACGTGCATTGCCGCAACTGCGACGTGTATGCGGGCGCCGCCCAGCGCAACCTGCAGCGCCCCGTCGATGCGCACTACCAGCAGGACTGGGCCAGCCACTTCCGCAAGCTCGGCGAGGACGGCGACGTGCGCGACAGCTCGGTGCTGGTGTTCCGCATCGGGCGCGAATGGCTGGCGCTGCCCACGCGCGTGTTCGACTCGGTGGCGCCGCAGGCCGCGCCGCATGCGCTGCCGCACCGCAGCGGGCGTGGCCTGGCCGGCATCGTCAATATCGGCGGCAAGCTGTATCCGTGCATGTCGCTGGCGCAGCTGTTGGGCATCGATGAACAGGGCGCGCCCGTGGCCAAGGGCCGCCACACGTTTGCGCGCCTGCTCCTGATGCGCTGGGAAGAGCAGGCATACGCCCTGCCCGTGGCCGACCTGCACGGCATCGTGCGCTTTTCCTCGGCCAGGGTGCAGGCGCCGGCCGCCACCATCAACAAGGGCCTGTCGCGCTTCCTGTCCGGCGTGATCACCGAGGGCGACATGCGCATCGGCTGCCTGGACACGGCGCTGATCGGCTTTCAACTTGCGAGACTACTACGATGAGCCAGGACCAGCAGGGCGACCTGAGCGCCTTTTCCATGCTCGACCTGTTCCGCATGGAAGCGGACAGCCAGACGCAGATCCTGACCGATGGCTTGCTGGCCATGGAGCGCCACGCGGGCGACGCCGCCGCCGTCGAATCGATGATGCGCGCGGCGCACTCGATCAAGGGCGCGGCCGCCATCGTCGGCCTGCAAGTGGTGGTGCAGCTGGCGCATGGCATGGAAGACAGCTTTGTCGCCGCCCAGCATGGCCGCCTGAAACTCACGCCGGAACGGGTCGACGTGCTGCTGTCGGGCGTCGACCTGATCGTGCAGCTGTCGCGCCTGGACGACGCGGGCGCCGAAGCGTGGCTGGCCGCCAACGCGGCGCAGATCGACCAGACCCTGAACGCCATTGCCGGCATCGCCGACTTGCCCGAATTGCCGGCGTTGCCCTCGACGCCAGCGGCGCCTGCGGCAGCGCCATTGCCGCCGGAAGCGGCCGAGCCGCAAGCTCCCGTGGCCAGCGGCCTGGCCGGCGAAGAACCGGCGGCCGCGCCGCGCGCGGGTGCGGCTGCAGGCACCGGCGCGGCCAAGGCGCCGGCGCAAAACTTCGACAAGCTGCTGTCGCTGGCCAGCGAATCGCGCATCAATGCGCACCAGATGCACCCGTTCATCGGTGCCCTGCAGCGCTTCAAGCGCAACCAGAGCAGCCTGTTTTCCGCCATCGAACACCTGCACGAAGCCATTGTTCGCTCGGGCGACGCGGGCCTGATGGAAAAATCCCTGCTGGCGCTGCAAAAGACGCAACCGCTGAAGCAGTTCATGCTCGAGCATATCGCCGACATCGAGACCTACGAGCGGCGCCTGCTGGCCGTCTCGCAAGGCATGGTCGATGAAGTGCTGGCCCTGCGCATGCGCCCTTTCCGCGACGGCATCCATGCGTTCCCGCGCATGGTGCGCGACCTGGCGCGCAGCCTGGGCAAGGAAGTGCAGCTGGAGATCGACGGCGAAGACACCCTGGTCGACCGCGACATCCTGGCGAAGATCGAAAGCCCGCTGAACCACATGCTGCGCAATGCCATCGACCACGGCATGGAAGGCCCGTACGAACGCATCGAGGCGGGGAAAGAGGCGCTGGGCACCATCCGCATGGAGGCGCGCCACCGCGCCGGCATGCTGAGCATCGAGATCAGCGACGACGGGCGCGGCGTCGACCTGGAAAAAATCCGCCAGTCCGTCATCGACCGCAAGATGGCCAGCCCCGCCATGGCGGCCGTGCTGTCGCCGGGCGAACTGCTGGAATTTCTGTTCCTGCCCGCCTTCAGCCTGAAAGCGACGGCAAACCAGTTGTCAGGGCGCGGCGTGGGCCTCGACATCGTGCATGAAACGATCCGCCAGCAAAATGGCACGGTGCGCCTGGAGTCGGAACCGGGACGGGGCTTCCGCGCCCTCATCACCCTGCCCCTGACGCAGTCGATCGTGCGCGCGCTGGTGATCGACATCCAGGGCGAAGCCTACGCCATCCCCATCGTCAAGGTGGAAAGCGTGGTGCGCGTGCCGCAGGCAGCCATCCATACGCTGGAAAACAAGCAGTTCTTTGAACTCAAGGGAGAGCACCTGGGCCTCGTCTCGGCGGCGCAGGTGCTGGAGCTGGGCGAGAGCGCCAGCAGCGCCGACGATTTGCCGGTGGTGGTCATCGGGCGCGGCAAGCAAAGCTATGCGCTGGTGGTGGATGCCATCCGCGGCGAGCAAAGCCTGGCCGTGCAGGCCATCGATCCGATCTTCGGCAAGATGCGCGACATTTCCGCCGCCGCCCTGCTCGACAACGGCGAGCCGGTACTGATCCTCGACGTGCCCGACCTGCTGCTGTCGATCGACAAGCTGCTGCACGAAGGCGGCCTGCACCAGCTGGCGCAGGCGGGCCAGGCGCAGCAGCGCCGCGCCAAGCGCATCCTGGTGGTCGACGATTCGCTGACCGTGCGCGAGATGGAGCGCAAGCTGCTGCTGGGGCGCGGCTTCGACGTCGACGTGGCCATCGACGGCATCGACGGCTGGAACGTGGTGCGCAGCGGGGAATACGACCTGGTGATCACCGACGTCGACATGCCGCGCATGGATGGCATCGAACTCGTTTCACTGATCAAGAAGGATCTGCACCTGCACAAGCTGCCGGTGATGATCGTGTCGTACAAGGATCGCCCGGAGGACCGCGCGCGCGGCCTGTCCGCCGGTGCCGACTATTATCTGACCAAGGGCAGCTTCCACGACGAGACTTTGCTCGATGCGGTGGCCGACCTGATAGGAGATGCGCGTCTATGAGTTGTGTTTCATGAAAATTGCCATTGCCAACGATGTCGCGATGGCCGCCGAGGCCTTGCGCCGGGTGGTGGCCAGCACGCAGGAACACCAGGTGCTGTGGATCGCCCGCACGGGCCTGGAAGCGGTGCGCATGTGCCTGGACAACCGTCCCGACCTGATCCTGATGGACCTGAACATGCCGGAGATGGATGGCGTCGAGGCGACGCGCCTGATCATGGAACAGAGCCCGTGCGCCATCCTGGTCGTCACGGGCCGCCCGCAGGACAATGTCAACCAGGTCTTCCGCGCCCTGGGCGCCGGCGCGCTGGACGTCACCGCCACTCCTGTCTTGCAGGGCAAGGTGGGCGGCGACAGCGAACTGCTGGCCAAGATCAAGACCATCGGCAAGCTCATACGCCACAGCGCCGAAGCGCCGCCGGCACGCCTGGCGCCCCTGAATGGCGCGGAACGCGGCGATGGCCAGGCGACGTCGCTGGTGGCCATCGGCGCGTCGACGGGCGGTCCTTCGGCCGTGGCCAGGGTGCTGTCCGGCTGGAGCGCTCCGCCCGGCTGCGCCATCGTGGTGGTGCAGCATATCGATGAAACCTTCGCCTCGCACTTCGCCAAATGGCTCGACGACCAGCTGGACATGCCCGTGCGCGTGATCGCCGACGGCGACGAGCTGGTGGCCGGCACGGTGCTGGTCGCCAAGACAAATGATCACTTGCTTCTAGATCAAAATTATCGTTTGAGTTACGATGCAGCACCACGCGAGTATGTTTACCGTCCGTCGGTCGACGTCTTTTTCCATTGCGTGGCGCAGCACTGGCGCGGCGACGCCATTGGTGTCTTGCTGACCGGCATGGGCCGCGACGGCGGCGATGGCTTGCTGGCCATGCGCCGCGCGGGCAAGACGACCATGGCGCAAGACCAGGCCAGCAGTGCCGTATATGGCATGCCGCGTGCGGCGGCCGAGCTCGACGCGGCGCAGCAAATTTTGCCTCTGGATAAGATCGGCGCCAGCCTGCGCAACCGCCTGGGCGTCAAACTCAACAATGGGGGAGAGCCCTCCCCTAACATCTGAAAAGAATGCAATGCCAGAATTTTCCTCCAGTTTCACCCAGCACGAGCCTGCGCTGACCGAATTCAAGGTCAGCGTCCTGCTGGTGGACGACCAGTTGATCATTGCTGAGGCAATCCGGCGCATGCTGAGCGACCAGCAGGATATCGAATTTCATTACGTGACCGACGCCAGCCAGGCGCTGGACACGGCGCTGCGCCTGCAGCCCACCGTCATCCTGCAAGACCTGGTGCTGCCAGGCATCGATGGCTTCGCCTTGATCAAGCTGTACCGCGAACACGAGGCGCTGGCGCATGTCCCCGTGATCGTGCTGTCGGCCAAGGATGACCCGAAACTCAAGGCGCACAGCTTTTCCGTGGGCGCCAACGACTACGTGGTGAAACTGCCGGACCGCCTGGAGCTGCTGGCGCGCATACGCTACCACTCGGCGGCGCACATCAGCCGCTTGCAGCGCGACCAGGCCTTCCGTTTCCTGCGCGAAAGCCAGAAAAACCTGGCCGACGCGAATATCGAATTGCAGAAGCTGGCCGCCCTCGACGGCTTGACGGGCATCGCCAACCGCCGCCGCTTCGATGAAACCCTGCAATTCGAATGGCAGCGGGGCCAGCGCGACAAGGCGCCGCTGAGCCTGCTGTTCTGCGATATCGACCATTTTAAAAGCTATAACGACCACTTTGGCCACCTGGCAGGCGACCTGGGCCTGAAGAAAGTCGCCGCCGTGCTGACGGAACACTTGAAACGCCCGGCCGACCTTGCCGCCCGCTACGGTGGCGAGGAATTCGCCCTGATCCTGCCGGAAACGGAAGCGGCAGGCGCGCTGATGATCGCGGAAGCGTGCCGGCGCCACCTGGAAGGCTTGCAGATCGAGAACCCGGCAGCGGCCACCGGCATCGTCACCATCTCGATCGGCGTGGCCACCGTCGTGCCCTCGCCCGTATCGACCATCGACCAACTGATCAACCGCGCGGACCAGGCCCTGTACGCGGCCAAGCGCGGCGGACGCAACAGCGTGCTGAGCGCTGACGACGTCCAGGACTGATTTTTAACCGCAAGGAAAGTGAAGCATGAGCACACAACTGGACAATGTCAGCGTCGTCAAGAAATCGAATATCTACTTTGATGGCAAGTGCGTCTCGCACAACGTCATCCTGGCCGATGGCACGAAAAAAAGCGTGGGCGTGATTTTCCCGTCATCGTTGCGCTTCAACACGGGCGCGCCGGAAATCATGGAAGTCGTCAGCGGCCTGTGCAAGGTGCGCCTGGCGGATGCGACGCAATGGGACAGCTATGGCGCGGGCACGCAATTCAAGATCCCGGGCAATAGCTATTTTGATATCGAGACCGTCGAAACCCTGGATTACGTCTGCCATTTCGGCTGATCCACGCAAAAAACCGCCCTGGCTGCGTTGCACTGCCTCGCCGTACCATGCGTACCGTCTTCGGCAATGCGCCTCGCCCTGAACATTTTTTCAAGCGCGGATTTAGTCCTGGTATTTAGATAAACACAGGCTCGGGCGACAGGCGCACGCCGTATTTCGCCTCCACATCATCCTGTATCGCTGCCGCCAGCCGGGTAATGTCTGCGCCACGAGCGCCGCCGTTATTCACCAGAACCAGTGCCTGCTTGGAATACACTCCCGCGGGGCCCAGGTTTTTTCCCTTCCAGCCACACTGGTCGATCAGCCAGCCGGCCGCCAGCTTTTCCGTGCCGTCGGGCTGTGCATGGTGCACCAGCGCGGGAAAACGTTCCAGCAGGGCCGCACACTGTTCTTTTGACACGACGGGATTCTTGAAAAAACTGCCCGCATTGCCGATCACGGCGGGATCGGGCAATTTGCGCCGGCGGATCGCCATCACCGTCTCGGCTACCTGTTGGGGTGTCGGTTCGGCAATATTGCGCTCCGCCACGGCCTGCGCCAGTTCCCCATAGCGCAGGTTCGGCTGCCATTGGGCCGGCAAGGCGAACGTCACTTCCAGCACGATCAGTTCGCGCCCGTCTTCCTGCTTGAAGATGCTGTCGCGGTAGGCAAAGCGGCAAGCGTCGCGGTCCATGTCGAAGACGATGCCGCTGGCGCTGTGCATGACGCTCACGCTATGCAGATAATCCTTGATTTCGACGCCATACGCGCCAATATTCTGGATAGGCGCCGCGCCCACCGTGCCGGGAATCAGCGACAGGTTTTCCAGCCCGCCCACGCCCTGCGCCAGGGTCCATTGCACGAAGTCATGCCAGTTTTCGCCGGCCGCGGCCGTGACGAGGATGGTCTCGAAATCCGCCTGCGCCAGGCGCATGCCGCGCGTGGCCATGTGCAGCACGGCGCCGGGAAAGTCGCCGGTGAGCACGATGTTGCTGCCGCCGCCCAGTACCAGCCGGGGCATGGCGGACAGGGCCGGGTCTTGCAGCGCCGCCTGCAACTGGGCGGTGGAAGTGATGCGTACGTAGGCAGCCGCATTGGCCGCGATGCCGAAGGTATTCAGGCGCTGGAGGGAGTAATTGTGTTCGATGGTGAGCTCTGGAGACATGGGATAGCGATTATTTTGCTCGATTATAGAGTGAAACCGACAAAAAACCAGCGCAAGACAAGGGCAGGCCGTCCGTTGTCCGTTAAAATGTCGCATCTTTAACGAGGCTGTGCCATTTTGCAAAGAATGCGCGCGCCCGGCGCGCTGCAAGCGCGTTCGCTCTAACACGAAAGGAACAGACCATGCCGTCATTTGATGTAGTCTCCGAAGCCGATATGATCGAAGTCAAGAATGCAGTCGAGCAATCCAACAAGGAAATCACGACCCGCTTCGACTTCAAGGGCAGCGACGCCCGCGTCGAACACAAGGAAAACGAATTAACCGCGTTCGCGGACTCGGAATTCCAGCTCAGCCAGGTGCGCGACGTGCTGACCAACAAATTGACCAAACGCAAGGTCGATGTGCGCTTCCTCGACGAAGGCGACATCAAGAAGATCGGCGGCGACAAGGTCAAGCAAGTCATCAAGATCAAGAATGGCATCGAATCGGATGATGCGAAGAAAATCGTGCGCGTCATCAAGGACAGCAAGATGAAGGTGCAAGCGAGCATCCAGGGCGAAGCCGTGCGCGTCACGGGTGCCAAGCGCGACGACCTGCAGGCGGCCATGGCCATGCTGCGCAAGGACGTGCCCGACATGCCGCTGGAATTTAACAATTTCCGCGATTAATCTCGCTTAAATGCCCGATGAAGCGCGCTCCGGCCCGCGCCTGCCCCGGCACCGTGGCAAGTTGCCCCGGAGCGCCTGCCCGCTTGGGGTAAAATTGAAGCTGCGCACAGCTACATGCGCCCGCGCGCCGCACCGGCGGCGGGCATGACCGTACATCTGGCTCAGTGATAACCACGGTAGTCTAAGGATAGCAATGAAACGTGTTGATGATTTCCGCCTGCGATTTGGCAAAAAAGAATATGTGCCCATCATGATAGGCGGAATGGGTGTGGATATTTCCACGTCGGAGCTGGCCCTGGAAGCGGCCCGGCTGAACGGTATCGGCCATATCTCCGATGCCATGGTGGAAGACGTGTCGGATCGCCGTTTCGACACCACCTTCGTCAAAGACAAGACGAAACTGTACAAGTTCAACATCAATAACAGCGACAAGGCCGTGGTGCAGTTCGACCTGGGCCGTCTGGCGGAAGCGCAGCGCCTGCATATCGGCCGCACCATGGAAGCGAAAAAAGGCGATGGCTTGATCTTCGTCAATTGCATGGAAAAGCTGACCATGAACGGCCCGCGCGAAACCTTGCGCGTGCGCCTGAACGCGGCACTCGATGCCGGCATCGACGGCATCACCCTGTCGGCCGGTTTGCACTTCGGCTCGTTTGCCCTGATGGCCGACCATCCGCGTTTCCGTGACGCCAAGCTGGGCATCATCGTCTCGTCCGTGCGCGCCCTGCAAATCTTCCTGCGCAAGAACGCCAAACTGGACCGCCTGCCCGACTTCATCATCGTCGAGGGTCCATTGGCCGGCGGCCACCTGGGTTTCGGCATGGACTGGGCCAATTACGACCTGCACACGATCACGGCGGAACTGCTGGCCTACCTGAAGGCGGAACAGCTGGACATCCCGCTGATCGCCGCCGGCGGCATCTTCACGGGCAGCGACGCCGTCTCCTTCCTGGAAGCGGGCGCGGCTGGCGTGCAAGTGGCGACGCGCTTCACGGTCACGAATGAATGCGGCCTGCCGCACAAGGTCAAGCAGGAATACTACAAGGCCTCGGAAGAAGACATCATCGTCAATGGCGTCTCGCCGACGGGCTACCCGATGCGCATGCTGAAGAACACGCCCGCCATCGGCGCCGGCATCCGTCCAGGCTGCGAATCGTATGGCTATCTGCTCGATGCGACGGGCAACTGCGCCTACATCAACTCGTACAACCGCGAAGTCGCTGCCCATCCGGAGCAAAAGACCGTGGTCGTGATGGACAAGACCTGTCTGTGCACGCACATGCGCAACTTCAACTGCTGGACCTGCGGCCACTACACGTATCGCCTGAAGGACACGACGCACAAGCTGGACAACGGCGAATACCAGATCCTGACGGCCGAACACGTCTTCAAGGACTACCAGTTCAGCGTCGACAACCAGATCGCCTTGCCGGAAAAAGAAATCCAGGCAGCAGTCTGAATCTGCGCAGCTTGACATGAAAATGGCGCAGCCTTCGCAGGCTGCGCCATTTTTTTATGCGGGCAACATGTCCCGCAACATCCGTTCAATGGCCTCGAAGGTGGGCCGCTGCAGCACCTCTTCCTGCAGACAGGCATTCATCAACGCTTGCAGTTCGGGCAAGGGTGCATCGGCATGGGCGATCAACTCCCCCAGCAGCACGCCAAGGGCGCGCGCCTCGATCCCCTGCAGCAGGCCAGCTTCGGGAGAGCCGGGCACGAACATCGAAGCAGCGCCAAAGTCGCCCAACAGGCAATTGCCAGCGTCCGCATGCAGGATATTGTGCGCATACAGGTCACCGTGCACGATGCCGCGCGCGTGCAACTGGCAGACGGCAGACGCGATGCCATGGGCAATGGCCAGCGCTTGCCGCGGCGACAAGCGCAAGCCATCCGCATACACGTCGCGCGTGCACGAATCCAGGCTGGGCGGCCCGGCGAGGTTGCCGAAGGCCACGTCAATGAGCGGCATCACCAGGCCCATCGCCCGCGCCGGATGCGCCTCCAGGGTGCCGAGGATGGGGATCAGGCCCGCATGGGCACCGGCGCTGACGCAGGCCGCCATCTCGCTGCGCGGCAAGCCATCGCTGGTCATCGCCCCCTTGAATACTTTCACCGCGACATCCTCCCGGGCATCCAGACGGGCCTGGTAAATGACACCCGACGCGCCTTCGCCCAGCTGCTGCGCCAGCTGCAGGCGCGGCCAGGCCACGCTTGCCGTTGCCGCCTCGGCCAGGGCCGCCAGTTCCTGCGCTTCCGTGAATGGATTGCCCGCATACGCGAGCCAGCTCAGGCGCGGCAAGGATAACAGGCAAGCGGGCAGCGCCGTAAAACGGTTGGCGGCGATGCGCACCAGTTCCAGCCGGTGACAATGGGCCAGCGATGCGGGCAGGAGACTCAGACAGTTTCCAGCCAACATGAGTTTCTGCAACTGCCCGCACTGGCCCAGCGCGTCGGGCAAGACTTCGATGGCATTGTCGGTCAAGGTCAGCCAGCGCAGCTTGGGCGGCAAGGCGGCGGCTGGCACGTGGCGGATGCGGTTCGCCTTGAAGCCGATCATGCTCAACTCCGGGCAGGAGCCGAGCACGGCGGGCAAGGTGGTAAACAGATTATCCGAGCAGAAAATGATGCGCAGCTTGTGCAGGCGCGGCAAATCATCGGGCAGCGATGACAGGGCATTGCCGGACAGGTCGAGGATTTCCAGGCTGTCGGCCAGGTCGAAGATCTCTATAGGGAAGGTAGTCAAGCCACACGACAGCTTCAGGCGGCGCACGCCGGCCAATTGGCCCGCGCGGAGTTGTTCCAGCGTATGCAAAGCAGACAAGATATCCCTTTCAAAGTCGCGGCAATCGCTGGCATTGGGGTTACGCATCACAAACCCAGCGGACGTAAAAAAACCCCCACCGGATCACCGATGGGGGTTTTTTCGAATAACAAGCCTGACGATAACCTACTTTCACACTGGTTGCAGCACTATCATCGGCGCAAAGTTGTTTCACGGTCCTGTTCGGGATGGGAAGGGGTGGGACCAACTTGCTATGGTCATCAGGCATA
>NZ_CDXDQE010000016.1:0-153114 GCF_978021625.1 Janthinobacterium foliorum | reverse complement strand
GGTACATGGAAGGCAAGCTCAACATCGATGACCTGATCACGCACCGCTTGCCGCTGGAGCGCATCAATGAAGGCTTCGACCTGATGAAGAGCGGCGAGTCGATCCGTTCCGTCGTGCTGTACTGATCTGGCAATACGCCGTATCCCGGCGTTTTTGCGGAGGCCTCCGGCCTCCGTTTTTTTTGCCCGCCAGTTCCCGTTTATTCCGCCGATCCGTCATTTCATCCCCGTTCCTGGCACTTCGTCGCACGCTGCTGGCGCTGCGGGCGGGCCGGCGCTATAGTCAAATCTCGCCGTACCACGGCGAGTTTTACGGGGGGACTCCGCCCCCCTTTTTTTTTGCCTGGTGTTTTCCATTCATCGTCCCAAGCCGCCGTCCAGGCGGTTTTTTTTGCAGCCTGTCGCATGGCGCTGGCCGCGCGCGCGGTGCCTGGCTACAGTGAATGCTCCAACAATACTGATAACGAGGCCGTCATGTCCACTTCCCACCGTTTGATCCTCAGCCTGGCCGGCATGCTGGTCGGCGCCAGTGCGCTGGCCGTACAGCCGCCGGAACCTCCCGCCCCGCCGGCGCCGCCCGCGTCGCAGAGCAGGCAGGTCAGTTTTTCCGGCAGCGGCGGCAGCTATGCGCTCGTCGATGGCAGCCGGGACAGCGTCACCACCACGGGCAGCGACATCGACGGCCAGCAGATTTCGCACTTGAAGCAATCGATCAAGGGGCAATTCCTGTGGTTCCGCGACCAGGGCAAGAATTATGTGACGCAGGATCCGGCCCTGCTGGCCCGGGTCAGCGCGGCCTGGAAACCAACGCAGCAGCTCGGCGAACAGATGGGCAGCCTGGGCAAGCAGATGGGCGCGCATGGCAGGGCGATGGGCGAACTGGGCAGCAAGATGGCTGCCCATGGCCAGGCGCAGGTCGGCACGCGCGAGGCGGAACAGCTGCGCGCGCTGGGCCAGCAGCAGGGAGAACTGGGCCGCAAGCTGGGCGACGCATCGCGCCGCCAGGCACAGGCCGGCACGGAAGCGGGGCGCCGCGCGGCCGGGCGCGAGGTGGAGCGCCTGCAGCAGCAGATGGAAGACGGACAGGACGCCATGGAAGAAATTAACGACCGCATCGCTGCCGCACAAGAGCGTGAAGCGGACAAGGCCGACGCGCTGTCGCGCCAGATGGATGCGCGCGGCAAGCCGATGGACGCGCTGGGCAAGCAGATGAGCGAGCTGGGCCGCAAGCAGGAGCAGGCATCGAGGGCGGCCGACAAGGCCACGCGCCAGGCGATCTCCCAGGCGCTGAGCGAAGGCAAGGCGCGGCAGGTGCGCTGAGAACCTATCGCGGTAGATGAATATGCTCCCTGCTGGGATAGACTTTCAGCTGCCGCGTCAGCCCGGGTGCCAGGCGGCGGCCACGGCGCGGTATTGCGCCGGCAGCTGCTGCCTGGCCTCGCCCATGCTGGCGTAAGGCTCGTCCTGCACGCTGTCCCACTGCGTGTCGCAGCTGAAGCGGTAGATGTTCGTTTCGCCCGCGTACTGGCACAGGGCCAGGCCGTGGATGGCGATGGTGGCGCTGCCATCGTCGGCGGCGACCTGGCCGAAGGGCAAGTCGGACCAGGCCCAGGCCAGTACGCGGGCGCCGTCGATGTGGCTGGGAGGTGTCATCAGGGGCGATTCTGTCAGGGTGGCGGGAACGCTGATTGTAGCGCCTGCACAGGGAAAACGCCGCGACCGCTGGACAAATGCACAGTATTTTTGGCCATGCCGGTATAATCACGGCATGCAAAATCTTCTTCACAACCTCAATCCCGAACAACTGGCCGCCGTCACCCTGCCGGCGCAGAATGCGCTGATCCTGGCGGGCGCCGGCTCGGGCAAGACCCGCGTGCTGACCACCCGCATCGCGTGGCTGATCCAGACCCAGCAGGTATCGCCACCCGGCATCCTGGCCGTGACCTTTACCAACAAGGCCGCCAAGGAAATGCTCACGCGCCTGTCGGCCATGCTGCCGATCAACACGCGCGGCATGTGGATCGGCACCTTCCACGGCCTGTGCAACCGCTTGCTGCGCACGCACTACCGCGACGCCGCCTTGCCGCAGACGTTCCAGATCCTCGATTCGCAGGATCAGTTGTCGGTGATCAAGCGCCTGTTGAAGGCAAACAATATCGATGATGAAAAATTCCCGCCGAAGACGGTGATGTATTTCATCAACAACGCCAAGGACCAGGGCTTGCGCGCCACGGACGTGGAAGCGTACGACGCGCACGAGCGCAAGATGGTCGAGCTGTACCAGCTGTACGATGACCAGTGCCAGCGCGAAGGCGTCGTTGATTTTGCGGAATTGCTGTTGCGTACGTATGAATTGCTGAGCCGCAACCAGCCGCTGCGCGAACACTACCAGGCCCGCTTCCGCCATATCCTCGTCGACGAGTTCCAGGATACGAATAACCTGCAATACAACTGGCTCAAATTGCTGGCCGGCCACGGCAGCCGCGACGGCGGCGCCCTGTTTGCCGTCGGCGACGACGACCAGAGCATCTATGCCTTCCGTGGCGCCAACGTGGGCAACATGAGCGCCTTCGAGCACGAGTTCCAGGTGAAGAACTTGATCAAGCTGGAGCAGAACTACCGCTCGCACGGCCACATCCTCGACAGCGCCAACGTGCTGATCGCAAACAACAGCAAGCGCCTGGGCAAGAATCTGCGCACGGACGCGGGCCATGGCGAGCAGGTGCGCGTCTACGAAGCCAGCTCCGACCTGCAGGAAGCGCAATGGATCATCGAAGAGGCGAAAAGCCTGATCGCCGATGGCGCCTCGCGCAGCGAAATCGCAATTCTGTACCGCTCGAACGCGCAGTCGCGCGTGATCGAACACGCGCTGTTCTCGGCCGCGATTCCCTACCACGTGTATGGCGGCCAGCGCTACTTCCAGCGCGCCGAGGTCAAGCACGCGATTGCCTATTTGCAGCTGATGGACAATCCGCACAACGATTCGGCCTTCCTGCGCGTGGTGAACTTTCCCACGCGCGGCATCGGCATGCGCTCGATCGAGCAATTGCAGGCCGCGTCGGAACAGTATGGCATTTCGCTGTATGCCTCCGTGCCGTACGTGGCGGGCAAGGCGGGCAGCGTGCTGGCCGGCTTCGTCAAGCTGATCGAGGGCGTGCGCTTTGAAACGCAGCAATTGTCGCTGCCGGAAATGGTGCGCGTGGTGCTGGAAGCGAGTACCTTGCTGCAACACTATCAAAATGAAAAGGAAGGCGCCGACCGCATCGAGAACTTGGAGCAGATGGTCAGCGCGGCCAGCCAGTTCATTTCCGAGGAAGGCTTCGGCCAGGGCGCCCCCGCGCATCTGGGCCCAAGCGCCCAGGCGCAGTCCGGCGCACCCGTGGTGAACCAGGATGGCATCGAGATCCTGGATGCGGACGCGCCGCTGCCGGCCGTGATGTCGCCGCTCTCCGCGTTTTTGTCGCACGCGTCGCTGGAAGCGGGCGACAACCAGGCGCAGGCGGGTCAGGATGCGCTGCAGATGATGACGGTGCATTCGGCCAAGGGCCTGGAATTCGACAACGTCTTTATTACCGGCCTGGAAGAGGGCCTGTTCCCGCACGAAAGCAGCTCGAAGGAAGACAACGGCGTGGAAGAGGAACGCCGCCTGATGTATGTGGCCATCACGCGCGCGCGCAAGCGGCTGTACATGAGCTTTTCGCAGACGCGCATGCTGCACGGCCAGACGCGCTACAACATGAAGTCGCGTTTCTTCGATGAATTACCGGAAGAATCCTTGAAATGGCTGTCGCCGAAGGTGCAGGCCAACTGGTTCGGCAACCGCAAGTCGGCCTGGGACGAAGCGCCCAAAGTGGCCAGCCTGGGTTCGGACAATGCGATTGCGCAAAAGATCGCGCAGAAGGCCACGGGCGGCGGCTGGCGCATCGGCGAATCCGTGGCCCACGCCAAGTTCGGCGAAGGCGTGATCGTCAATATCGAAGGCGGCGGCGGCAATGCGCGCGCGCAGATCAACTTCGGCCAGCACGGCATGAAGGTGCTCGATCTGGGCATCGCCAAGCTGGAACGGTTGGGCCGCTAAGTTGGCTTGAATGCCGTGGGTCAGGCCCGCCTGGGGGAATGCCTTCCAATGGAAGGCATTCCAATCCGTCAGGACTGCCCCCGGTTTTTTGCTGGTGGGATTACGGCTTGTCCAGCGACACGGTCTTGCTGGCATCGACGGGCACGCCGAAGATCTGGCGGTAGGCGGCGTAGAACGAGCAATGCATGATGATGGTGAGTATCATCGACAGCGGCATCATCAGCTGCATCATCAGCGGGCTGCGGCCAAAGATGATGGCCAGTAACTGGCTGCTGACGACGCTGATGGCGAACCAGGTGGCGGCGAAGACGATGAAGGCCGACAGCGAACGCCAGACGGCGAAAAAGCTGAAGAACAGCGACTTGCCCAGGCTTACTTTTTGCCAGTAGATCAGCGGCGCGGCGAAGCAGAAGGCCATGGCGGCCGGCACGTACAGGGCGATGGCCGTCAGGATGGCCATGCCGATGTTGGAATTGAGGATGGCTTCCTTGGCCGCTTCCTGGTCCAGCTGGCCCGTGACCATTTGCCACAGCACGCCGCCATCGACGAGGGTCGAGGCACCGATGGCCACGATGGCCATCAGGATGTACAGCACGCCCAGGCCGAACAGGACGGGGAAGGCCGGTTTGCGGAAGCCGGAAAGCAACAGGCTGGGCAGGACTCGCTTGCCCTGGTCGATGTTCAGGCAGCCTTGCACGAAGGCGACGGAAAAGACGGGCACGAGGATGACGGGCAGCAACTGGCCCAGCAGGGGAACGATGCTGACGGCCAGCATGCAGAACATATAGCCGAGAAACAGCATCGACATGCCGCCAGGTTGCTTGCGAAACAGGCCGAAGCCCTGTTTCACCCAAAGCCAGCCTGTACTTGCAGGTAATTTTTCCATGTTTAAAACAGTTCCGGTGCGGGTGTGGCAATCCGTTCGCGCAAAATGCGTTCGAAATGCGTGGGGTCATGCGGCGTCAGCATTTCCGCTGCGCGCGGCTGGTAGTAATCGTACAGGCGCGACAGCCAGAAGCGCAGGGCGGCGGCGCGCAGCATCGGCTGCCATGCCGTGTGTTCCTCGGCCGTGAACGGACGCACGGCGTGGTAGGCGTCGAGCAGGGCGCGCACGCGCGCCGTGTCGAGCACGCCCGTGTCCAGGTCCACGCACCAGTCGTTGACGGTGACGGCCACGTCGAACAGCCAGGTGTCGCAGCCGGCAAAATAAAAGTCGAAAAAGCCCGTCAGCCGCTCGCCGTCGAACATGACGTTGTTGCGGAACAGGTCGGCATGCACGGGACCGCGCGGGATGGCTTTGTACGTGGCGCAGGCGGCAAAGGCGTCCTGGAAATGGATTTCCGCGCGCAACAGGTGGGCGCGCGCGTCGTCCAGGTGCGGCAAGACCAGCGGCGTGGTGCTGTTCCACCAGTCCAGGCCCCGCAAATTCGGCTGCTGCAGGGGGAAGTCCTGCGCCGCCAGGTGCATCTTCGCCAGCATGGCGCCGACGGCCGCGCAATGCACGGCTTGCGGCGCCATCTGCGAGCTACCGTCGAGTTTGCTAACGATGGCGGCCGGCTTGCCTTGCAGGGCCGTCACCAGTTCGCCGTCCGCATTGGCGATCGGGGCGGGCACCAGCACGCCGCGGTCCGCCAGGTGGCGCATCAGTTGCAGATAAAACGGCAATTGCTCGAAGCTCAGGTTTTCAAAGATCGTCAGCACATACTCGCCGCGCTCCGTGCTCAGGAAGAAATTGCTGTTTTCGATGCCGGAAGCGATCCCTTTGAGCGCCAGAGGCTTGCCGACGGGGAATTGCGTGATCCACTGGCCGATATCGTCCAGGTGTAGCGCGGTAAAAACTGCCATGGGGAAAAAAGAATGAGGTCAAAAAAGGGGTAAAAGCCGACCGCCCCGCGTGTGGCGGGGCAGGGCGGAGGCGAGTCGCTGCTTATTTTGCAGGCACGGGCGGGGCCGGTGCGTCTGCGGCCTCTTCATCGCGTTGTTTCTGTTTTTTCTTACCCAGGTCAAATTCCAGCACTTTCCATTGCGGACCGCGCAAGGCGCCGCCATTCGCCTGGTCGGCGCCGGCGGCCGGCTTCATGTAATACGTGCTGCCGCCCGTGGTGACTTTCACTTCGCTGGTCACGCCGGCTTCGCGTTTTTCGGTAATCTGTTGTTTTGTTGCTGCTGGCGCAACGGTAATGGGGGCTTCGCCCATTTCCTCGATACGTTCCAGCTGCGGTGGCGCGTCGCTGGGCTTGGCTGGCGTCTGGGCGCTGACAATGGCTGAGCATGCCAGCAAGGGCAGGGCGAGAAATTTCCAGAGTGTCGATGTACGCATCATGATGGGGTTCGCTTCCATGTGTGGACTGCAGCGCGTGCAGTAGGGTCATGCCGTCAATTTATCTATAGGGCATTGTAACAAACTGGTAAGCAATGCTGTTTGAATGCGCTGATTAAAAGCGCGGAAACAGGGCCTGGCCGCCCGCCGGGCGGCCAGGCGGGGCGGCTGGCCCGGCGGGAACCGTGAAAAACACGCGCCGCGTGCCCGGTGGCGCGGCCCTAAACTCTGCGATAATTGGGCGATATTCCACCCGCCCGCCGCTGTTTCTCCCAGGCAGGCGCGGTTCACCTTATTTTATTGGCATTATGCAAAACACCCTGCTGTTAGTCGACGGTTCCAGTTACCTTTATCGCGCCTTCCATGCGCTGCCCGACCTGCGCAGCCCGGACGGTTATCCCACGGGCGCCATGCATGGCATGGTCAACATGCTGCGCCGCCTGCGCGCCGATTACCCGGCCGCCTACATCGCCTGCGTCTTTGATGCCAAGGGAAAAACTTTCCGCGATGATATGTATCCGGAGTACAAGGCCACGCGCGCCTCGATGCCCGACGACCTGCGCCTGCAAATCGAACCCATCCATGAAGCCGTGCGCGCCATGGGCTGGCCCATCCTGATGGTCGACGGCGTGGAAGCGGACGACGTGATCGGTACCCTGGCCGTGCAGGCAGCCGCCGCCGGCATGAACGTGGTCGTGTCCACGGGCGACAAGGACCTGGCGCAGCTGGTCAACAGCCAGGTGACCCTGATCAATACCATGAGCAATGAAAAGCTCGACGAAGCGGCCGTGCTGGCCAAGTTCGGCGTGCCGCCGAACCGCATCATCGATTATCTGTCGCTGATCGGCGATACCGTGGACAACGTGCCGGGCGTGTCGAAATGCGGTCCGAAGACGGCCGTCAAATGGCTGACGCAGTATGACAGCCTGGAAGGCATCATGGAAAACGCGGCCAGCGTGGGCGGCGCCGTGGGCGAAAACCTGCGCACGGCCCTGCCGTGGCTGCCGCAGGCGCGCGCCTTGATCACCGTCAAGACCGACTGCGATCTGTCGGAACACATGGGCAGCATCGCCGATTCGCTGGCGGCGAAACAGGAAGACAAGGAAGCACTGCTGGCCTTCTTCCAGCGCTACGGCTTCAAGGCCCTGCTGCGCGAACTGGGCGCCGCGCCGCCGCCGATGTCGCCGGTCGGGGCACCCGCCGCCGGTGCTGCCACTGCCCATACCACGGGCGACATGTTCGCCGATGCGACGCCAGCGCCTGCCGCCGACTATGAAACCGTGCTGACGGACGCGCAGCTGGACAGATGGATCGCCCTGATCGACGCGGCGCCTTTGACGGCCGTCGACACGGAAACCACGTCGCTGGAACCGATGACGGCGCAAATGGTGGGCATTTCCCTGTCGGTCGCCGAACACAGCGCCTGCTACATCCCGCTGGCCCACGACTACGCGGGCGCGCCGGAACAGCTGTCGCGCGAACACGTGCTGGCGAAGCTGCGCCCGTGGCTGGAAGATGAAAGCAAGCCCAAGCTGGGGCAGAACCTGAAATACGACAGCCATATCTTCGCCAACCACGGCGTGACCCTGCGCGGCATCGCCCACGATACCCTGCTCGAATCGTATGTGTTCGAGTCGCACAAGAAGCACGACATGGACAGCCTGGCCCTGCGCCACCTGAACTACACGACGATTCCGTTCGAGGAGGTGTGCGGCAAGGGCGCCAAGCAGATCACCTTCAACCAGGTGGAAGTGGAGCAGGCGGCCAAGTATGCGGCCGAGGATGCGGACGTCACCTTGCGCTTGCACAATGCCATGTGGGGCAACGTGGCCAATGATGAAAAACTCACCTTCATCTATGAAAAGATCGAGATGCCGACGGCCGTGGTCTTGCAAAAGATCGAGCGCAACGGCGTGCTGATCGACGATGCCTTGCTCAACATCCAGTCGGCCGAACTGGCCGTAAAGATCCTGGAACTGGAAACGAAGGCCTATGAACTGGCCGAGCAGCCGTTCAACCTGGGTTCGCCCAAGCAGATCGGCGAAATCTTCTTTGAAAAGCTGAAACTGCCGGTGGTCAAGAAGACGCCGACGGGCGCGCCTTCGACGGATGAAGAGGTGCTGCAAAAGCTGGCGGAGGATTATCCGCTGCCGAAAGTGCTGCTGGAATACCGCGGCATGGCCAAGCTGAAGTCCACCTACACGGACAAGTTGCCGAAGATGATCAACGTCACCACGGGCCGCGTGCACACGAACTATGCGCAAGCCGTGGCCGTCACGGGCCGCCTGGCGTCGAACGATCCGAACTTGCAGAATATTCCCATCCGCAGCGCGGAAGGGCGCCGCATCCGCGAGGCGTTCATTGCGCCGCCGGGCAGCCACATCGTCTCGGCCGACTATTCGCAGATCGAATTGCGCATCATGGCGCATATCTCGGGCGACGAAGCCATGCTGCGCGCGTTTGCCGACGGCATCGACATTCACCGCGCCACGGCCGCTGAAATTTTCGGCGTGCCGGCCGCGGAAGTGCAGAGCGAACAGCGCCGCTACGCCAAAGTCATCAACTTCGGTTTGATCTACGGCATGAGCGCGTTTGGCCTGGCCGGTAATCTGGGCGTGGACCGCACGGCCGCGCAAAGCTATATCGACCGCTACTTCGCCCGTTTCTCCGGCGTGAAACAGTATATGGAAGACACGCGCCAGCAAGCCAAGGCGCGCGGCTACGTGGAAACCGTGTTCGGCCGCCGCCTGTGGCTGCCGGAAATCAATTCGCCGAACGGCCCGCGCCGCCAGGGCGCGGAACGGGCGGCGATCAATGCGCCCATGCAGGGCACGGCCGCCGACCTGATCAAGCTGGCCATGATCGCCGTGCAGGGCTGGCTGGAAACGGACGGCTTGCAGACGAAGATGATCATGCAGGTGCACGATGAACTGGTGCTGGAAGTGCCGGACGCCGAACTGGAACTGGTCAAGCGCAAGCTGCCGGAACTGATGGCCGGCGTGGCCGCGCTGAAAGTGCCGCTGACGGCGGAAGTGGGTGTCGGCAGGAACTGGGACGAAGCGCATTGATGCTGCGTCGGCTTACGCGGGGCATGCCCCGCTAAGCCGACCTACATGTTTACTTGAGCAATGACCGTAGGTCGGCTTAGCGCAGCGTAAGCCGACATTTCCAAACGCAATACCTTCAGGAGAAACGCATGAGCGACATGATCACCGATTGTGAAAGTTTGCTGGGCCAGAGCAGCGTATCCGGGCCCGATGGCCGGCGTGGTTTCCTGAAGGTGGCGCTGGGGGCGGGCTTTGCCGTGGCCGTGCTGCCGGTGGCGGCGCAAAACGTCATCAAGACGGATACGGCCGGGTTATTGACGGGCACCATGACGGTGATGGTCGATGGCCAGGCCGTGCCCGTGTATGCGGCGCAGCCGGAAGGCAAGACGGGCTTGCCCGTGGTGCTGGTGATCTCCGAAATTTTTGGCGTGCACGAACATATCGCCGACATGGCGCGCCGTTTCGCCAAGCAGGGTTATCTGGCGCTGGCGCCCGACCTGTTCGTGCGCCAGGGCGATCCGACCAAGGTCGCCAGCATTCCGGAACTGATGAAAGGCATCATCGCCAAGACGCCGGATGCGCAGGTGATGGCGGACCTCGACGCCGTCGTGGCATGGGCGAAACAGAATGGCGGCGATACGAGCCGCCTGGGCATCACGGGTTTTTGCTGGGGCGGGCGCATCACGTGGCTGTACGCGGCGCACAACCCGGCCGTCAAGGCGGGCGTGGCCTGGTATGGCCGTCTGGTGGGCGATACCAATCCCTTGCAGCCAAGTAATCCAATTGATATCGCCGCGACCCTGAAAGTGCCCGTGCTGGGCTTGTATGGCGGCAAGGATACGGGCATCACGCAGGAATCGATCGCGAAAATGAAGGATGCGCTGGCCAAGGGCGGCAACAAGTCGGAATTCGTCGTGTACCCCGATGCGGGCCACGCGTTCAATGCCGATTACCGTCCCAGCTATGTGGCGGCCGATGCCAAAGACGGCTATGCGCGCTGCCTGGCCTGGTTCAAGCAGCACGGCGTGGCGTGAGCGCTCAAGCGCCCATCCCGGTAGGGAGCGTTTTCTGCTTGCAGCGCATCAGGGGCGCGGACAAGGCGTGAGAAGGCCGCATGGTGAGCCATGCAACGACGATCAGCGCAGTCCCCGCTTCCGAGGGGGCCAGCAGGGGGCGTATTCATCTGCCGGGATAGGCTGCAAGTCTCTTCAGCACTATTTTTTCCATAAATTGCCGCGAAAGGCGCACCGGGCTGTAAAATGCCCGGTTCGCGTCAATGCAGTACAATTGCATCTTCACCGCGCCACGCCGCCGCCAGGCGCGCACAAGATTGAATAATAAGCAACACCATGCAGATCAAGCCAGACGCCAGCATAGCGGGCGCCCGTAGGCCGGCGCCATTTTGAGGTAAGAAAATCATCGATCCCGTCCTTATATCCATTCTGCTCGCGACCACGATCGCGGGCGTGTTCAGCATTACCGCGGCGGCGATCTTTTCGTTTGCATTCCTGTCCAAGGTGGTCGAGCGCATGGTCAGCTTGTCCGTCGGCATCATGCTGTCGACGTCATTGCTGCACGCCTTGCCCGAAGCGTTCGAGTCGCAAGCCGACCCGCGCAGCCTGTTTGCGACCCTGCTGGCCGGCTTGCTGGCGTTCTTCATGCTGGAAAAATTCGCCATCCTGCGCCATTCGCACCACCACGAAGGCGATGGCCACCACCATGCGCACGGCCACGACAAGCACGAGGCGGGCAAGGCCGGCTGGATGATTTTGGTGGGCGACGGCATGCACAATTTCACGGACGGCATCCTGATCGCCGCCGCCTTCCTGGCCGACCCGAAACTGGGCCTGGTCACGGGCCTGGCCATCATCGCGCATGAAATCCCGCAGGAAATCGGCGACTTCATCGTGCTGCTCAATGCCGGCTTCTCGCGTCTGCGCGCCTACATCTTCAACCTGCTGTGCAGCCTGATGGCGGTGGCGGGCGGCCTGCTCGGCTATTTCACCCTGGACCGCGCCAGCAACCTGATTCCTTACGTGCTGGTGTTCGCCTCGTCCGGCTTCATCTATATCGCCTTGAGCGACCTGATGCCGCAGATGCAGCGCCGCTCCACCTTGCGCGAAACCATCCCGCAGGTGCTTTTGATCGCGCTGGGCGTGTGCATCGTGCTGTTCCTGACGCACAAGCGCCACGGCGGTTGATGCACGGCGCTGCCGCCGCAGTATCTCCTATGCTATATTGTCTTTCTGACTAACTTGAACAGAAAGGAGGAAAATATAATGGAAGAAAACTTGTTGCTCGTCTTGTGGCGCGCACGCTCTTTAAGCGCATTTGCCCGCTCTTGCCCACGTTCTATCGCGCTGCGATAACCTGGCCAGAGCAAAGTTACCCTCCTATACGAGTCCTTTCCTGGTACTCCGTTGTCGTTAGCGCTCCTGTTAACGCGGATGCTTGCATCCCGAACAAAGACAAGAGCCATGACTACCCTGATCACTGCACAAGCTTTACAACTCGATACCCACGACGGTTTCCTGTTCAATGAACTCGCCTTTACCCTGCGCCAGGGCGACCGCATCGGCCTGATCGGCCACAATGGCTGCGGCAAATCCACCTTGCTGGGCCTGCTCGGCGGCACGCGGGCAGCGAGCGCCGGCACCATCCATGTCGCCCGCGCCTGCCGCTTGCAGCACGTGGAGCAGCACTTGCCGCCGGCACTTGCCAGCCTGAGCCTGTACGACGCCTTGCTGGCGCCCGTGCTGGAACAGCCCGAACTGCATTGGCGGGTCGACAGCCTGCTGGCCGAACTGGGCTTCGACCTGGAGACCGCGCAAGTGCCCGTGCATGCGCTGTCCGGCGGCCAGCACACGCGATTGCTGCTGGGACGCGCCCTGCTACAGGAACCGAACGTGCTGCTGCTGGACGAACCGAGCAACCACCTGGACTTGCCGTCGCTGCTGTGGCTGGAGCAGTTCCTGCTGGGCTGGCGCGGCGCCTTCATCCTCGTCTCGCACGACCAGCGCCTGCTCGACAACGTGGCCACGCGCAGCTGGATCCTGCGCGATGGCAGGCTGTACGACTTCGACCTGCCGTGCGGCCCCGCGCTGCTGGCGCTGGCCGAAGCCGATGAAGCGGCGGCCGCCCGCCATGCGGCCGAGCAAAAGGAAATCGACCGCCTGGCCGCCAGCAGCGCCCGCCTTGCCCTGTGGGGCCGCACCTATGACAACGAAGACCTGGCGCGCAAGGCCAAGACCATGCAGCGGCGCATCGAGAAATTGAAAGATGCGCAAGCGTTCGTCAGCGATGGCGAGCCGTGGAGTTTGAGTCTGCGTGGCAAGGTGCTGACGGCCGACCAGCTGCTGGCGCTGGACGAACTCGATGTGCGCGCCGTGTCGGCCTCTCCCGTGCTGTTCCAGGTCGGCCAGTTGTGGCTGAAACCGGGCGACCGGGTCGCCTTGCTGGGTGCCAACGGCAGCGGCAAGTCGTCCTTGCTGCGCCTGTGTTGGCAAGCCATCCAGGCGCAGGAAGAGCGAGCCGACTTGCGTTATCACAAGGCGGCAAACATCGGCTATTACGACCAGTCGCTCAAGCAACTGGCCGATACGGCCGATCTGTCCGACGCCCTGTACCCGTTTGCCGCGCAGAACGAGACTGCCCGCAGCCAGGTGGCACGCAGGCAGGCACTGATCGCGGCCGGTTTCCCGTATGCGCGCCATGGCCAGACGGTGGGAACCTTGAGCGGCGGCGAGCGGGCGCGCCTGCTGTTCCTGGGCCTGTCCCTGGCCAGCTATCACTTGCTGCTGCTCGATGAGCCGAGCAATCACCTGGACATGCAGGGCAAGACGGAATTGGGGCTGGCCTTGCGCGGCTTTGCAGGAGGCTGTTTGCTGGTGTCGCACGACCGCGATCTGATCGAGACGGCCTGCAACCGTTTTTGGGTGGTGGCCGACGGTGTGTTGCAGGAGTGGCCGGATGCGGGCAGCGCGTATGCAAGGCTGAGTGTGGCAGATGGGCAGGTGGCCATGGCTGCCGGGCGCGCGGCGCCCCAGGCGCTGGCGCCAGCGCACAGTGATGTGGATCAACAGCTCGAACGCTTGTGCGAACTGGAGCAATTGCTGGCGCAAGACCTGGCGAGAAAACCGCGGCACCAGAAGCGGGCCAGCCAGCAGATGTGGCAGGCGGAGCTGGCGCGCTTGCATCAGGCCCTGGGGATAAGTTGACAGTTATCCACTCGTAATGCCGGGGTCAGGCCCGAGGGGGGAATGCATCACAACGGGATGCATTCCGATTCCCAAGGAACTGACCCCAGGTCTTTGCTATTGTGAATTCCCCGTCGCCACGGGACGTGCCGGGTCGGCGCACCACTCGCTCCACGAACCGGGATACAGGGCCGCGCCCGGCAAGCCGGCCACTTCCATCGCCAGCAGGTTGTGGCAGGCGGTCACGCCGGAACCGCATTGCAGGATGGTCGCTTCCGGCCTGCTGATCAGCCCGGCGAATTCCTTTTCCAGTTCCTCAGCGCTCTTGAAGCGTCCGTCAAGTTGCAGGTTATCCTTGAAGAAACGGTTTTTCGCGCCGGGGATGTGGCCGCCGACGGGGTCGATGGTTTCATTTTCGCCCCGATAACGGTCGGGGGCGCGCGCGTCGAGCACTTGCAGTTCCTGGGTGGAAAGGTTTGCCACCACGTCCTGCACGGTGACCGTGCGCGTCAGGCTGGCTTGTTCCGTGAGGTTGCCGGCAGGGCGGGGCGCGACGGGCGTGACCAGGGGCAAGCCTTGCGCTTGCCAGGCGGCCACGCCGCCGTCGAGCACGGCGACGGCGCCGTGGCCGACCCAGCGCAGCAGCCACCACAGGCGGGCGGCGAACATGCCGCCCTGGCCGTCATAGGCCACGACTTGCGTGTCGTCATTGATGCCCCAGCCGCGCAAGGTGGCCAGCAGGGTATTGCGGTCCGGCAGCGGATGGCGGCCCGTAAAGTCCGCGCCGCGCGCCGTTTTCGGGCCGGACAGGGCCGTGTCGATATCGGCAAACTGCGCGTTCTGGATATGTCCGGCGGCGAAGGCGTCGCTGCCGGCCGCGGGATTGAGCAAGTCGTGGCGGCAATCGAGGATGACCCAGCCGCTGTCATTCAGGTGGCTGGCCAGCTCGTCGCTGTTGATCAAGGTGGTATACAAGGTCATGGCTCCTTACACTTCGCTGGCAATGGGATCCGTGCGCGCGATGGCGGCGCCACGGGCCGTGTTGCGGGTATTGTAATAGGTTGCCGCGATGCCGGAAGCGAGAATGATGCCGATGCCGGCCCAGCCGTGCCAGTCGAACAGGTCGCCGAAGATCACCACGCCCCAGAAGCTGGAAAAGACGATGCCCGTGTATTGCAAATTCGCGACGACGAGGGTCTTGCCCAGGCGGTAGGCGCGCGTCATGGCCATCTGCGCCATGGTGGCGCACAGGCCGATGGCGGCCAGCAAGCCGATGCCGTAGCCGCTCGTGTGCGCATGCCAGACGACGGGGCCGCCGCCGGCGCTGGCCACGTGGCCGATCACGCCGGCGAGGAAGTTGACGATGGAAAAATAAAACACGACCCGGTATTCGGGTTCGCCCAGCAAGCCCAGCTTGCGCACCTGCAAGTAGGCGAGGGCGGAGAGCATGCCGGAAATCAATGCCGTGATGGCGCCGCCCACCTGGTCCGTCTCGAACACGGGTTGCAGCAGCAGGGTCACGCCGACAAAGCTCATGGCGATGGCCGCCACCAGGGGCCACTCGACCTGCTTCATGCCTTTCCACCAGCCGCCGGCCAGCAAAATCACGGCGATCCAGATGGGTGCCATGTAATTGAGCGTCATGGCCGTGGCCAGCGGCAGGATGGCGATGGCGTAAAACCACAGCCACAGGGCGATCACGCCCACCACGCCGCGCCACAGATGCTGGCCCGGCATCGTGGTTTTGAAACTGCCGCCCTGGTACAGGATCGTGCAAGTCATGACGGTCATGCCGATGATGCCGCGGTACATGACGATTTCGGATGTCGAATACATATCCGACGCCAGCTTGACGCACACGCCCATGATGGCGAACATGAAACTTGCAAACAGCATCCACAATGACTGCATTTTTTACCTGACTTACGAGATGGCTTGAATAAAAAAGGGCCGCGTCATGCGGCCCTTCTGCTAATTACAGTTCGATATTGTTGCGGTACCACTCGTGGAAATGCTGCATGCCGTCTTCCATGGGCGACTGGTAAGGGCCCACTTCGCTGACGCCGCGCGCCATCAGGGCCTTGCGGCCCGCATCCATGCGCAGGGCGATTTCGTCATCCTCGACGCAGGTTTCCATGTAGGCGGCCCGTTCGGCCTCGACGAAATCGCGCTCGAACAGCACGATTTCTTCCGGATAATAGAACTCCACCACGTTGCGCGTCTTCTGGGGACCATCGGGCCACAGGGTCGAGACGACCAGCACGTGCGGATACCATTCCACCATGATGTTCGGATACAGGGTCAGCCAGATGGCGCCGTAGGGCGGGGGTTCGCCGCCGCGGAATTGCAGCACCTGCTCCTGCCACTTTTTATACGCAGGCGTGCCGGCCTGCTGCAGCCCGCGGTGCACGCCCACCGTCTGCACGCTGTAGTCGCTGCCGAATTCCCAGCGCAGGTCGTCGCAGCTGACAAAGCTGCCCAGGCCCGGATGGAACGGTTCGACGTGATAATCCTCGAGGTAGACTTCGATGAAGGTTTTCCAGTTGTAGTCGCACTCGTGGATTTCCACGTGGTCGAACATATAGCCGGAAAAGTCGAGCTCCTTCGAGACGGACAAACTTTTCAGTTTTTCCATCACGTTGTAGCCGTTTTGCTCGAACAGCAAGCCATTCCAGCTTTGCAGCGGCGTTTTCGACAGGTTCAGGCACGGCGTCTCGGGAAAATGCGGCGCGCCGATCAATTCACCCTTGAGGTCGTAAGTCCAGCGGTGCAGCGGGCAGACGATATGATTCGCATTGCCGCGGCCATTGAACATCAGCGCCTGCCGGTGACGGCACACGTTGGACAATACTTCGATGCCATTGGCATTGCGCACGAGCATGCGCCCTTCGTTCTCAGACGCCAGGGTCGCAAAATCGCCGGTTTCCGGCACCATCAGCTCATGCCCGACATAGCGCGGACCGGCCTGGAACAATTGCTGCATTTCACGCTGCAGCAGCGTTTCGTCAAAATAGACGTGGACCGGAAGTTGCGCGTTTGAACGCGCCAGCTTGGCGTGAGTAGCCAGATCGGACATCCCAACCCCCCATAAATGTACAACGGTCAGCAGTGCCCCAGGCCATTCCCTGGGCAACCGCTACAGAGAGAAAGAATCCGCAAAGACCTGAATTCAAATTTGTTGAAACGGTATTTCGGACAGAACCGGCGATTATAGCGCGGATCGGCCTCGGCATTGCCAAAACCCCCAGCAATTCGGCGACTTTAATGAGAAGCGTTGTCATTTACCGTGCAATTTCCGGCAGATGGGGACGATTGGGCTAAAATCCACTGACAAGCTGGCAACGCTATGGACTTTGAGCGCGCCGATTGCGCTTTAGTTTTCACTTAATAGTGTGGTTTGTTCTAAAATAACGCTTCTATGCTGCCCGGGAGTCCCCGGCGTCTCCCACCAAGCCCCTCGTGCCACGAAGAGATCTGAGTCTATGTCGAAGAAATTAACTGCCGCTGCCGCAGCGCCGGCCTCGTTTGAAGAGGCCATGGCGGAACTGGCGCAGCTGGTAACGCAAATGGAAGCGGGGCAATTGCCGCTGGAAGCCTCGGTCGCGGCGTATCAGCGCGGCTCGGAGCTGGTCAAGTATTGCGCCACCCAGCTCGATACTGTCGAAGCGCAGGTGAAAGTGCTGGAAGGCGATATGCTCAAACCGTTCACGGATGCGGGCGAGGCCGCCCAATGATGGCCAGCGTGCAAGTTTCACAGGAGGGCGTGACTTTCGGCGACTGGATGCAAGCCACCCAGTCCGGCGTGGAGCGCCAGCTCGACCAGTTCCTGCCTGCGGCGGACGTGGTGCCGCACAAGCTGCACGCGGCCATGCGCTATGCGCTGCTGGGCGGCGGCAAGCGCGTGCGCCCGCTGCTGGTGATGGCGGCCGGCGAATTGTTCGATGCCGATGCAGCGACCCTGGCGCGCGCTGCGTGCGCGCTGGAAATGATTCACGTGTATTCGCTCGTGCATGACGACATGCCGTGCATGGATGACG
The DNA here is from genome assembly GCF_978021625.1 of Janthinobacterium foliorum. Taxonomy (NCBI): domain Bacteria; kingdom Pseudomonadati; phylum Pseudomonadota; class Betaproteobacteria; order Burkholderiales; family Oxalobacteraceae; genus Janthinobacterium; species Janthinobacterium foliorum. The sequence goes on along the minus strand of NZ_CDXDQE010000016.1, from coordinate 135,437 downwards.
ATGCCTTGCGCCGTGGCAAGCCCACCGTGCACATCGCCTACGATGAAGCGACAGCCCTGCTGGTGGGCGACGCGCTGCAATCGCAGGCCTTCATGCTGCTGGCCGACGGCGCGGAAATACCGCCGGCGCGGCAGATGGCCATGGTGCGCTTGCTGGCGCACGCCTCCGGCTCAGCCGGCATGTGCGGCGGCCAGGCGATCGACCTCGACAGCGTCGGCCTGGCCTTGACCTTGCCGCAGCTGGAGCAGATGCATCAACTGAAAACGGGCGCCTTGCTGCGCGCGGCCGTGATTCTCGGCGCGCTGGCGGGCAAGGACCTGGCGGCGGACGAGATGACGGCGCTGAACGCCTATGCGCGCGCCGTCGGACTGGCGTTCCAGGTGGTCGACGACGTGCTTGACGCGACGGCCGACTCGGCTACCCTGGGCAAGACGGCAGGCAAGGATGCGGCGGCCAACAAGCCGACCTACGTATCGATACTGGGGCTGGAGCCATCGAAAGCCCTGGCAGAACAATTGCGGTGCGACGCCCATGCGGCGCTGGCGCCATTCGGGGACAAGGCACGCCGCCTGCGCGAGCTGGCGGACCTGGTCGTGCAGCGGAAGGCATAAATGAAACTGTTAGAAACCATCAATGAACCAGCGCAAGTGCGCAAGCTGGCCCGCTCGCAGCTGGTGCCGCTGGCGCAGGAGCTGCGCAGCTTCCTGCTCGACTCCGTTTCCAAGACGGGCGGCCACCTGTCGTCCAACCTGGGCACGGTCGAGCTGACCGTCGCGCTGCACTACGTGTTCAACACGCCGCACGACCGCATCGTCTGGGACGTGGGCCACCAGACCTATTCGCACAAGATCCTCACGGGCCGCCGCGAGCGCATGCATACCCTGCGCCAGAAGGACGGCATTTCCGGCTTCCCGAAACGCGACGAGAGCGAGTACGACACCTTCGGCACGGCGCACTCGTCGACGTCGATCTCGGCCGCGCTGGGCATGGCGCAGGCGGCCAAGATCAAGGGCGACCCGCTGCACGCGATCGCCGTGATCGGCGACGGTTCGATGACGGCCGGCATGGCTTTCGAGGCGATGAACAATGCGGGCGTGCAGGAAGACGTCAACCTGCTGGTGATCCTGAACGACAATGACATGTCGATCTCGCCGCCCGTGGGCGCGCTGAACCGCCACCTGGCGCGCCTGATGTCGGGCCAGTTCTATGCGGCGGCAAAAAATGTCGGCAAGTCCGTCCTGCCCGGCCCCGTGCTGGAACTGGCGAAGCGCTTTGAAGAGCACGCCAAGGGCATGGTCGTGCCCGCCACCATGTTCGAGGAATTCGGCTTTAATTACATCGGCCCCATCGACGGCCACGACCTCGATTCGCTGATCCCGACCCTGCAAAACATCAAGCAGCTGAAGGGCCCGCAATTCCTCCACGTGGTGACAAAAAAGGGCCAGGGCTACAAGCTGGCCGAGGCGGAACCGATCCTGTACCACGGCACGGGCAAGTTCAACCCGCTTGAGGGCATCAAGCCGGCCACGGCGCCGGCCAAGATGACGTACACGGAAGTGTTCGGCAACTGGCTGTGCGACATGGCCGCGCACGACAAGCGCCTGGTGGGCATCACGCCGGCCATGCGCGAAGGCTCGGGCATGGTCAAGTTCGAGCAGCAATATCCGGCCCGCTACTTCGACGTCGGCATTGCCGAACAGCATTCCGTCACGTTTGGCGCCGGCCTGGCCTGCGAAGGCTTGAAGCCCGTCGTGGCCATCTATTCCACCTTCCTGCAGCGCGCCTACGATCAATTGATCCACGACGTGGCGCTGCAAAACCTGGACGTGACGTTCGCGCTGGACCGCGCCGGCCTGGTGGGCGCCGATGGCGCCACGCACGCGGGCAACTACGACATGGCGTTTTTGCGCTGCATCCCGAACATGGTCATCATGGCTGCCTCGGACGAAAACGAATGCCGGCAGATGCTCACCACGGGCTACCACTATCCGGGCCCGGCGGCCATCCGCTATCCGCGCGGCGCCGGTGCCGGTGCGGCCATCGTGCCGGAACTGACCAGCATTGAAATCGGCAAGGGCGAGATCAAGCGCCAGGGCAAGCGCATCGCCATCCTGGCCTTCGGCTCGATGGTGGCGCCGAGCGTGGCCGCCGGCACGCAGCTGGACGCGACGGTGGCCAACATGCGCTTCGTCAAGCCGCTCGATGTGGCGCTGGTCAGGCAGCTGGCCGCCGACCATGACTTCCTGGTGACGGTGGAAGAGGGCTGCATCATGGGCGGCGCCGGGTCGGCCGTGGCCGAAGCGCTGGCCGCCGAGGGTATCGTCAAGCCCATCCTGATGCTGGGCTTGCCGGACACGTTCATCGACCATGGCGACCCCGTGCTGCTGCTGAAAGGCGTGGGCCTGGACGCCGCAGGCATCGCCGCCTCGATCGAACAGCGTTTTCCGGCCGCCGGACCGCGCCTGGCGATGGTCAGTTAATTTGATCCACGCATGGAAAAGCGACACCGCGGTGTCGCTTTTTTTTCGTCCGCGCCGCATTTACATTGCACTGCAACATTTTTTGCCCGGGAATGCTACGATGACGCTTTGATACCCCTTTCAAAGTCCACCTTGCATTTCAGGAAAATCCACCGCCGCACGCGCGCCCTGGCCGGCCGATGGCTGACGGGCATGCACGCCTATACCGACAAGCTGGTGCAGCGCCGGCCCCTGTGGATGGTCAGCCTGGCCATCGACGAAACCAACCTGTCCGAAGGCTTGCGGGCCGCCTGCGCGTCCAGCGCCATGTTGCTGCTGGGCTTGCTGTTCGACCATCCCGATTTTTCCTGGGCCGCCATCGGCGCCTTCTGGACCTGCCTGGCCGACGCGGCTGGCACGCGGCGCATGCGTTTTGTGTCGATGGTGGGCTTCGGCTTGCTGTCCACCGTCGTCGGTGGCCTGGCCGCGCTGGCGGCCGGCCATGGCCTGGCGACGGCGGCCATCGCCGTGCTGGTGTTTTCCTGGGCCGGCGCGCTGGCGCGCATCTGGGGCGCGGCCACGGCGCAAGTGGCCATCCTGGCGGCCACGGCCTGCGTCGTCATGGTCACGCATCCGCTGGAATCGATGACGCAAAGCGCGCCCTTCCTGGGCCTGTACATGTTTGGCTGCCTGTTTGCCACGCTGCTCAGTTTTACCGTGTGGCGCATCCACCCGTTCGGCCCCAGCCGGCGCGCCATCCGCGCCGCGTATTCGCGCCTGGCCAGTATCGCGCGCGACAATGCGCGTTTCCTGCAGGGCGATCCGGCGCAGCCGGCCGGCGGCGCGCATGGCGCCAGCTACCGCTCTCAGGCGCGCGCCGCGCTGGAAGCGTCCCGCGTGGCGCTGGCCGCCGTGCCGCCGGCGCGCGCGGGCCGCAGCGCCCTGTACGACAATCTGCTGCTGGCGCTCAGCGATGCCGAACGCATCTTCGCCTACCTGATCGCCGTCACGCATACCTGCGAGCGCGAACAGCAGCGCCTGCGCCAGGACCCGCGCGCGCGGCGCAGCCTGGAAGTGATGGCCGTGCTGCTGCGCCGCCTGGGGCAAGCCGTGCAGCGCCAGCCGGAAACGCCGCCTTTGGCCCTGCAGCGGCGCCTGGCCGCTTGCGGACGGCGCCTGGAAGCGGCGCTGGGCGCCTTGCTGCCCCTGCGCCTGAACGTGGAATTCATGGAACTGGGGATGCCGCGTGCGGCCCGGCTGCCATGGCGCGAGGCGGCGTTCCTGGCGCTGGGCCAGGCGTGGCAAACCTTGAAAGTCAACGCCACGCCGCAGTCGCTGAGCTGGCGCCATGCGGCGCGCGTGTCGCTGGCGACGACCACCGGCTTCCTGCTGGTCGAGGCGCTGCACATTCCGTTCGGCTACTGGGCCACCATGGCCACCTTGCTGATCCTGCAGCCGTCCGTGTCGACCACCTGGCCGCGCGGCATCGAACGGGTCGCGGGCAGCGTGCTGGGCGCCGTGCTGGCCGTGCTGATCGGCCTCGTCATCCACACGCCGCTGGGCATTTCGCTGGTGGTGTTTCCCCTGATCGTCGCCACCATGGCCTTGCGCCGCGTCAGCTACAGCCTGCACGTGCTGTTCATGACGCCCGCCTTCGTGCTGGTGGCCGACTATGCGGCGCCGGCCAGCGAGATGGTGTACGCCATGAGCCGGCTGGGCAACAATGTACTGGGCTGCCTGCTGGCCTTGCTGGCCACGTTTTTCCTGTGGCCGGACCGCGAGGCGGACGACCTGGACCAGCGCCTGGCGAAGGCCGTCTCGGCCAACCTGAAATACCTGCTGGCCGTGCTGGCGGCGGGCGGGCGCTGGGACAGCGCGATCGCGCACCTGCGCCGCGAGGCGGGGCTGGCCAGCAACAACGCGGAGCAAGTCTTGCAGCGCCTGCGTATCGAGCGCCGCCTGGACCGCAGCGCCGGCGTGGGCCTGGCGGCCATGCGCACCCTGCCGCTGCTGCGCCGCGTGGCGGGCAGCACGGCGCGCATCAGCCTCAGTCCCCAGGCCGAGCCGGCCACGCCGGAACTGCAGCAGTGGATCGCCGCCGTCAGCGCGGAGATCGACGCGCTGCTGCGCGGCGCGGCGGACGTGCCTGCGCCCGGCCCTTGCGCCAGTGCCGGCTTGACGGCGCTGCAGGCCGACGCCGTGGCGCAGGTGCAATTGCTGCGCGCCTTGCTGCGCGACCATCTGCAGGCGCAAGCGCAGCCGGGCGGCGTGGTGCCAGCCGCCTGAATGGCATGATGGGCGTGGTGCGGATGCAACAGGGCGGGCCGCATTTTTTTACGCGCGTCAAAAAAACAGCGTCATCTTGATTTTCAAACATTGCAACTGTAAATGGTAATCGTTATCATTTGCAATTGGCAGCATGAGAAGGCGACACTGGCAGCGCGGGTGAAGGACGGCATCATGAGACTGCCCCTTTCCCATCCGCAGTTGCAAGGTGTTCATGTCTTCCATTCTTACCCTGCGCCAGTCCGTACTGGCCATCAGCCTGGCGTTTGGCGCCAGTGCCGCCACCCCGTTGGTCTTTGCCGCCGAGGCCGATACCGAAGAACCCGCGCCGCAAGTGCTGCCCGAAGTACGCCTGCAGGCCGAGCGCGAATCGGTGGGCGAACAGCGGCTGGACAAGCGCCAGATCGAAGCCATGAATGGCATTGACGGCAATATCACCACCTTGTTGCGCATCAACCCCAGCGTGCAATTCGATAACAAGCAGCAAGCCTCCGCCACCCAGGGCGAGCTGGCGCCGGCCGACATCAGCATCAACGGCGCCAAGTTCTACGACAATCTGTACCAGATGGACGGCATGTCGCTCAACAACGATATCGGCCCCGCCAGCAGCGGCACCAACGTCAATGTCACGCCGCCGTCGGCCAGCCAGGGTTTCGCCGTCGACACCAGCCTGCTGTGCGACGTGACGTTGCTCGATTCGAACATCGGCGCCGAATATGGCCGCTTCAAGGGCGGCGTGGTGAAGGCCAATACCTGCGCCCCCACGCGCAAGCTGGCCGGCCAGGTCTCCGTCGAAAGCACGCGCTCGTCGTGGATGCAATACAAGCTCAGCGACAGCCAGAAAGACAGCGCCGCCCAATCGGCGTCGGCCGCGCTGCAGCCCGAATTCGAGAAATGGACTTACCGCGCCGCGCTGCAGGGCAAGGTGACGGAGAACTTCAGCCTGATCGGCAGCTTCATCCGCAAGACGTCGGAAATCCCCCTGAAAGGCTATGCCAACGGCTTGATCAGTGAAGGCGACGCCAACCGCAAGGTGCAAAAACGCGGCAGCGACAATGCCTTCGTGCGCGGTTTCTGGACCATCAGTCCCGGCGTGCTGGCCGACTTTTCCCTCATGCATGCGCCGTCCGACGGCGATTATTTCATCGCCAGCGCCAGGGACAGCAATTTCCATCTGAAGAGCGGCGGCGACGGCGTCAACCTGGGCCTGAGCCATCCGCTGGCGCTGCTGGGCAATGCCACGGCGGAACACCGCCTGAGCTGGAAGAAAGTGGACAGCTCGCGCAGCGCGGACGAGAGTAACTGGAAACTGTGGCGCTATTCGAGCGACAAGAACTGGGGCGTCAAGACGGGCACCGGCGCCTCCGGCTGGAACAGCAGCGAAGGCGGCTGGGGCGACGTGGACCAGGAACAGAAAAACGTCGACTATCAAGGCAAGCTGAAGTGGGAACCGGTCGCCTGGCTGGGGGCGACGCATACCGTCCAGGCAGGCCTGGAGCTGGGCACGCAGACGTCCAGCTACCGCCGCAACACCCAGTACGAGCAGTACACGGGGTCGGTCAATACCAACACCTGCAATATGCTGGGCGGCGGGGTGGACACCCAGTTCTGCTCGCTGGCAACGCCATGGAATGCGGCCGCGAACGTGCGCGGCCAGTACCTGGCGTCGCGCATCATTTATTACGCGGGCAGCTACGAGCTGAGCAACAAGACGCGCGGCGCCTTCCTGCAGGACGATATGCGGGCGGGCGACGTGCGCGTGCGCCTGGGCGTGCGCTACGATGCAGACGACCTGGCGCCGAAGTCGAGCATCGCGCCGCGCCTGTCCGCCTTCTGGGACGTGGCCGGCAAGGGCACGACGCAGGTCGAGGTGGGCGCCAACCGCTACTATGGCCGCAATTTCTTCGACTTCTACGCGCAGTCGAAACGCCTGGCGCTGCAGACGAAGGCGCAGACGCGCACCCTGTCGGGCGGGCTGCTGAAGGACTGGGCGGCGCCCGAGATGGCCGCCAACTGGGCCTGGTACCAGCTGGGCGACATGAAGACCCCGTACACGGATGAAAAAATGCTGGGCATCAGCCATCAATGGGGCGGCGTGAAGTGGAGCGCCAAGCGCGTGCTGCGCGCGGGCCGCGACGAAATGGTGCAGCACCTGGCATCGGCAGCCAATTACTATTGGGATAATATCGGCCGCACGGACAGCAAGGTGTGGACGCTGGCAGCCGAAACGGCCCGTCCGCTGCGCTGGGGCGGCAGCAGCACGCAGGTGCAGTTCGGCTATGACCACACGCGCACCAGTTCGTCGCACGCCAGCTACGATGACACCCTGAGCAATCTGGCGGGCGACCTGGACGAGTACATCTATTACCAGGGCAAGTTCGTGCGCTGGATCGACCGCCCGGCGAATAACTACAACCGTCCCTGGACGGCGCGCCTGCTGCTGTCGACCGACGTGCCCGCGTACCGCCTGAAGCTGGATAACTTCTTCCGCATGCGGGGACCGGAAACGGGCATGGTGTTCACGGGCGATGCGCGGCCGTTCGAGGGCGGCGTGGCGAATGTCTATGAGGATGTGTCGGTAGGCAAGTCCTTCACCTGGGACATGCGCGTGCAGTACGCGCTGCCGAAGACGGGGCCGGGCGAAGGGTTTGTGAACCTGGGCATCGAAAATGTCACCAACCGCAGCAATCCGCTGTTCCAGGCCAGCGAGACGGTGTACGAAAAAGGCCGCCAGTTTACGCTGGAACTCGGCTACCGCTTTTAATGATCACGACGGCAGGCGCATGAGCATCGCATCCCACCTGAAACAAACCACCTTCGCCGTCGCCGCCCTGCTAGCGGGCGGCGCGGGCCTGATGATGAGCATGGACGGCCGCGCCAGCGATGCCGTTCCCGCCAGTGTTGCCTGCGCGGCGGAGAAGGGCTGGGACATGGCATGCCTGCGCCAGATATACGCGCAGCCCATCGCCAGCTGGCCCCGTCCGCAGGTGGCCGACGGCGTCACGCCGCAGGAAATGGCGCCCGTCTCGGCCATGGCGCCGGCGCAGGTGCCGCCGCAGGTGGCGGCGCTGGGGCAGCGGCTGTTCAACGATCCGCGCTTGTCGCGTTCGAATGCGGTGGCCTGCATCAGCTGCCACAGTCCCGCCCACAGCTTTGCCGACAACAAGCGCACCTCCATCGGCCACGAAGGAAGGCTGGGCCAGCGCAATGCGCCGGGACTGCTGGGCGTGGGCCAGCTCAAGCCGCTGTTCTGGGATGGCCGCGCGGCCACGCTGGAAGAGCAGGCCATGGGTCCCTTGCAGCATCCGGACGAAATGGCCATGGATGTGCCGGCCCTGGCGGCCAAGCTGGCCGCGCTCGATGACTACCCGGCGCAGTTCGACGCGGCCTTCGGCCAGGGCGCCGGCGTGACCCTGCCGCGCATTTTGACGGCGCTGGCCGACTACCAGCGCACCGTGCTGCCGCCCGTCACGCGCTTCGACACTTTTCTGGAAGGCCGGCGCGCGGACTTGAATGACCGCGAGCTGCTGGGCCTGCACCTGTTCCGCACCAAGGCGCGCTGCATGACCTGCCACAGCGGCGCGATGCTGACGGACCAGCAATTCCACAATCTGGGACTGACGTATTACGGCCGCAAGAAATACGAAGACCTGGGGCGCTACCTGGTGACGGGCAAGGATGAGGACGTGGGCAAGTTCCGCACGCCGGGCTTGCGCGGCGTGGCGCAATCGGGGCCGTGGATGCACAACGGCCTGTTCCCGCAGATGGTGGGCTTGCTGAACATGTATAACGCGGGCATGTCGCGCCCCGTGCCGCAAAACGCGCAGCAGGCGGCCGATCCGAAGTTTCCCGTCACCTCGCCCTTGCTGCAGCGCTTGCAGCTGACGTCCGAGGAAATCATTGCGCTGAAGAGCTTCCTGGAAGTGCTGTAGCCGCTCGGCCGGTTGCGCCCGCAACCGGCCTTTTTGCTGCATGCGGCGCCAGCATTGTATAGACGTTTGACGCCTGCCAATCTCTCCAAATTCCACATTTCACGGGCTTCCCACATATATTTTTCAAAATGAAAATATATAAGAAGGAAACGTTGACTCTAAAATAATCGCGCTCTATATTCGATTTTGTCGCAAGCAAATGACGAAATCCGTATGGATTTTTTTACGGCTGGTCTAACGTGATTGCCTCGGACAATCGCCAACATGGAGCTCGGTAAATGAAAAAGATTGCAGCATTTGTTTTTACCCTGGGATTGAGTGCTTCGTATGCCGCCGCCTCGAATATCAGCTGCTATAGCTGCGAAGAGGAGTTGCGGGAATGCACGATGATGAATGGCGACAGATCGCCATTTTGCAGCAGCAGTTACAAGGCCTGCCTGAAGGTTTGCGAGATCGGCGCCTGACAGCCTTTTATGCATTACGAGGCGGCTGGCAATGGCATGCTGCGCTGGTCGCCCCTCGATCATCCATGCCTCCGATATTACCTATGATGCAGAAAAAATTGAAAACCATCGCCATGTATGGCGTGATTTTGGCTGCCGGACTGGGCAGTGGCTATACCCTGTCCCTGTTACCCGGTGTATTCAAATCGAATTACACGGAAGGCAATTACGCCGCTTACTTCCCGAATCCCCAGGCGAAGGTGGTGCTGTATGGCACGGACTGGTGCGGCTATTGCGCCAAGACGCGCGCCTATTTCAAGGAGAACAAGATCGACTTCGTCGACCTCGATATCGAGAAATCGCCGGAAGCGAAAAAAGCCCATGCGGAACTGGGCGGCGGCGGCGTGCCCGTGGTCCTGATCGGCAACCGCAAGATCCAGGGTTTCAATGCGGGCGCGCTGGAAGCGGCGCTGAAAAAAATCTGAATCAGGCATGCAGGGAAGGTGGTGCGTACAGGGCGGCGCATCATGGAAGTTCGTCATCGCCCGTCATTGCTGCAAAGGAGTACCGATGTTTAAAAAGCTGGGTTTCTTTTTGTTTGCCATGGGCGTTGGCGTCTCGTATGCGATGGCCAGCGGTACCGCCGACATTTCGGAATGCCAATCCGAGTGCTATATGGCGCTTGATGCCTGCATCATGGAGTTCAAGGTTCCTGAATGCGTCCGTGTCAATAAGGCCTGTCTTCAGGCCTGCGGCTAGAAAGCACCTGTCGGCTCGAGACAACGCGGCGATGCCTGTCAAACAGCATCGCTGTTTTTATTTCAGCCCCGCGCGCGGTCATGCCGCCACAGCACGTCGCTGCCGCCGGCAAAGCGGTTCAGCACGCGCGACAGCACGAACAGCAGGTCCGACAGGCGGTTCACGTACTGGCGCGGATGTTCATGCAGGGGTTCCGCATTGGCCAGCGCGACGATGCTGCGTTCGGCACGGCGGCATACGGTGCGGCACACGTGGGCCAGCGAGGCGGCGCGCGAACCGGCCGGCAGGATGAATTCGGAGAGGGCCGGCAAATCCGCATTGTATTTCGCCAGCAGCGCATCGAGGCGCAGCACGTGCTCCTCCTTGATCAGCTGGTAGCCGGGAATGCAGATTTCTCCGCCCAGGTCGAACAAATCGTGCTGGATGGCCACCAGCTCGCCGCGCAAAGCGTCGGGCATGTCCTCGCACAGCAGCAGGCCGATATTCGAATTGAGTTCATCCACGTCGCCCATGGCGTGGATGCGCGCGCTGTCCTTGCTGGTGCGGCTGCCGTCGCCCAGGCCGGTGCTGCCATTGTCGCCCGTGCGCGTGGCGATTTTCGAAAGTCGGTTGCCCATGATGCTGGTCCTGTGAAAGAAGAATGGGGGCAGCATACGACACTGCGCGCCGCCTGAACCCGGATTTTCCCGCTGCGGCGACAAAAAATGCGGTGTGCGCCGCTTTTGTGCTTACAATCGTTGCACGACCATGCACTTTTGTTCACATCCTATGCTCAATGCCGCTCCCGAACCCGGATTGACCGCCGCGCGCCAGCAAGCCGTCGTCGCCGCCCTCCTGGCCGTGCTGCCGGCCCGCTGCGTGCTGTCGGACGCCGAAGACACGCGCCCGTATGAATGCGACGGGCTGGCCGCCTACCGCCAGCTGCCGATGGTGGTGACGCTGCCGGACACGGAAGAACAGGTCATCGCCATCCTTGGCGTCTGCCGCGAACTTGGCGTGCCCATCGTGCCGCGCGGCGCCGGCACGGGGCTATCGGGCGGCGCCTTGCCGATCGCCGACGGCGTGGTGCTGTCGACGGCGCGCCTGAACCGCATCGTGCGCCTCGACGCCTATGCGCGCACGGCCGTCGTGCAGCCGGGCGTGCGCAACCTGGCCATTTCCGAGGCGGCGGCGCCCCACGCGCTGTATTACGCGCCCGACCCGTCGTCGCAGATCGCCTGCAGCATCGGCGGCAACGTGGCGGAAAACTCGGGCGGCGTGCATTGCCTGAAATACGGCCTGACCGTGCATAACGTGCTGCGCGTGCGCGTCGTCACCATCGACGGCGACGTGCTGGAACTGGGCGGCGAAGCGCTGGATTCGCCTGGCCTCGACTTGCTGGCCGTCTTCATCGGTTCCGAAGGCATGCTGGGCATCGTCACGGAAGTGACGGTGAAACTGGTGCCCAAACCGGCGACGGCGCGGGTCATCATGGCCTCCTTCGGCGACGTGGTCACGGGCGGCAATGCGGTGGCCAACGTGATCGCCGCCGGCATCATCCCGGCCGGACTGGAAATGATGGACCAGACTTCCTCGCGCATGGTCGAACCGTTCGTCAAGGCCGGCTATGACATCGACGCGGCGGCCATCCTGCTGTGCGAGGCGGACGGCACGCACGAGGAAGTGGAAGAGGAAATCGCCCGCATGACGGCCGTGCTGGAAGGGGCGGGCGCCAGCGCGATTGCCGTCTCGCAGTCGGAAGCGGAGCGCATGAAATTCTGGTCCGGCCGCAAGAACGCCTTTCCCGCCGCGGGCCGCATCTCGCCCGACTACTACTGCATGGACGGCACCATCCCGCGCAAGCGCCTGGCCGAAGTCCTGACGGGCATCGCCGCCATGGAAAAAACCTATGGCCTGCGCTGCGCGAACGTGTTCCACGCGGGCGACGGCAACCTGCATCCCTTGATCCTGTTCGACGCCAACGTGCCGGCCGAATTCGAGCGCGCCGAAGCGTTTGGCGCCGATATCCTGGCCCTGTGCGTGGCCGTGGGCGGCACCATCACGGGCGAGCATGGCGTGGGCATGGAAAAAATCAATTCCATGTGCGTGCAGTTCTCGCGCGCCGAACTCGATGCCTTCTTTGCCGTCAAGCGCGCCTTCGACCCCTACGCCTTGCTGAACCCGGACAAGGCGATTCCCACCTTGAACCGCTGCGCCGAATTCGGCAAGATGCACGTCACGGCCGGGCGGCTGCCATTCGCCAACCTGCCGCGTTTTTAATTTGCCGGAGACTCTTTTGCAAGCGATCGTGGAACAATTCAGGCAGCAGATCCTGGCGGCCAGCGCGGCGGGCAATCCCCTGCGCCTGCGCGGCGGCGGCACCAAGGACTGGTATGGCCAGCAGCTGGCAGGCGAAGTGCTCGATACGCGCGCGTATGCGGGCATCATCGACTATGAACCGACGGAGCTGGTGATCACGGCGCGCTGCGGCACGCCGCTGGCCGAGATCGAGGCGGCGCTGGCCGCGCGCAACCAGATGCTGGCTTTCGAACCGCCGCATTTCGGCCCTGGCGCCACGCTGGGCGGTGTCGTCGCCAGCGCCCTGTCCGGCCCGCGCCGCGCCAGCGCGGGCGCGCTGCGCGATTATGTGCTGGGCGCCGTGCTGATGGACGGCCGCGGCGAACGCCTGGCCTTTGGCGGTCAAGTGATGAAAAACGTGGCCGGCTACGATGTCTCGCGCCTGCTGGCCGGCTCGCTGGGAACGCTGGGCCTGATCCTGGAAGTGTCGCTGAAGGTATTGCCCTTGCCGCTGCGCGAAGCGAGCTTGCGCATGGACTGCGCGGAAATCGCCGCCCTGCGCCTGCTCAATGAATGGGCGGGCAAGCCGCTGCCGATTTCCGCCAGCTGCTGGCATGACGGCGTCCTGAGCGTGCGCCTGTCCGGCGCCGATGCGGCCGTCTCGGCGGCGCTGCAGTCGCTGGGCGGCGCCGTGCTGGCGCCCGACGACGCTGCCGCCTTCTGGCAGTCCCTGCGCGAGCAGAGGCATGATTTCTTTGCGGGTGCCGGCAGCCTGTGGCGGCTGTCGTTGCCGCCGCACGCCAGCGCCATCATCCTGCAAGGGCGCCAGCTGATCGAATGGGGCGGGGCGCAGCGCTGGCTCAAGCTCGACGGCGACGCGGATGCGGCAGGCAGCCGGCACATCCGCCAGGCCGTGGCGGCCGCGGGCGGCCACGCCACCCTGTTCCGTGGCGGCGACAAGGCGGTGGGCGTGTTCCACCCGCTGGCGCCGGCGGTAGAAAAAATCCACCAGCGCCTGCGGCAGGCTTTCGACCCGGCCGGCATCTTCAACCCGCACAGAATGAATTGAGCGCATGCAAACCAATCTCGCCGATTTCATCAAGAACACGCCGGCAGGCGACGAAGCGGAAGCCATCCTGCGCGCCTGCGTGCACTGCGGCTTTTGCACGGCCACCTGTCCCACCTACCAGCTGCTGGGCGACGAACTCGATGGCCCGCGCGGCCGCATCTACCTGATCAAGCAGGTGCTGGAAGGCGCGCCCGTCACGGCCAGGACGCAGACGCACCTGGACCGCTGCCTGACGTGCCGCAACTGCGAATCGACCTGTCCCTCGGGCGTGCAGTACGGGCGCCTGGTCGACATCGGCCGCAACGTCGTCGAGCAGCGCGTGCAGCGGCCCTTGCGCGAACGGGCGCTGCGCTTCGTCCTGAAGGAAGCACTGCCGCGCCGCTGGCTGTTTACGCCCGTCTACAAGACGGGCCAGGCGCTGCGGCCCTTGCTGTCGAAAGGCTTGCAGGATAAATTGCGCCCGGGCGCGCAAGCCGGGGCATGGCCCGCGCGCCGGCATGCGCGCACGATGCTGCTGCTCGACGGCTGCGTGCAGCCGGCCATGTCGCCGAACATCAACGCGGCCACGGCGCGCGTGCTCGATGCGCTGGGCGTGCAATTGATCGTCGCGCCCAGGGCGGGCTGCTGCGGCGCGCTGCGCCATCACCTGAACGACCAGGAGGCGGCGCTGGACGACATGCGCCGCAATATCGACGCCTGGTGGCCCTACGTGGACAGCGCGGAAGCCATCGTCATGACGGCGTCGGGCTGCGGCGCCACCGTCAAGGAGTACGGCCACCTGCTGGCGCACGACGCGCGGTATGCGGACAAGGCGCGGCGCGTCGCCGAATTGACGCGCGACCTGTCCGAGATCATGCCGGCGTTTGAAGCGGAACTGGTGGCGCTGTTGAACGGCAAGATCGCGCAAAGGGTGGCCTACCACCCGCCGTGCACCCTGCAGCATGGCCAGCAGATCCGCGGCAAGGTGGAGCAGGTGCTGCGCGCCGTTGGCGTCGACGTGCGCCTGTGCGCCGACAGCCATTTGTGCTGCGGTTCGGCCGGCACGTATTCGATCTTGCAGCCGGACCTGGCGCGCCAGCTGCGCGACAACAAGGTGGCGAACCTGGAAGCGTGCGCGCCCGATGTGATTGTCTCGGCGAACATCGGCTGCCTCACGCACCTGCAGTCAGGCACGGAAACGCCCGTGCGGCACTGGATCGAGCTGATCGACGCGGCGCTGGTGGCGGCACCGAAAGAATAGATCGCCTGAAAAAAGTCCGGGGCAAGGCGCATGGCCGAAGGAAGTGCGACCAGCACGGCGAGGCCCTGCAACGCCGCCATGGGCTTTTTCTCTGGCGATCTACACGGGGCTTTCGCTGAACTGGGCGATACGCCACTGCGGCGCCGGCACGAAAGTGTTCGCCCATTCCAGCACGGCGTCGGCCGGCATGGGACGGGCGATGCCGTAGCCTTGCGCCAGGTCGCAGCCCAGCTGGATCAGGCGCGCGCCATGCTCGATGCTTTCCACGCCTTCGGCGATCACCGTCAGGCTGAAGGAGCGGGCCAGGCCGATGACGGCGCGCACCAGGTGCAGGTCGTCGCGGTCGTTGAGCATGTTGCGCACGAAGCTCTGGTCGATCTTGACGATGTTCGCCGGCAGGCGCTTCAAATACGACATTGAGGAATAGCCGGTGCCGAAGTCGTCGAGCGCGAAGGTGATGCCCAGCGCCTGGCAGGCGCGGATGATGCGGCGCACGTGCTCGATGTCGTGCAGGGCCGACGATTCGAGGATTTCCAGTTCCAGCATGCTGGCGCGCACGCCGGGAAATTCGCCGAGGATGATTTTCAGGCGCGAGACGAAATCGGGCTGCTGGAAATGGCGCGCCGCGATGTTCACGCTGACCACCCAGTGCTTGCCGGCGGCGCTCCAGCGCTGCATCTGCCACAGGGCCTGGCGCAGCACCCATTCGCCGATATCGATGATCAGGTCCGTCTGCTCCACCAGCGGCAGGAATTGCGCCGGCGCCAGCACGCCGCGGCGCGGATGCTGCCAGCGCAGCAGCGCTTCCATGCCCACCACCGTGCCGGCGCGCATGTTGACCTTGGGCTGGTAGTACAGCCGCAGCTCGCCGTTGATCAGCGCCTGGCGCACTTCCGTGCGCTGGTTGTGGTGCGTGCGCACCTCTTCATCGAGGTTGGTGTCGAAAAAGTGATACTGGTTGCGTCCCGTCAGCTTGGCCTGGTAGACGGCGTGGTCGGCGTGGCGCAGCAGGCTTTCCGTGTTCAGGTCCTTGCCCGCATACACGGCGATGCCGGCGCTGGCCGTCATGTGCAGCGCCTGCTGGTCGCACTGGTAGGGGCGGCTCAGTTCGGCCATCAGCTGGTTGATGTTCTGTTCGATGCTGGCGATGCTGGCCTGGCCGCACAGCAGCATGACGAATTCATCGCCGCCCAGGCGCGCCGCGTAGTGCACCTGGCCCGTGTAGCCGTGCAGGCGGCCCGCCACCTGCTTGAGAATTTCATCGCCCGCCTCGGCGCCGTAGCGGTCGTTGATGGCCTGGAAGTGGTCGAGGTCGAACAGGCACACGGCCAGCAGGCGCTGGCGTTCGCGGGCGAGGAACAGTTCCTGTTCGAAGCGGGCCGCCAGCGCGGCGCGGTTGGGCAGGCCGGTCAGCACGTCATTGTAGTTTTGCCACGACAGCTTTTGCAGCGCCTGCTGCATGTGCACGGTCTCGTTGAGCTGTTCCCCCAGCTGCCGCTGGCTGGTCTTGAGCGAGGTCAGCAATTCTTCGATATCGCCGGCCATGCCATTGAACGACTGCGACACGGCATGCGCCTCGGGCGTGGCGCCGGGCGCGAGGCGCACGGCGAAATCGCCGCCACGGAAACGGTCGGTGGCTTGCACCAGCCGCGCCAGCAGCCTGCGGTGCGAGGCCAGGATCAGGCCCAGCAGTAAAAAAATGAGGACGATATTGACGGCGCTGATGGCGGCCTGCTGGCGCACCTTGTGCCATACCTGCGCGACGGGCCGGCCGGGGGCGTAGCGCAGGTCGAGGATGCCGTCGCCGCCGCCGGGCAGCGCCACGGTCAGGCGGCTGCGGATGGCCGTGATGCCGGCCAGGCGCGCAAACCAGGCCGGCACGCCGGCTGCCGGCCCATCGGTCTCCGGGCTGTCGGCCAGCACCTCGATATGTTCGGAAGCGCTATCCCAGCGGATGGCGGCCAGGCTGCGGTTCAGCGGCAGGGCGGCGCGCAGCGCCTGGCGCACGCTGTCGCGCAATGCCACGTCGCTGCGCACGGCCAGCGGCAGCACGGTATTGGCCAGGTACAGGTCGAGCTGGCGCGCGTCGCTCTGGTAGCGCGCCTTGGCCAGCGCCGCTTCCGTATCGAGCAGGGCGTGATAACGGACGGCGGAAACTGCCAGTATCAGAAATAAAATAGGGATGAATAGGCGCGAGTAACTGCCCATCCGCAACCATGTAGATAATAGTTTCCCAAAGACTGGCATCGTTTTTATGTTCGATATCTGCGAATAATTGTGCAAACATTATCACCGAAATTTGCTATTGGAAACACAATATTGATATCAGGCATGAAATAAATGCAGATTGTTTGATTTTATGATTTGTTATCATAAATCAATGACTATTCTCCGGATTCCTGTAGTAATTTTGCAATGTCGTTTGCCAGACTGGCCGGTTTGCTGGCCGTCGCATAACGGCGAAAGACGCTGCCATCCCTGCGCACGAGGAATTTCGTGAAATTCCATTTGATGGCTTGCGTGCCCAGAATGCCAGGCGCCGCCCGTTTTAATTGCGCAAATAAAGGCGCGGCATGGGGGCCATTCACGTCGATCTTGGCAAACAGGGGGAAAGTCACGCCAAAGTTTTTTTCGCAAAAGGCGCCGATCTGCGCATTCGACCCCGGTTCCTGGCCGCGAAATTGATTGCAGGGAAATCCCAGCACCACCAGGCCCTGGTCCTGGAACTGGCGGTACAGGGCTTCGAGTCCCTGGTATTGCGGCGTGAAGCCGCAGGCGCTGGCCGTGTTGACGATCAGCAGCACCTTGCCCCGGTAGCGCGCCAGGTCGACAGGCGTGCCGTCCAGCGCCGTGACGTGCAAGTCGTGGATGCCGGCCATGTCAGAGCAGTCCCAGCTTGATGCCGCCCGCAGGCGGGGCCGCTTCCGGCGCCGCCTTGCCATGCAGCTTGATGCTCAGGCGCAGGTCGTTGACGGAGTCCGCATTGCGCAGTGCGTCTTCATAACTGATCTGGCCCCCTTCGTGCAGGTCGAACAGGGCCTGGTCGAAAGTCTGCATGCCCATTTCGCGCGATTTTTTCATCAGTTCCTTGATCTCGTGCACCTGGCCCTTGAAGATCAGCTCGCTCATCAGCGGCGAGTTGAGGAGGATTTCCAGCGCCGCCTTGCGGCCATTGCCATCCTTGTTGGGGATCAGGCGCTGCGAAATCATGCCCTTCAGGTTCAGCGACAGGTCCATCAGCAGCTGCTGGCGCCGCTCTTCGGGGAAGAAATTGATGATGCGGTCCAGCGCCTGGTTGGCGTTGTTCGCGTGCAGGGTGGCCAGGCACAGGTGGCCCGTCTCGGCAAACGCGATGGCGTGGTCCATCGTCTCGCGGTCGCGGATTTCGCCGATCTGGATCACGTCCGGCGCCTG
Organism: Janthinobacterium foliorum; assembly: GCF_978021625.1. Lineage (NCBI taxonomy): Bacteria > Pseudomonadati > Pseudomonadota > Betaproteobacteria > Burkholderiales > Oxalobacteraceae > Janthinobacterium > Janthinobacterium foliorum. Next base: position 117,558 of record NZ_CDXDQE010000016.1, on the reverse strand, counting down.
GCGCAGGGTGTTTTTCAGGGCCGTGGCCCAATCGTCCGTATCGACGCCCACTTCGCGCTGGGTGACGATGCAGTTGCCGTGCGGATGGATGAATTCCACGGGATCTTCGATGGTGATGATGTGGCCATGGCTGTGCGCATTGCGGTGGCCCACCATGGCCGCCAGGGTGGTCGACTTGCCGCAGCCGGTGGCGCCCACCATGATGACGAGGCCCCGCTTGCTCATCACCACGTCTTGCAGGATGGCGGGCAAGCCCAGCCCATCCAGGGTGGGGATGGCGGTATTGATCGTGCGCAAGACCATGCCTGCCTGGCCCATCTGCACGAAGGCGGAGACGCGGAAACGCCCCAGGCCTGCGGGGCTGATGGCGAAATTGGCTTCGCGGCTGGCCTCGAACTCGGCCGCCTGGCGCGCGTTCATGACGGCGCGCACGTGGCCGGCCGCCTGCTGGGCGTCGAGCGCACCGCCCGCCAGCGGCGTCAGCTTGCCGTCGAGCTTGACAGCGGGCGGGAAGCCGGCCGTAATGAACAGGTCGGAGCCGCCCTGTTCGCGCATCTGCGCCAGCAATGCGTGCATGGCGTCGTAGTGTTCGTGCGTCGTCTGCATGCGCTTATCCGGGGAAGTTTTCAGGCGACTTGGCGGCCGAACGGGCCGTTTCCGCCGAGATCGTGCCGCGCCGCACCAGGTCGGAGAGGCACTGGTCCAGGGTCTGCATGCCCACGTTGGCGCCCGTCTGGATGGCTGAATACATTTGCGCCACTTTCGCTTCGCGGATCAGGTTGCGCACGGCCGGCGTGGCCAGCATGATTTCATGCGCTGCCACGCGGCCGCTGCCATCCTTGGTCTTCAGCAGGTTCTGCGAAATGACGGCTTGCAGCGATTCGGACAGCATGGCGCGCACCATTTCCTTTTCCTCGGCGGGGAAGACGTCGATGATGCGGTCGATCGATTTGGCCGCCGACGAGGTATGCAGGGTGCCGAACACGAGGTGGCCCGTCTCGGCCGCCGTCAGCGCCAGGCGGATGGTTTCCAGGTCGCGCAATTCGCCCACCAAAATGACATCCGGGTCTTCGCGCAGGGCCGAGCGCAGCGCGTTGCTGAACGAATGCGTGTGCGCACCCACCTCGCGCTGGTTGATCAGGCATTTCTTCGGTTCGTGCACGAATTCGATGGGGTCTTCGATGGTCAGAATATGGTGGTTCAGGCGCTCGTTGACGTGGTTTACCATGGCCGCCAGGGTGGTCGACTTGCCGGAACCCGTGGGACCCGTCACCAGCACGAGGCCGCGCGGACGCATGGCCAGTTCGCCGAAGATGCGCGGCGCGTTGAGTTCCTCCAGGGTCAGCACCTTGGACGGGATCGTGCGCAGCACGGCCGAGGCGCCCCGTTCCTGGTTGTAGGCATTCACGCGGAAGCGGGCCAGGCCGGGAATCTCGAACGAGAAATCGCATTCCAGCGCTTCTTCATAGACCTTGCGCTGGCTGTCGTTCATGATGTCGTAGATCATGCTGTGCACTTCCTTGTGCTCGAGCGGCGCCACGTTCAGGCGGCGCACGTCGCCGTTGACCCGTATCATCGGCGGCAAGCCGGAAGACAGGTGCAAGTCGGAAGCCTTGTTGCTGACGGAGAAAGCGAGTAGTTCGGAGATGTCCATTTATAATTCCCTGTGCCTGCATTGATGGGCTGCCGGTAGCGGCCGTGCCCCGTATCCACTAGAAAATGATTATGTCCACAATCGAACTGAACTTGCAAGCCGTGCGCGACGCGATCGCGCAAGCGGCGCTGGAGGCGCGGCGCCCGCCCGCAGACGTGAGCCTGCTGGCCGTCTCGAAAACCTTTGGCGCGGACGCCGTGCTGGACGCGGCGCGCGCGGGCCAGACGGCGTTTGGCGAAAACTATCTGCAGGAAGCGCTCGACAAGATGGCCGCCGTCAAGCTTGCGCTGCCGCAAAGCGATCTGGCCTGGCATTTCATCGGCCCCATCCAGAGCAACAAGACGCGCCCCATCGCCGAGCACTTCGACTGGGTGCATACGGTGGAGCGCGAAAAAATCGCCGCGCGCCTGTCCGAGCAGCGTCCGGCCGGCTTGCCGGACTTGAATATCTGCCTGCAAGTGAACATCAGCGGCGAGGCCAGCAAGAGCGGCGTGGCGCCGGGCGACTTGCCCGCGCTGGCGCGCGCCGTGGCGCTGCTGCCCCGCTTGCGCCTGCGCGGCCTGATGGCCATCCCCGAGCCGGAGACGGATGTTACGCTTCAGCGCCGCGCCTTCGCGCAATTGCGCGTGCTGTACGAACAATTGCAGGCCGAAGGGCTGGCGCTCGACACGCTGTCGATGGGCATGTCGGCCGACTTGCGCGCCGCCGTGCTGGAAGGTGCCACCATCGTGCGCGTGGGCAGTGCCATCTTCGGTTCCCGACACTATTCCTGATTGATAGAAAGAATCACCATGACGACAGAATTGAACATCGCCTTCGTCGGCGGCGGCAACATGGCGGCGGCCCTGATCGCCGGCCTGGCAGGCAAGCTGACCCTGGGCGGCAACATCCACGTGATCGACCCGCACGCGCCCGCGCTGGAAAAACTGCAGGCGCAGTTCGGCGTCACCACGGCGACGTCCGCCAGCGCCGTGCTGCGCGGCGTGGACGTGATCGTGCTGGCCGTCAAGCCGCAAAGCATGCGCGAGGTGGCGGCGCAGCTGCTGCCCTTCCTCGACGGGGAAAACGCGCCGCTGGTGCTGTCGATCGCGGCCGGCATCCGCGCCGTCGACCTGTCGCGCTGGCTGGGCGGTTATGGCGCCATCGTGCGCTGCATGCCGAATACGCCGGCCCTGATCGGCATGGGCATCACGGGCATGGTGGCCAGCGGCGGCGTCAGCGAAGAACAGAAAAAGACGGCGGACGCCATCCTGCGCGCTGTCGGTCAGACGGTCTGGCTCGACGACGAAGCCAAGATCGACCCCGTGACGGCCGTCTCGGGCAGCGGTCCTGCCTATGTGTTCTATTTTATCGAAGCGATGCAGCAGGCGGCGGCCGAGCTGGGCCTCACGCCGGAGCAGGGCACGCAGCTGGCCATCGCCACCTTTACGGGGGCGGCGCAGCTGGCGGCCAATTCCAGCGAGGCCGTGTCGCTGCTGCGCGAGCGGGTCACGTCGAAGGGCGGCACGACGTATGCGGCCCTCACCAGCATGGAAGAGAGCGGCGTGAAGGCGGCCATCGTCAAGGGCATCAAGGCGGCGGCGCAACGGGGGCGCGAGATGGGAGACGAGCTGGGCAAGTAGTTTCGGCTTACATCACCTTGACGGCGCGGCCGATGTATAAAATCGGCCCTGTCGGCCGGCCCGTGGGCGAGCCCGCTTCCGGCTCCAGGGTAATTTCAAACAACTGATCGGGCTGCAGCGGCGGTAGCTTGTCCAAAGTCAACTTCAAGCTCTGGCCCGGCTGCACCAGGCCCAGCGAGACGGGGGCGCCCCAGTCCTTGCCCTTGGTCCAGAATTGCAGGGCCTTTTGCTGCGGCACGGCCGTCGGTCCCAGCGGAATGAGATTGAGGTCGCGGCCCTTGCCGCCGCGGCTGCCCGCCTGCACGATCCAGCCCGGCGACTTGTCTTGCGGCGCCACCAGCACCACCAGGTAGCCGGGCCCGGCTGGCGCCTGCAGCTGCGCCGTCACCAGCACGGCCAGCGCGGCCGTGGCCGCCAAGCCGCCGCCGGCCAGAATTCTCCAGAAGGCCAGGCTGTTCCACCACGCCTGCCAGCCGCCCGCATTTTGCACCGCGGCTGGCGTAGTAAACAGGCTGGCGCTGATGCGCGGCCACAGCTGGAGCGATGGCGGTTCCGGCGGCGCCAGCGCCGTCAAGGGCAGCAGGCGCTGTTCCCAGGCGGCCACGGCATCGCGCAGGGCGGCGTCGCGCGGCAAGCGCCGTTCCACCTCGCTGCGTTCGGCCAGCGCCAATGTGCCCAGCACGTATTCGCTGGCCAGGTGCTGCAGGTCGTCCTCGTCGTGCGTGCTCATCCCATGCACTCCCGCAAGGCGGCCAGGCCCCGCTTGACCCACGCTTTCACGGTGCCCAGCGGTGCTTGCAGGCGCTGCGCGATTTCGCTGTGCGAGCAGCCGTCGACATAGGCGTAGAGGATGCTGTTGCGTTTGCCTTCATCGAGGTGGCCCAGGCAATCGTGCAGCTTGCCCATGTCGGCTTGCAGGGCATAGGCGTCGCCGGCATCGTGGCCGAGTCGTTCATGCAGCAGGGTTTCCACGGTATCCTCGTCGGCTGACAGTTCATGGGCGCGCGCACGCGCCACGTTCAGCGCCTGGTGCCGCACCACCACATAGATCCAGCCCTTGCCGCTGCCGCGCGTGGCGTCGAAACTGCCGGCGCGGCGCCAGATGCTGAGAAAGGCGTCGTGCAGCACGTCTTCGGCCAGGGCCCGCTGGCGCACGATGCGCAGGGCCACGCCCAGCAGGTAGCGGCTTTCCTGCTGGTACAGGCCATGCAATGCCTGCTGCTCGCCCCTGGCGCAGGCGCGCAGGGCGGCATCGTAATCGTAAGGGGCGGCTGGGGCTGGCAAGGTCGGCGCAATCGTCAAGACGCAGTTATCAGGAGTGAACGGTTAGCAAGTTTTCAAGAACGAGTATAGGCCAGAAACATGCTTGCCAACCGTCACTCCGCAGTTTTATGCCGATTTCCAGAAAATGTAGTCGGCCTGGTAAGGCACCCATTGCTTGGCGCCAATGCTCTCCATGCCGCAGGGGCTGGCTGGCGCCACGCCGCCGCGGGTGGCCACGCGCTGGATGTAGCTGACGCCCTGCATGGCGCCGCTGCCCGTGGCGGGGTTGGCCTTCACCAATTGATAGGGGATGTTGCCCGCGCCGGCCGGTGCCACGGCCACTTGCGTCGCCGTCACTTTCGAACCGTCCAGGTTGGCCCAGGTGGCAGGCGGGCCGACATACGTGCCCACTTGCATGCCGCTGCGGTCGTTCAGGGCCGCGTCCGGTCCCACGAAGACCCATTCATGGCCCGTCATGTCTTTTTTCGCCTTGCATTCATAGGCGATCTTGCCCACCCCCACCGTTTGCATGGCCACCTGATGGCCTGCGGGTACTTGCACGGCGGGCGGCAATTGTTCTTGCGAGTAACGCGCGCTCATGGGCGAGCAGGCAGCCACCAGCACGGCGGTGCACAGGACGGTGAGCGAGGGGGCGGTATGGCGTGGGGCGGTCAACGAGAACATGGCAGGCTCCTGGTAGTTGGTTCAGCCGGCTGGCTGATACCGGTACTACACGCGAGCCGGCCATTTGGATGCAGGCCAGAAAAAATATTTACGGCGGTGCGTCTTTCTTGCTGAATCGCTGCGCCAGCGCCAGCACGACCGGCATGGCGGTGGTGGCGTGCTTGAGCAGCATGCCGCTGGCCCGCAGCAGGGGCAGGAAGCGGCGCGGGCGCACCAGCAGCAGGCCCAGCACGGCGCCGCCTATCATCAAGGGCATTTTAAAGCGCGTCGCCAAGGTGTGGCGCAGGTTGCCGCCCGTCAGCGGCTCCAGCAGCTGGCGCGTCTGCACGCCCAGTGCCAGGCGCTGCAGCGCGCATTCGGCCAGCAGCGCATCGCGCCGCTGGGCCAGGCTGGCGGCCGTGTGGACATGGGACAGTTTGGTGGGATGCGTGGTCATGGCTGCTCCGATCCCCGGCGCGCCAGGTGCTGCAGCTCGTCCAGGTCCTTGTTCAGTTCGCTCATGGTAAAAGACAGCAGTTTCGGCTTGCTGCGGAAACTGGCGCGCACGCCCAGCAGGGTGCCCAGGGCGGCGAGGATGAAGACGGCGGCCGTGATGGCGATGGCGGCGATGCGGTGCGTGTCCCAGAACAGCACGATGACGAGAAACACGATCAGCACCAGGCCGACGAACAGGCATAGCAGGGCCAGCATGGCCAGTGCCAGATAAGACAGGAAGCGCAGCGACTCTTCTTCCATTTCCACGGCCGCCAGGGCCAGACGGGTCTGGACGATGGCGGCGAGGGTCGCTGCGACCTGGGCGACATGATGCACGATAGCCATATGCTGCCTTTCGCGTCAGGGGACGGCCAGGCCGTCGGTCCAGCCCGGCGGACTGTGCCGCCGTGCTGGCGCTGGTCTAGCGGCGTGACGAGGACAGCAGCAGGCCGAACAGCACGCCGACGACGGCGCCGGCGCCCACGGCTTTCCATGGATTGTCCTGCACGTATTCGTCGGTGGCCTTGGCGGCCTTCTTGGTGCGCTCGAGCAAGTCTTCTTCCAGCTTGATCAAATCTTTCTTGGCCGTTTCCACGGTGGCGATGAACCTTTCCTTGACGGCCTTGATATTCTCGCCCGTCTGGTCCTTGGCGCCATCGAGCCAGCCTTCGGCTTCATTGATGACGTTTTTCAGGTCGCCAACCAGTTTGTCGCGGGCCTTGTCGGCGTCGGCGAGGACGTTGTCACTGCTGGATTTGCCGGTATGTGTCGAGCTCATGTATTACCTCTTGGAAGTGAAACTGCACAGTGAAATACCAGTGTAGGCAGCAGCGGCCTGGCTGCCTTGCGCCGCCTCAAGGGCTGCCGCGGCGCAAGGAGCGTTGATTAGCGGAAAGCAAAGTCCAGCACTACCCCCGCAAACACCGCTGCTCCTAGCCAGTTATTATGCCGGAATGCCGCAAAACACGGCATACGCTCGCGTGTGCGGATCAAGGTGTAGTGGTAAACGGCACAAGCGGCCGCCACCACCAGGCCGGCGACGAACCAGCTGCGCAGGCCCAGGTGCCAGCCGCAGACCAGCCACAACAGCAGAAAAACGGCATAGCACAGCATGATGATGGCCACGTCGTAGCGGCCAAAGGTGATGGCGGAAGTCTTGATGCCGATCTTCAAGTCGTCGTCGCGGTCGACCATCGCGTATTCCGTGTCGTAGGCCACGGCCCAGAAGACATTGCCCAGCAACAGCAGCCACGCGACGACGGGCACGGCCCCCGTGATGGCGGCAAAGCCCATGGGAATGCCGAAGCCGAAGGCGATGCCCAGGTAGGCTTGCGGAATCGCAAAGAAACGCTTGAAATAGGGATAGGTGGCGGCGATGATGACGGCGGCCACGGACAATTGCTTGGTGAGTGTGTTGAGGGGCAGGATCAGGCAAAAGGCCAGCACGGTCAGCACGCCGGCCACGGCCAGCGCTTCCTTGCCGCTGATGCGCCCGCTGGTGATGGGGCGTTCGGCCGTGCGCTTGACGAATTTGTCGATATCCTGGTCGGCGTAGTCATTGATGGCGCAGCCAGCCGAACGCATCAGGAAAGTGCCAAGGGTGAAGATGAGCAGCAGCCGCCAGTCCGGCACGCCCTGCTGCGCCAGCCACAGCGCGCACAGGGTAGGCCACAGCAGCAATACGGTACCGATAGGCTTGTCCAGCCGTATCAGGCGGAAATACAGCGCCAGCTTGTTCATGGAAGACTCGATCTTGTTAAACAGAAAGGTCGATTATCGCAAATCGTACGCAAATGTACTATTTTGCGGCTGGCTGCCAGGCCTCTTCCTCGCACAAGGGCGTAATGCCGGGCAAGTCGCAGCTGGCGATGGCCGCGCACAGGGCGTCGATGGCGGCCTTGCGGGTAAAACTCTTGCGCCACAGCATGACCACCCTGCGCGATGGCACGGGATCGGCGAACGGGCGGTATTCCAGCATGCCGTCGGTGGCGTGCATGTTGGCCACGGACGCGCGCGGCAAGACCGTCAGGCCGATGCCGCTGGCCACCATGTGGCGGATGGTTTCCAGTGAGGAACCTTCGAAGGTGCGCTGCATGCCGTTGCCGGGCGAGGAAAAGCGCGCCATTTCCGGACACACTTCCAGCACCTGGTCGCGGAAACAGTGGCCGTTGCCCAGCAATAGCATGGTTTCCGACTTCAAATCCTGCGCGGCGATGGTGTCGCGCTCCGTCCACGGGTGGTGGCGCGGCATGGCCACGACAAACGGTTCGTCATACAGATCCTGCATGGCCATGCCGTGCTCCGGCAGGGGCAGGGCCATGATGGCCACGTCCAGTTCGCCCTGGCGCAGCAGTTCGAGCAGGCGAACCGTGAAATTCTCCTGCAGGATCAAGGGCATCTGCGGGACCTGGTCTATCATGGCCTTGACCAGCGGCGGCAGCAGGTAGGGGCCGATCGTGTAGATCACGCCCAGGCGCAGGGGGCCGGCCAGCGGGTCCTTGTTTTGCTTGGCGAGTTCCTTGATGGCGGCCGTCTGTTCCAGCACGCGCTCGGCCTGGGCAATGATCTGCGCGCCCAGTGGCGTGACGGAAATTTCCGCGCCGCCCCGTTCGAACAGGACCACGCCCAGCTCGTCTTCGAGTTTCTTGATGGCCACTGACAGGGTGGGCTGGGCAACGAAGCAGGCTTCGGCGGCATGGCCGAAGTGTTTCGCTCGCGCGACTGCAACGATATATTTCAGTTCAGTCAGTGTCATAAGGTGATTGAAACACAGGAAGTGCTTACTTGCAATGAATGAAAGGTGGCGCAAACGGTCTAACTGTGGCGCCGATGGCATATTGTAGCGGATCGCCCCCTATAATGCGGGGCAGGGCCATGGAGGGAGAAGGCGATGGAGCTGCGCATACAGGCGCTGGAAGCGGCGATCACACTGGCGCGCCAGGCAACCGGCGCGCGGCAACGAATATGCGCTGTCGCCGCCCGTCAGCCAGCTGGCGGGCGTATACGCGCGGATGATTTTTTACCGGCAAGATCGCATCGCCGCCGGCAGCCTGGAACCGGCCATCCTGGCCTTGATCGATGCCTGGCGGAGCGATGCCGGCGGCATCCAAGGCGATAGCCACGTGCAATGAATACCGTAATTAACCCAGATTAGAGAGTGCCATGCCTGATTTTGAAAACAAACTATGCAGCCGCGACGACCTGCGCGCCCGCGCCCAGGCGCTGCCAAAACCGGTGGTGGTGACGAACGGCGTGTTCGATATTTTGCACCGCGGCCACGTCACTTACCTGGCGCAGGCGCGCGCGCTGGGCGCCTCGCTGGTGGTGGCCGTGAATACGGATGCTTCGGTGAAACGCCTGGGCAAGGGCGACGACCGTCCGCTGAACAGCTGCGAAGACCGCATGGCCGTGCTGGCCGCGCTGGAATCGGTGAGCCTGGTTGTGCCGTTCTCGGAAGACAGCGCCCTGGAAGTGGTGCAGGAAATTGAACCGGAAATCTATGCCAAGGGCGGCGACTACGACATGGCGGCCATTCCGGAAGGCCGCGCCGTGCTGGCGTATGGCGGCCAGGCCGTGGCCATCGATTTCGAGCACGACCGTTCGACCACCAAGCTGCTGACCAAGGTGCGGGCGCAGTAGGGGAAGCCGCGTCAATGTTTCCATACAGATAAAAAGACGTTACTATGAGAACTGCCAGGGCTGCGACTTCGTTTCGACCGCCCCAGCACGTTCTGCCGCCGTCACCGTCTTGCTCTCTTGTCGCACCGGGCGGCGGTGCTTATTGCTCGTCATAGAAAATACATGGACCTTAAAACTTCTGGGGATTGGCCGCTGCCGTCGGGCGTCTGGCAGGTGGATGATGCCGGCGTCTGGACCCTGCAGCGCAGCGCGGACGGACAAAACGTCTCGCCCTTGCTGAGCCAGGCCGATATCGGCAAGCTGATGCACGCCAGGCGCCTGCCCGCGGCGGCCGGTGCGCCCGTGCGCCAATTTCCACCCGAATTCGCGTTCGATCCCGCCACGGGCGTCGCCTTGCAAGTGCCGCCCGATGCGGCCGCCGCAGCGCCCTGGGTGCCGCCTTACGGCGCCTGTCCCGTCAGCGACAGCCCCGTGTCGGGTCCGGCCGGCCTGCGCCAGGCCAGCGTGCCCTTGATCCTGGCGGACCAGCGGACCCGCGAAGAACATGCGCAGGCGGACGCTTCGCTGCCCATGCCGCCGCCGGGCGAGTACGAATTCTTCAACGCCCAGTTCGGCACCAGCGGCGCCGCGCTGCTGGCGCTGGACCCGCGCAAGGCGGCCCTGCACGCCTGGCTGCCCGCCTCGAAACGCTGGCTGGCGCTGGAACCCGAGTATGGCGGCCTGCTGGCCGAATCGGACATCCCGCACGGCGCCTGGCGCGCGGAACTGGTACCGGAATTTAACAGCGTGCTGGTTTTGCCGACCAGCCATGGCCTGGCCTGCATCCGTCCCGACGTGCCGTCACTTAGCTATGTGGTCGAGCATGTAGGCGGCGCGCCCTGCGTTGCTGCCCCCATCTGGTTCCAGAATCGCGTATGGGCGCCGCTGCGCGATGACGATGGCCGCATCCGCTTCGTCAATCTCGATGCGGCGCAGCAGCCCGGCAGCGACGTGCTGCTCGACGGCGTGGTTGAACCGGGCGCCATCAGCGCGCCTGTCGCCTACAACCGCATGGCCGTCTGGCCATGCGCCAATGGCCAGCTGCGCCTGCAATTGCAGCCGGATGGCAACGTGGCCGCCTCGTTTACGCCCTGGCCCGCTGGCCTGGTGCCGCATTTCGAGTTCGGCAGCCCGTACGTGTCGCGCGATGGCGGCCTGTGGCAGCTATGCTTCGAGCGCGGCCGTGGCACGTATGTCTACGTGAAGCTGGGCGCGCAGTCCGAGCAGGCCGACGCGCTGGCGCCACGCCTGTGTTCGGGCAGCGTCAATTACCGCTTCGCCACCAAGCTGAAGACGGCGCCGTGGGAAGAACCGGAACACGGCGACGATGGCGGCAAGAACCAGGCTGTCATGCCGCTGCTCGAATCGGGCGGCGCGTCCGGTGCCGGCAGCAGCGTGTTCGGCGTCAAATTCGCCACCAGCGCCGGCCTGTCGAGCGTGCTGCGCTCGAACGAGCGCCTGGCCGCGCAGCTGGTGCAGGACGATACCTTGCGCGAAACGGTCTTCCATACCTTTGCCGTCAGCGAGCCGTGGCGCGTGCGCTTGTTCGTCAGCGAAGGCATGCTGTGGGCATATCACCCGCTGCTGTCGCGCATCGATGGCTGGGCCTTGCAGGCATGAAGGCGCGCTTGTTGATCGTGGCTGGCGCCGCGCTGTTTGGCGCCGGCGCCGCGCAGGCGGCCGGCATCCAGCAAGCCTTCCTGGTGCAAAACTCGGGCTGGATGGAACCGTTTTACACGGATGAGCAGTCGCAGCTGAAAGCCCTGGTGGGCGCCGTGGCGCAGGCGGCCACGAGCCCGTCCGACAAGGTGTACACCCTGGCCTTCAGCCAGAGCAGCGGCGCCAACGTGTCGCCATCGCTGCTGGGGCAAGGCCAGGGCGGCGCCGGCGTGGCGGGCCAGCTGGCACCTCTGGGCCTGGCGCGCAAGGGCGCCGGCGTCGCGCTGGCCGACACGGACTTCCAGGAAGCCGTCACGAAAACCATCACGGGACCGTTCCAGTCCGCCTCCGGCATCGTGTGGATCTTTACCAACAACAAGAACAGTCCGAACAACGACAGCCAGACGGCCGAACGCAACCGCGATTTCTACCGCCTGCTGCACCTGGAGCCGTCGATCACCAAGACCCTGGTGTTTCCGTTGCGCATGCCCGTGCAGGGCAAGCTGTACAGCGCCAAGGGCTTGATGGTGTATGCGCTCGCATACGGCCAGCCGGCGTCCGACGCGCTCAACCGCATCCTTGCCGAAGGACGGCTGTCGCAAGTGCTGACGCGTCCGCCCGCGCGGCTGAAACCGGTGGACCAGGATGCCGTGCGCATCGTGCCGCAGTCCGTCAAGAACAGCGACAACGTGCACGCCAGCCTGGGCCGCGACGGGCGCACCATCGTGCTCGACGTCGATGCGGCCAGGCTGGTGCCGCAAGTGCAGCTGCAGGCCTCCCTGCAAAACATGTTTTTCCCGTATGTCATTGACAGCGCCCGGGTGCACGCCACCCTGGCCGGGCAAAACGCGCCGCTGCAAGTGACGCCGGACCAGATCCGCCAGCTGCAGCCCGGTGCCAGCCAGTCGGTGCAGGTGCAATTTTCGCTGCCGATGGCGCAGATTCCCTCGCCCTGGTCGGCGCAGGCCATCGCCGCCATGGGCAAGCAGGTGCTGCTGCCCATGCAGGCGCAGGTGGGCTTGTCCGGGCAACGGCTGGCGCTGGCGTCCAGCTTTGGCAAGGATTTGCAGGAATTGTTCCCCGGCGACCCGATCTCGGACATGTTTACCCCGCCCGACAGCGTGCGCGCCTCGCAGGCGACGATACCGCTGCTGGTGCGCATCCAGTATCCGCTGCTGCCCGTGCTGGTGATGCTGGGCGGCATCCTGGCCTTCGTGCTGGGCTTGCTGGCCCTGGGCTTTGCCGGCACGCGCGCCACGCGCTACAAGGTGCTGGTCGATGGCGTGCAGCGGCAAGTACTGCTGAAACCGTTCAAGAGCGTGCAGATCCGCGATGACAACGGCCGCGACATCGGCGAACTCAAGCGTGGCCTGGGCCAGCCGCAGGTCGCGCGCGTGGCCGAGGGCCATACGCTGAGCCTGGCCTGAACAACTTTTTTTAAACTATTCAAACCCATCAGAGGCATACCATGGCGCAAGACACTCCAAAAGACAACGCAGGTTTTACTTTGCCGGCCCCCGTATCGGCCCCGGTATCGGCGCCGCCGGCCGGCGACGCGCCTGCGGCATCGGCCGCAGCCAGCGCGACGACCGAGCCTGCCCCGGCCTTTGACGCGGCCGCCACGACGGACACGTCCTCGCGCGACACCCTGATCGGCGGCGTCGTGCTGTTGCTGCTGTTCATCGCCTTTTTCTTTGCCAAGAATGCCTATGCGAATGGCCTGGTGGCCAAGCGCGTGCCGCCCAACAAGGCCAATGCCTCGGGCTGGTGGCTGTTCATCTTCCTGGCCAGCCTGGCCACGGGCGTGGTGCTGGCGGCCGTGAACGCGCATAAATTCCTCGCGCCCCTGTTCATGGCGCCGCTGGTGCTGGTGGGCCTTGTCGCCCTGTTGCTGACATTTACCTCGAGCCGCCGCTAAGAACACGCCGTTGCACGCATCATCGAAGGAATCACCATGGCAGAGAACCTGAATCAAACCATCACCGGCGGCGCCAGCGAGCGCAAGCAGGACAAGATCATCGAACTGCGCCCGACCCTGTTCATCGGCATCGGCGGCACGGGCATGCAAGTGCTGATGCGCGTGCGCCGGCGCATCCTCAATACCCTGTGGGGCGGCGCGGGCAACCGCACGCGCATCGAGGGGCTGGCCGATTTTCCCATCGCGCAATTCATCCATTTCGACCTCGACAATGGCGCCGTGATCGAAAGCGGCGAGTCGCAGGCGAAGGACTTGCAGTTCGACCAGGTGAAGTTCACGGACGATGACAAGGTGGTCGAATCGTTCGACATGGACAAGTACAGCCGTGACGAAGATTCGTTGGAGAAGTATCCGCACATCAAGGAATGGCTGCCGTTGACGCCGCAGCGCATCCGCGAATTGCGTTTCGACATGAGCAGCGGCGCGGGCCAGATCCGTGCCGTCTCGCGCCTGTATTTCTTCGATAAATATGCGAAGGTGCGCGACAAGATCCGCCTGAAACTCAAAGCCCTGAAGGCGGGCCTGTCGCACGAGCGCCAGCTGGCCGAGCTGGGTTTGCGCATGGAAACGAACCGTTTCCGCATCGTCATCGTCGGTTCCGTGGCGGGCGGCACGGGTTCCGGTTCCTTCCTGGACATGGGCTTGCTGTCGCGCTGGCTGGCGCGCAGCGAAGTGGGCGCGGCCGACGTCGAGCTGATGCTGTTCCTGCCCACCGGCTACACCAAGGCCAACAAGGACAGGGTCGAGGCGAATGGCTACGCGGCGCTGATGGAACTGGAATCGGCAATGATGGGCAACAAGGGCTACGTGGGACGCTGGGATGCCTACGACCGCCCGGAGCTGACGCGCGAGCCGTACAGCGAGGTCTACCTGATCGACTCGGGCAACCTGGCGCAGCAGCATACCAAGGATGTCAGCGACGTCTACCACATGGTGGCCGACTCGCTGTTCGAGGATTTCGCCTCGGCCGACTTCGCCCGCGCCAAGCGCTCGATCGCCGTCAACCAGGCGCAGCACAAGAACTCGCTGTACAACGCGCCCGTGCCGCAAGACCGCTTCGGCGACATGCGCCTGTATTTCTCGAAGCGCTTTTCCTCGTTCGGCATGGCCGTGCTCGACACGCGCCAGGAAGCGTCGCGCGACGAGCGGGCCCACCGCTGGGCCGGCGCCATGCTGCAAGCCTTCTTTGGCGTGGGCGGCACCGATGCGGGCGCCAACCGCGCCACGGATGCGCAGCGCGATAATTTCCTCGCTGCCAACATGTTCCTGAAGGGCACGCCGTTCAGCGACTTCCCCGAGTTTTCCGACAAGAGCATCGAACTGAAGCGTTCCAGCGGCGATTTCATCGATTTCCGCATGGTCGACGAATTGCTGGAAGACCGCCACGGCCACTTGCTGGCCGGCGTGGAAAACCGCGTCAACACGCGCGTCAACGATATTCGCACGGGATTTGACCGCAGCGAATGGCCGGCGCAGGTGCGCGATGCCATGAAACACCTGGAGCGCGACGCCGTGCGCGACCAGGATTCCACGGCCGACACGACGGAAGACCGCATCAGCAAGCGCCGCCGCGAAGTGCTCGACGGCGTCAAGAAAGTCGTGCGCGACCAGCTGTATGGCTACCTGGACAACAAGGAATTCGGCGGCCTGGAATACGTGCTGTCGCTGGTGGAACAGATCAAGGACCGCATCGAGGCACCCGGCAGCGGCTTGACGGCGCAGATCGGCAACAATGCCGAGCGCTACCGCGAAATCAAGGAAGCCGTGCGTTCGCGCGAATACGAGCGCCTGCTGAACAACCTGGAGCAGACGCGCAGCACCTTCGGTTTCCTCAGCAATGGAGAAAAGCAGGCGGGCGTGGTGATGGACCATCTGCGCACGGAAATGGCGAATGCGCTGAAATTCCACTTGCGCGCCAAGGCGGCGGACGAGTCCGTCATTCTGCTGGGCGAACTGTCGCGCTGGCTGGGCAACCGGGTCGGCGTCGATGCGCAGGGCCGCGCCCAGTGGAATGGCCTGGTGGGCGAATTGCAGGCGGGCCGCGAAGGCGTGCTGGCCATGCTGGCGGAGTTGAAAACGGCCAATACCATCCTGCAAAAGGACCTGGACAAGGAACACGCGACCCTGATCGTCGTCCCCGTCACGGAAAAAGACATCGCGCTGCCATCGGCGTCCACCTTGCGCCAGTGGGCCGATGAAGCGTTCAAGGACATGGGCGGCTCGAAGGCCCTGTTCCCCATGCTGGGCGATCCGGCGCAGCGGGGGCAGATCCTGTCGAAGGTCACGCGCATGGCGGAAAACATGATCGCCACGACTGGCCTGGCCGACGGCGCCACCAGCGCGCCCGATCCGCTGTTCGAGGCGCTGGAACAGATGGACGTGTCCGAGCGCCTGGACCGCTTCCGCAAGCTGCTGGCTTGCTCGATGCCGTGGATCGACGCCAACATGGCGGGTGATTTTACGGTCGTGTCGGACCAGTTCAAGTGCGTGATCGGCGTGGCCAACGCGGCCGGCTTCAAGGCGAAATTCGGCGCCGAACTGGAATCGTGCGTGCCGACCCAGGTAGGCATCACGGTGAGCCAGCTGGAAATCGTCGAGACGGGCACGCGTGGCCGCGCCGTCTGTTATTGCGAACTGGCCGGCGTGCCGATGACGGTGCTGCGCGGCCTGGAAGGCTGGCGCACGAGTTACCGCAAGGAAGGCGACAACGACAAGGCGCCCACCCACACGCATATCGACCCGACGCAGTTCACGCACCCGATCGCGCCGAATACGGACGAGATGAAGCGCCTGGCGGAAGATTTCGGCGAATTCCTGCAAGCCATCATGCTGGGCGTGCTGACGCGCCACACGGGCCGGGTCGTGCCGCCAGGCCAGTACCAGTTTGCCGTCGAACCGGGCGATTTGCGCCGCATCGGCAACGAACGGGCCATCCGCCAGAACGGCATGCCCGCCTCGTACGAAAAAAATATCGCCCTGCGCATCGAGGAAAAACTCGCTGCGCTTGACGCCGTGCAGACGGCTGCCATGGCGGCGCTGGCAAAATATTACGAGCGGGGCGTATATGCGCCCAAGCTGGTGGCGCAGGCCGATGGTTCGCAGCTGCCGTATGTCGGGTTCGGCAGTGCCATTTCCGCCGAATTGGGTGCGCGCCTGCGCGAGTCGGCGCGCCGCAAGGGCATGGCCAGCGATGAGCTCGACCGCACGGTGCAAGCCTTGCTGGGGCGCCTGAAGGAATGGGCGAACGTCATCGGCGACTCCGACAGCGACGCCTACGACTGGGAAGTGCGCGAACCGGAAGCGGACGGCCAGCCGCGCCTGAAATACGCGATCAAGCCGGAAATGCTGGAAGCGGGACGCCTGGAACAATTGCTGCGCCCGGCCACGGCCCCGGCGGCGCCATTTGGCGCGGCGGCACCGGCCTTCGGCATGGCGCCGCCACCGTTGGGCGGCATGCCGCCGCCGCTGGTGGAACATCAGTATTTCCTGGGCATTAATGGCCAGCAGCAAGGGCCATTCACGGCTCAGCAGATCGTGCAATACGTGCAGGCGGGCCAAGTCCTGCCGGCCACCGCCAAGGTCTGGCGCGCCGGCTTGCCGGCCTGGGTCGACCTGGCCCAGTTTGCCGAACTGGCGCCGCTGTTCCACAGTGCGCCGCCACCGCTGATGCCGCCGCCGCTGGGCTGAATGAAGAAAGATTAGTTTTGGAAAATTGCACCACATGTAAGTCTGTCCTGCTCACCGCCGTCCGCCATTGCCCATACTGCGGCCATGCGCAGGCGGCCGGTGTGCAGCCGCCTGCGCCAGCATCTGCGCCGCAGGCCGCTGCCGTGCCGCCGCCATTGCCGGTCGTGCCCGACATCAAGCCGCCGCCTGTGCCGGTCGCGCCACCGGCGGCACCAAAGCCGCCGCCGGTGCCCGTGCCGCTTCCGAAACCGGAGCGGCCGAAGGCGCCTGCGGCGGCGCCGACACCTGCATCGCCGCCCAAGCCGGCGCCGCAGCCGGCAACGCCGGTGCCGCCCGCTGTACCGCCGTCGCCGTCGCGCCGCTGGCTGAAGTGGGTGGCCGGTATCGGCTTGCTGGCCGTGGCGATCGTCTACATGAATGGCAAGCCGGGCGGCAAGAGCGAGTCGGCCTGCAACGACGCCATCGACAGCGGCTTGAAGCTGGTGGCCAATGGCAGCCTGGACGGCGCACGGCAAAAGCTGGCGACGGCGAAAAACGTGTGCACAGGCAAGTCCAGCGCCAAGGCCGACGACTTGCAGGCGGCGATCGGCAGGGCTGGCGCGTCTTCAAGTGGCTGCCAGCGCAGCGTGCGCGGCATCGAGCGCGATATCGATGGCCACAGCTTGCAAAGCGCCGCCAGGGGCATCGCCGCGCTCGACGCCGATTGTGCCGGCGCCTCGACGGTTGACTCCTTGCGCAAGCAGCTGGCGCGCCAGCAGGCGGCCGCCGCGTCCGTGCAGGTGGGCGTGCGCCAGGCGCTCGACGCCAAGGATGCGACGGCGGCGCACAATGGCATCGTCAGGCTGGAAGCGATCGACCGCGAAGCGCCTGAATTGCCGCAGCTGAAGGCGGAAGTGCAGGCGCTGTCGGTCCCGGCCCCGATACCGGCAACCGCGCCCGCCGCGGCGCCGCTGGAAACGGCGCCGGTCCGCGCCGTGCCGACGGAAGCGGCGCCCGCGCGCACGGTGGAACGTCCTGCCGCGGTGGAACGCCGTCCGGTGGAGGCCGCTCCCGTGGACAATGGCGCGGCCATGCGCAACGAGATGGCGCAGTCGTTCCTGCGCGATGCCGAGCGGTCCTTGAATGACGGCAAGTTCGATGCGGCCAAGACCTATCTGGACAGCGCGCGCCGCGCCGATCCCGGCAATGCGCGCATCGACAGCCTGTCGCGCCGCATCCGCGAACGCGAACGGCAAGTGCTGCAGACGGAAACCACGATTAAATAGAAAGCTGGAGTCACCATGTTGAATAAAACCACCCTGCGCGCCGCTGCGGCGCTGACCATCACGGCCATGCTGGCCGGCTGCGCCACGGCGCCGATGAACCCGAACGGCGTGCGCCAGGATTACCCGCAAGGGGGACAGAATCCGCAAGCGAACACGACGGACGATGATCCGTGCAGCGTGGGCACGACGGCAGCGGCCGGCGCGGCCGTGGGCGCCTTGCTGGGTGCCCTGGTCAGCGGCAAGAATGGCGCGCTGAAAGGCGCGGCCATCGGCGGCGGCCTGGCGGCGGCCGGCTGCCTGGCCATCAATGTCAATTCGCGCCAGACCAAGACGGCGGCGCAGGCGGACCGCGACTACATCCGCGCCCGCGGCGCCCTGCCGCGCGAGCCGCAGGTGGTGTCGTACACGCCGCAGCTGAGCGCTTCCACCGTCAAGCGCGGCCAGCCGTTCAAGGTCAACTCCGTCGTGGAACTGGTCAATGGCAGCGCGCAGACCGTCAACGACGTGCGCGAAGAACTGGTGGTGCTCGATCCGCAAGGCCAGCCATTCAAGTCCGGTTCGAAAACCCTGGCCAGCAACAATAAATCGGGCGGCCGCTTTGAAAACTCGTTCGAGCTGACCTTGCCGGCCGGCGTGTCGCAAGGCGTGTACGGCGTCAAGACGAATCTGTACGTGAACGGCAAGCTGTCCGCCACGCGCGACCTGCGCACGCAGCTGGTTATGCTGGACGACAATAGCGATGCAGCGCAGCAATTGGCGCAGCGGTAAAGGGAGATTGCAGGAGTATCAACATCTCATCCAGTCGTAGCGAGCGGCGATGATTTGTGGCCGAGAAGCGCAGCGCTACTTTAGTAGCGCGAGCATCGCCGGCCGCAAAGCGCGCCGCGCAGTAGACTGGGTGAGGTGTCCGCTACACGCCACCGGCGTAGCCATGCTGGCGCCACGCTTCATACACGACGACGGCCACCGTATTGGACAGGTTCAGGCTGCGGTTGTCCGGGCGCATGGGCAGGCGGATGCGTTGCTCGGCGGGAAAGCCGTCGCGCAGGGCGGGGTCCAGGCCTTTTGTTTCCGAACCGAATACGAACACGTCGCCGGGCAAAAAGGCGACGTCGCCAAACGGGCGCGAGCCGCGCGTCGTCATGGCGAACATGCGCGCCGGGTCGGGCTGGGTGTCGGCCAGGAACGCTTCCCAGTTCTTGTGCACCTTCATGCTGGCGTAGTCGTGGTAATCAAGGCCGGCGCGCTTCATCTTGCTGTCGTCGAGCGGAAAGCCCAGCGGTTCGACCAGGTGCAGCTGCGCGCCCGTGTTCGCGCACAGGCGGATGACGTTGCCCGTGTTGGGCGGGATTTCAGGTTCTACCAAAACGACGTGAAACAAAATGCTCTCCTTATATATATCAGTAATCTAGTGCGGCGGCGTGCGCGCCACCACCAATATGCTCACCCTGGCCGCGCCCGCGCTCTTGCAGGCCGCCGCCAGTGCGTTGACCGTGTGGCCGCTGCTCATCACGTCGTCGACGATGCCGACATGGCAAGCTGGCAGCAGCGCTTCATGGCCGGGCGCGATGGCAAACGCGTGCGCCAGGTTGGCTTGCCGTTCCTGCGGCGCCACGCCGCTTTGCGCCCGGGTGTCGCGCACCCGTTGCGCCAGCCGGGGCTGCAACGGCAGTTGCAGCAGGCGCGCCAGCGGGCGGGCGATTTCCAGCGCCTGGTTGAAGCCCCGTTCGGCCAGGCGGGCCGGTCCCAGCGGCACGGGACACAGTAGCTGCGGCCGCTCCCAGCCCGGCTGTCGCTGCACGCTTTCATATAACAGCTGCGCAAACAATGGCGCCAGCGCCAGGCGCGCGCCGAATTTCAGCTGCAGCAGCAACTGGTCGGCAGGCGCCGCATAATCAAACGCCGTGATGGTGGCGTCATATGCGGGACGCTGGCGCAGGCAGCGGCCGCAGAGCAGAGCTACCTCGCTGTCATCGAGCGGATTGGCGCACAGGCGGCAGCGCGGGCGCCCGTGATCCAGATACCGGGCGCGGCATGGCGGGCACAGCACTTCCGGGCAGCCGATGCCGCACAGCGCGCACTGCGCCGGCAGCACGGTGGCACCCAGCCACAGCCTGAACGCCCGCCAGGCGGCGTCAATGCGGGGCTTGGCGGCGTGGCGCATCGCGATGGCGTCGTTCCATGTACACTGCCGACATTATCTCACCTCACCCGATTCAACATGCCAGTTCCCACCACTCCGCCCAAAATGAGTGCGCCCATCGATGCGGTGCAAGTACGCGATTTCTTTTCCCGTCCGGCGCGCATCGCGCCGTCGGACTTCCTGCGCCGCGAAGTGTCGCAGCGCATGCACGAACGCCTGGAGCTGGTGAAGATCGCTCCCCTGCGGGTGCTCGACGCGGGCTGCGGCCCCGGCGCGGACCTGGCGCAGCTGCACAAGGATTATCCCGCCGCGCAGATCATCGGTCTCGATGCAGCGCAAGCGATGATGCTGGCGGCGCGCGCGCCGGCGTCGAAACTGGCCAGCCTGAACCAGTTCCTCAGCAAGCTCTTGCCGGCCAAGGCGGGGGTGGATCTGCTGTGCGGCGACCTGGGCGACTTGCCGCTGGCCCCCGGCAGCATCGACCTGGTCTGGTCCAACCTGGCCCTGCACTGGCATGCCCAGCCCGACCGCGTGTTCGCCGAATGGCGCCGCGTGCTCCGCCTCGACGGTTTGCTGATGTTTTCGTGTTTCGGTCCGGACACGTTCCGCGAAGTGCGCGACGCCTTTGCCGAAGCGGACCTGTATCCGCACGCCTTCCCGTTTGTCGACATGCATGACTTTGGCGACATGCTGGTCGAGACGGGCTTTTCCACGCCCGTGCTGGACATGGAGATCATCACCGTGACCTACGATACGCCGCAAAAACTGCTGGCCGACGTGCGCGCCTTTGGCGGCAACCCGCTGACGACGCGCCGGCGCGGCCTGATGGGCAAGGCGGCATGGCAGCGCATGCTCGATGCGCTGGAAAAGATGCGCCGTCCCGACGGCAAGCTGGGCCTGAGTTTCGAGATCATTTACGGCCACGCCTTCCGTCCGGCGCCGCGCGTGACGCGCAACGGGGAAGCCATCATCCGTTTCGACCTGCCGCGCAAGCCCAAATAAACGCCGTGCAAAAGCGGCAAGAAAGCCGAAAGAAACCGACACTTGGTCGCCATCCGCATGTTGATGTTGCAGCAAGCGTTGCAAAGCGGGCGGCGGCCAGGAGAAGGGCGCGCACAATGCCGATTATTGCTTGATGGATTCAAGTTTACTTGATTATAATCGTTGATTGTTTGTCAGCTTGTTAAGCCATAAAAACAAGGGCTGCATACAAAATAAAAAAAACAAAGCAAGACTTATTGGAAGTTACTGCATTAGTATAGTAACCATCTTCCACACAGGGCCTTTTAATCGTGGGGAAGAAAAACAGGGTTCCAGCATGGTCGTCCGCCAGCGTTTTTGGCGCGGCAGCCAGCATGGAATTCGCTGGTGCTTGACGCCCGTGGCCGTGTTTTGGCCGTGGTGCTTTCATGGAGGAGCGGCAGCGGTCCAGTACGGAGAAGTCCGCAGCCGTTTAAAATATCATTATTTTTGGGTGGTTGGGGAAAACATGAAACATGCAAAGCGACTTCAATCGTTGCTGCTCGGGCTGTCTTTGACAGCGTTTGGCATCGGGCGATGGGCCACGGCGGCACCTGCTGCCAGCACCTATCCCGGCACCGGCGGTCCCGTGCCGCTCGAAATGAATCTGCAACCGCCGGCGACACAGATCGCCCATGAAATCTACGATTTGCACACCTGGATGATGATCATCTGCCTGGTGATCTTCGTGGCCGTGTTCGGCGTCATGTTTTATTCCATCTTCAAGCACCGCAAGTCCCTGGGCCACAAACCGGCCACCTTCCACGAAAGCACCACCGTCGAGATTGCCTGGACCGTCGTGCCTTTCCTGATCGTCATCGGCATGGCCCTGCCTGCCACGCGCACCGTGGTCGGCATGAAGGATACCTCGAACGCCGACATCACCATCAAGGCCACCGGCATGCAGTGGAAATGGGGCTATGACTACCTGAAAGGCGAGGGCGAAGGCATTTCCTTCCTCTCCAACCTGGCCACGCCGCGCTCGCAAGTGGGCGCGCCCGGTGCGCCGCCGACGGAAAAGCGCGGCGAAAACTACCTGATCGAAGTCGACAATGAAGTCGTGGTGCCGGTCAACAAGAAGATCCGCATGGTGCTGACGGCCAACGACGTCATCCACGCCTGGTCCGTGCCCGCCTTTGGCGTGAAGCAGGATGCGATCCCCGGCTTCGTGCGCGACACCTGGTTCAAGGCCGACCATATCGGCACCTTCCGCGGCAATTGCGCCGAACTGTGCGGCAAGGAACACGCCTTCATGCCCATCGTCGTCAAGGTCGTCTCCGCCGATGATTACAAGGCATGGGTTGATGTAAAACAAAAGGAAATGGCCGCACTGGCTGATGATCCAAGCAAGGTGTGGACCATCGACGAGCTGAAGGTCAAGGGCGAGAAAGTGTATGCGGCCAACTGCGTGGTCTGCCACCAGGCGACGGGCAAGGGCGTGCCGGGTGCGTTTGCCGCGCTCGACGGCTCGGCCGTGGTGAACGGTCCGAAGGCGGAACAGATCCATGTCTTGCTGAACGGGCAAAAGAGCGGCAAGTTCCCGGCGGAAATGCCTGCCTGGAAACAGCTGTCCGACACGGAAATTGCCGCAGTGATCACTTACACGCGCAATTCCTGGTCGAACAAGGCCGAAGAGAACATCGTTCAACCAGCCGAAATCGTGGCTGCACGCAAGTAATTAGGAGCCGCATATGAGTACTAGCACGAGCACCTTGGACCACGCCGGTCACGATCATGACCATGCCCACGACCACCCGACAGGCCTGCGCCGCTGGCTGTTTGCGACCAACCACAAGGATATCGGTACCTTGTACTTGTGGTTCTCGTTCATCATGCTGCTGTCCGGCGGCGTGCTGGCCCTGATGATCCGTACGGAATTGTTTCATCCAGGCCTGCAATTCTTCCACCCTGAATTCTTCAATCAGCTGACCACCATGCACGGCCTGGTGATGGTGTTCGGCGCCATCATGCCGGCCTTCGTCGGCTACGCCAACTGGATGATCCCGCTGCAAGTGGGTGCTTCCGACATGGCGTTTGCGCGCATGAACAACTTCTCGTTCTGGCTGCTGCCGCCGGCCGCCATCCTGCTGGCCACGTCCTTCCTCGTGCCCGGTGGCGCCACGGCCGCCGGCTGGACCCTGTATGCGCCGCTGTCGACGCAGATGGGTCCCGGCATGGACATGGCCATTTTTGCCATGCACCTGATGGGCGCCTCGTCCATCATGGGCTCGATCAACATCATCGTCACCATCCTGAACATGCGCGCGCCCGGCATGACCCTGATGAAAATGCCGATGTTCTGCTGGACCTGGCTGATCACGGCCTACCTGCTGATCGCCGTCATGCCGGTGCTGGCCGGCGCCATCACCATGACCCTGACGGACCGCCATTTCGGCACCTCCTTCTTTAACGCGGCCGGCGGCGGCGACCCCGTCATGTACCAGCACATCTTCTGGTTCTTCGGCCATCCCGAGGTCTACATCATGATTCTGCCGGCCTTCGGCATCGTCTCGCAGATCCTGCCGGCCTTTGCCCGCAAGCCCCTGTTCGGCTATGCGTCGATGGTGTACGCCACGGCTTCGATCGCCATCCTGTCCTTCATCGTCTGGGCGCATCACATGTTTACCACCGGCATGCCGGTGACGAGCCAGCTGTTCTTCATGTACGCCACCATGCTGATCGCCGTGCCGACGGGCGTGAAAGTGTTCAACTGGATCGCCACCATGTGGAAGGGTTCCATGACGTTCGAGACGCCGATGCTGTTCTCGGTGGGCTTCATTTTCGTCTTCACCATGGGCGGCTTCACGGGCCTGATCCTGGCCGTCACGCCGATCGACATCCAGCTGCAGGATACCTATTATGTGGTGGCGCACTTCCACTACGTGCTGGTGGCCGGTTCCCTGTTCGCCCTGTTCGCCGGCTTCTACTACTGGTCGCCGAAATGGACGGGCCACATGTACAACGAGACGCGCGGCAAGATCCACTTCTGGCTGTCCCTGATCACCTTCAACGTGACCTTCTTCCCGATGCACTTCCTGGGCCTGGCCGGCATGCCGCGCCGCTACGCCGACTATCCGGCGCAGTTCACGGATTTTAATATGATCGCCTCGATCGGCGCCTTCGGTTTCGGCCTGATGCAAGTGTACTTCCTGCTGTTCGTGGTCTTGCCGACCATCCGCGGCGGCAAGGCTGCCCCGGCGAAACCATGGGAAGGCGCGGAAGGCCTGGAATGGACCGTGCCGAGCCCGGCCCCGTTCCACACGTTTGAAACGCCGCCGACCGTGAAATGAGGTATCCCGGGCCGGCGTATGCGCCGGCCCGTCTTGAATAAAGTGCCTGTCATGACCGAACGTAAGAAACCGAACAACCTGCGCACCGGGCTGATACTGGCCGCCCTGGCGGCCTTCTTCTTCCTGTCCGTGTTTGCCAAACGGCTGTGGCTGACGTGACGACGCCCGCGCAACAGGAAACACGCGGCCTGAACCGCAAGATGCTGGGCAAGCTGCTCGTCATTGCCGTGCTGATGTTTGGCTTCGGCTATGCCCTGATTCCCGTCTACAAGCAGATTTGCGAAGTGATGGGCATCAACGTGCTGACGCAGAAGGATGGCACGGTGGCCTATGACAACAATACGCAGGTCGACACGACGCGCAGCATTACCGTCGAGTTCGACGGCAATGCGCAGGGGCCGTGGCGTTTCCGTCCAGTTGTTTCCAGCATGCAGGTGCATCCGGGCGAACTGGTCACCGTCATGTATGAAGTGGTCAACACGCAAAACCGCGTGGTGAACGCGCAAGCCATTCCCAGCTACGCACCGCAGAGTGCGACGCCGCATTTCAAGAAGGTCGAGTGTTTCTGCTTCAAGCAGCAGACCTTGAAAGCGCACGAAGCGCGGCAGATGCCGGTGGTGTTCTTCCTCGATCCGGCCCTGCCGAAAGAGGTGAAAACCATCACCCTGTCGTACACGTTTTTCGAGATTGCCGGTCTGAGCCAGGCTCAGGCGCCGGCCGTCCAATAGGAGAGTGCCATGGCCAAGCCAGAGCAGCCGCAGAAAGCGTCGTTCCTGTATTCGCTGCGGGCCGTCGTGTGGTCGTTTACGGGCTTGCGCCGCAAGAGCGATTTCGATACGGATTCGGCCAAACTCAATCCCGTGCACATCGTCATCGCCGGCTTGCTGGTGGTCGCTTGCCTGATCGGCGTCCTGTTGTCGCTGGTCAAATTCGCTGTCTCATGAGTTTTTGCTGCATCTATCTATAACGTATAAAAACCACCCTACAAGTTTTTGAGGAGATGATGATGAGTTCCAACCACGCCGCCGCACCTTATTATTTCGTGCCGGGGCCGTCGCGCTGGCCGATGCTGGGCGGCGCCAGCCTGCTGCTGACCATGATCGGCGCCTCGGCCTGGGTCAACGATGTGTCCTGGGGCCCGTACGTGAACTACCTGGGCATCGCCGGCATCCTGCTGGTGCTGTATTTCTGGTTCGGCGACGCCATCAGCGAATCGGAGCAGGGCCTGTACAGCGAACGCATCGACCACTCGTTCCGCTGGAGCATGAGCTGGTTCATCTTCTCGGAAGTCATGTTCTTTGCCGCCTTCTTCGGCGCCCTGTTCTACGCGCGCAGCATTTCCATGCCGTGGCTGGCCGACCTCGACCACAAGGTCATCTGGCCCGATTTCGCCGCCCACTGGGGCAACACGGGCCCGGCCGGCACGGTGCAGGAATTCACTACCATGACGCCGTTCTGGATTCCGACCATCAATACGGCCCTGCTGCTGCTGTCCGGCGTGACCCTGACCATCTCGCACCACGCGCTGCGCGCCGGCCACCGCAGCATGACGGCGCTGTTCCTGTTCGCCACGATCTTGCTGGGCGCCATCTTCATGGGCTTCCAGGTGTATGAATACGTGCACGCCTACAGCGAGCTGAACTTGAAACTGACGTCCGGCATCTACGGCGCCACCTTCTTCATGCTGACGGGTTTCCACGGCTTCCACGTGACCCTGGGCGCCATCATGCTTTCCGTCATCCTGTACCGCGTGCTGAAAGGCCACTTCACGCCCGAGCACCACTTCGGCTTTGAAGGCGCCGCCTGGTACTGGCACTTTGTCGACGTCGTCTGGCTGGGCCTGTACGTGGTCGTGTATTGGTTATAATGGCGGGGCAGGGCGCGCGTGCTTGACGCGTGCGCCGGCACCATAAAAAAAAGCCGTACCGGGAGATCCTGGGTACGGCTTTTTTCTTAGTCTGAAGAATTTTGCCAAGCAAGCAACGTCGTTGGCACGGGGGGCAGACCCCAGCCGTTAATGTATGCCCGTCGGCTGGATGTAGCCCAGATGATGCGCCAGCAGGATCAGCAGGAACAGGGTGATCGACAGGCCCACGCGCAGGGCCAGCGCCTGCACGGTGCGGTTGCTCTTGCCCTTGTCGCGCATCAGGAAAAACAGGGCCGAGCCCAGGCTGCCCAGGATCAGGATAAAGGCAATGGCAACGAGGATTTTCATGGATGGTAGCGCCAGGCTTGAGGAGGTTTCATTGTAATGCGTATCCGCTTCCATTTTAGATGGATTCCATTTGTTGTAATGCTGCTACTGGCGGCGCTGGGGATATCCTTGGCGCAATGGCAGCAGCGCCGTGCCGACGAGAAAAATGTCCGCGCCGCCCGGCTGGCAGCGGGCAACCAGGCCGCGCCGCTGGCCTTGACAGCCGCCCCCCTGCTGCCGGCCGATGCGCAAGCCATCGAATATCGCCGCGTTACCGTCACCGGGCATTTTATTCCTGCCTGGACGGTGTACCTGGACAATCGCCCTTACCAGGGCCAGGCGGGCTTCCACGTGCTCACGCCATTCCAGATCGACGGCTCGCCCATGCACGTGCTGGTGGCGCAGGGCTGGCTGCCGCGCAACAATGCCGAGCGCACCCGCATCCCCGACTACGCCACGCCTGCCGGCACCGTCACCATTGCCGGCATCGCCCGCCTGAACGCGGGCCATGTCATGGAACTGGGCACGGCGCCGCCGCTGGCGCCGCACGCCATCGTGCAAAATGCCGATATCGCCCAGCTGGCGCAGGCCAGCGGCCTGGCCTTGCAGCCCATCGTTCTCGAACAAACAGTCGACCCGGTCGATCCGACAGCGGCGCCAGCGTCCAGCCAGCTTCCCGTGCGCGACTGGCCGGCGCCCGACCTGGGCGCCGACAAGCACCGCGGCTATGCATTCCAGTGGTACGCACTGGCACTGATGGCTTTTTTATTTTTTGTCTTTACAGGATTTCGACGTGCAAACAAACAACCCTGAAGCAACGCAAGACAGCACCGATAAACAGGCGCAGAACACGGGACGCTGGAAACTGCTGGCCGTCGTGGCCGTGTGCGCGTTTCCCATCATCGCCTCGTATTTCACGTATTACATCATCAAGCCCACGGGGCGCAACAATTACGGCGCCCTCATCGACCCCCGTTTGCATCCGATCCCCGAAGCACAATTGCACGTGACGGAACTCGATGGCAAGGCGGCGCCGCTGGCGCAATTCAAGGGCAAGTGGGTGATGCTGCAAACGGGACCGTCCGATTGCCAGGAAGCGTGCAAGAAACTGCTGTTTGAAATGCAGCAGCTGCGCCTGATGCAGGGCAAGGAACGCGAACGCATCGAGCGCGTCTGGCTGGTGACGGATGCGCAGCCGCTCGATACCCTGGTGATCCGCGAATTCGACGGCACCAGCATGCTGCGCGTGAACGGCGACGCCTTGAAGGCGTGGCTGCCCGTGGAGCAGGGCGGCAAGGCGGAAGAGCATTTGTATTTGATCGATCCGCTGGGCAACCTGATGATGCGCTTCCCGAAAGACGCGGACCCCGGCAAGGTCAAGAAAGACATCGCCAAGCTGCTCAAAGCTTCGGCGATCGGTTGAGGGGAACGCATGCCGACGATGCATCTTTCCGCGCTGGCCCAGCTGGGCTTGACAGGTCTGCTGGTGGCGCTGCTGCCGCTGACCATGGTCTGGGTGTCCGCGGACGCCAATAAATACCGCAAGCTGGTGTGGATCGCCGTCTTCCTGACGGTGGACCTGATCATGTTTGGCGGCTTCACGCGCCTGTCCGATTCCGGCCTGGGCTGTCCGGACTGGCCTGGCTGCTATGGCTCGGCCAATCCCTTCCTCGCGCACGAGCACATCGTGGCGGCCGAGACCCTGATGCCGACGGGCCCCGTGACGGTCGTGAAAGCGTGGATCGAGATGACGCACCGCTACCTGGCCATGGCCATCGGCGTCCTGATCGTGGCGATGATGGTGCAGGCGTGGCGCCAGTGGCGCAAGCATCGCCGCGAGGAGTTCGCCCCCGCCCTGCCCACGGCGCTATTCCTGTTTGTCTGCCTGCAGGGCGCGTTCGGCGCCTGGACCGTCACCCTGAAACTGCAGCCGGTAATCGTCACCATCCACTTGCTGCTGGGCATGGGCCTGCTGGCCATGCTGACGTGGCTGGGCGGACGCCAGGACAATGCCGTGGCGCCCCTGCGGCGGGCCGATGCGGACGCGGCCGTGTTGCGGCCCGTTCGGGCGCTGGCCGTTTTCTCGCTGGTGCTGCTCACGGTGCAGATCGCGCTGGGCGGCTGGGTAAGCACCAACTACGCCACCCTGGCCTGCACGGATTTCCCCCTGTGCGGCGGCAAGGTGATTCCGGAGATGGATTTCGAGCATGGTTTCCACCTGTGGCGCGAACTGGGCAAGACGGCCGCCGGCCATTACCTGCCATTTTCCGCGCTGACAGCCATCCACTGGGTGCACCGCAACTTTGCGTTTATCGTGCTGGCCGGCATCGGCTACACGGTGTTCCGCGCGTGGAAGCTGCCGTCCTTGCGCGGCACGGCACGGTGGATTGCCGTGGTGCTGGCCCTGCAGGCGGCCACGGGCCTGGCGACCATCTACCTGAGCTGGCCATTGTCGATCGCCGTCATGCATAACGGCGGGGCGGCGCTGCTCGTGTTGTTGCTGACCATGTTAAACTACAAGGCTAAATTCCAGCTCGATGTTGCGCGGACTTCCGCTTCCGCCTCCGCGACAGTGCCCCCGGCACCAGCCAGCTCTTCCCGTACCGCATAAATGACTACTCAGACCATCAGCCGTAAACCATCCCCCCGCATCGCCCAGTATTGGGCGCTGACCAAGCCGCGCGTGACGCAGCTGGCCGTGTTTTGCGCCGTCATCGGCATGTTCCTGGCCAGCGAAGAGTTGCCTGACTGGCATGCGGTGGTGTTCGGCACCATCGGCATCTGGCTGCTGGCCGGCGCCGCGTTTGCCGTCAATTGCCTGGCCGAGCGCGAAATCGATGCGCGCATGGCCCGCACGGCGCGCCGTCCGATGGCCATGGGCGACATCACCGTCAAGCAGACGGTGGTGTTCGCACTGGTGATCGGCGGCCTGGGCATGGCGATCCTGTATCACCTGGTCAATCCCCTGACCATGTGGCTGACCTTTGTCACCTTTGTCGGCTACGCCCTGATCTACACCATGGTGCTGAAACCGGCCACGCCGCAAAACATCGTCATCGGCGGCCTGTCCGGCGCCATGCCGCCCGCGCTGGGCTGGGCCGCCGTCGCCAACGACGTGCCGATGCAGGCCTGGCTGCTGGTCCTGATCATTTTTGTGTGGACGCCGCCGCACTTCTGGGCGCTGGCCATGTACCGCCGCGACGACTACGCGCGCTCGGGCCTGCCCATGCTGCCCGTCACGCACGGCTTGAAGTTCACGCAGTTCCACGTCTGGCTGTACTCGATCGCGCTGGCCGCCACCACCTTGCTGCCGTACGCCGTGCGCATGAGCGGCCTGATCTACCTGGTATCGGCCGTCGTGCTCAATGCCGGTTTCCTGTATTACGCGTGGAAAATGTACCGCCACTACACGGACTTGATCGCGCGCAAGGCATTTACTTTTTCCATCATCTACCTGGCACTGCTGTTCGCGGCCTTGCTGGTGGACCATTACATTCCCCTCGGCTCATGAAAAAATCCCTGACCCTGTTGTTGGCGGCCGCGCTGGTCGCCGTCCTGGCCGGCTGCGGCAAGCCCGCGGTGCCCAAGCTGGAATTCAAGAACACGGACGTGACGGGCCTGGGCTATGCGCGCGAGTTCGCCCTGACCGACCACACCGGCCATCCGCGCACCCTGGCCGACTACAAGGGCAAGCTGGTGCTGATGTTCTTCGGCTACACGCAATGCCCGGACGTCTGTCCTACCACCATGGCCGACATGGCCCAGGTGATGCAGGAAATGGGCCCGCAGGCGGACCAGGTGCAAGTGCTGTTCGTCACCGTCGATCCCGAGCGCGATACGCAGCAATTGCTGGCGCAATACGTGCCCGCCTTCGACAAGCGCTTTGTCGGCCTGTATGGCGACGCGGCCGCGACGGCCAAGGTGGCCAAGGAATTCAAGGTGTATTACGCCAAGGTCGAGGGCGAGACGGACAGCAGCTACACGGTGGACCACACGGCCGGCACCTACGTGTTCGACCGAGAGGGCAAGATCCGCCTGTTCGTGCGCCACGGCGAAAAGCCTGCCGCCATCGCGCACGATCTTAAACTTCTGCTATCCTGATCCGGTCGCGCCCCGGGGGCGCCATCTTCAGGATACGCAGTACATGGACAAACGTTTCGAGCCGTACGCCCGCCTGGCAGCCATCATCTTCCTGTTGATCGGCTGCTTTTTCGTCTTGCGGCCCTTCCTCGCTGCCATGCTGTTCGCCGCCTGCGTGGGCATTTCCAGCTGGCCCCTGTACATCCTCCTGCTCGACCGTCTGAAAGGCCGCCGCAACTGGGCCGCCACCATCATGACCTTGTCGCTGGTGCTGGTCATCGTGCTGCCGCTGGCCCTCGTCACCTACAACCTGGCCGACAATGTGTCGCGCATCTATGAGCAGCTGCGCGCCGCGCTGGAAGCGGGCGGCATCCAGCCGCCCGCCTGGCTGGCCAGCATCCCCCTGGTGGGCGACACCATCGACGGCTATGTGCGGCGGTTGCTGGACGATCGCGAGGAACTGTTGAATCTGGGTAAAACCCTGCTGGAACCGGCGCGCCATTTCCTCGCCTCGGGCGGCATCCTGCTGGGCACGGGCCTGGCGCAGACCAGCCTGGCCGTGTTCGTCAGCTTCTTCCTCTACCGCGATGGCCAGCAACTGAGCCGCGTGCTGATGACGGGCGCTGGCCGCATCATCGGCGACAGCGCGCCGGGCGTGGCCCTGACCGTCAGCCGCACCGTGCGCGGCGTCATGTACGGCTTGCTGGGCACGGCGCTGGCGCAGGCGCTGGTGGCCGTGGTGGGCTTCCTGATCGCCGGCGTGCCGGCCGTGGCGCTGCTGGGCGTGGCCACCTTCATCTTTTCGCTGATTCCCGTGGGCCCGCCCTTGATCTGGGGCGGCGCCGCCATCTGGCTGTTCAATGACGGCCAGACGGGCTGGGGCGTCTTCATGCTGGTGTGGGGGGCGCTGCTGATCAGCGGCGTGGATAACGTGGTGAAACCCATGTTGATCAGCCGTGGCAGCAGCCTGCCGTTTTTACTCGTCCTGCTGGGCGTGCTAGGCGGCGTGCTGGCCTTCGGCTTCGTCGGCATCTTTATCGGCCCGACCCTGCTGGCGGTGCTGTACAGCCTGCTGCAAACGTGGACGGTAGGCGAGACCACCGTGCCGCAGGGCAAAGATACCATAACGTTAAAAAAATAACTTCGCCACCTGCTAAAACCGTGGCGGGCAAACGGAAGAGGCGGCTGAGACGCGCAACCGTGCTTGCGCACGGCGAGCATCGCAGGCCGCCGATGCCGACGCGCAGCAGATTCGGTCAGGTGTTTTCAATCCCTTAAATCGGCGTCCAGGTCCCGCTCCTGCTTCGGGATCACCTTGATGAGCACGATGCGGG
This sequence comes from Janthinobacterium foliorum, assembly GCF_978021625.1. NCBI lineage: Bacteria > Pseudomonadati > Pseudomonadota > Betaproteobacteria > Burkholderiales > Oxalobacteraceae > Janthinobacterium > Janthinobacterium foliorum. Next base: position 85,533 of record NZ_CDXDQE010000016.1, on the reverse strand, counting down.
GGCCGTTCATCTTCTTGACGACGATGTCGAAGTCGACGAAGGTGATGCGCTGGCCCTGCTTGGGAATGTCGCCCAGCTTGACCATGATCAAGCCGCCCACGGATTCCACGTCGTCCAGGCCCAGTTCCTCGTTTTCGATATCGATGCCGAGGATGCGTTCGAGCGAAAAGATGGGCAGGCTGGCCTTGCCGATCAGGGTGCCATCGCTTTGTTTGAGCCAATCGTTTTCATTGCGGCGGAATTCATCGCGGATTTCGCCCACCATGGCGCCGAGCAAGTTATCCAGGGTAATGAAGCCCAGCGGGCGCTTGCCCTTTTCGCCGATCAGCGCGAAGTGCGGCGCGCCGTCGCGGAAGCGGCGGAACAGTTCCAGCGCCGGCGTGCGCGCGGAAATGATGTCCACGGGACGCAGGAAGGGCGTGAGCGAGGTGATGGGCTTGCCCGCCTGCTGGGCAAAGAACAGGTCCTTCAAGTGCACCACGCCCAGCACGTCGTCGCCGTTCGTGTCGAAATACGGGTAGCGGCTGAAACGGTTGCGCAGCACCGTGTCGAGGTTTTCTTCCAGGGTGTTCGAGGCGTGCAGGGCGATCACTTCATTGATCGGGCGCATCAGGTCCGACACCGTCATCTGCTCGAAATCGAGCGACTGCGCCAGAATGTTGCGCTCGTCGCGCGTAAACTTTTCGCCCGGCTGGCTGGTGCGCAGGATCAGTTTCAGTTCCTCGGACGAGTAATGGGCATCGTGGCCGCCCTTGCCGGACAGGCCCGCCAGGCGCAGTACCCAGTTGGCGCTGGCGTTGAGCAGGTAGATGGCCGGATACATGGTCCAGTAAAAGCCGTACAGGGGAATCGCGCTCCACAGGCCGACGGCTTCCGGGTTGCGGATGGCCATCGATTTGGGCGCCAGTTCGCCCACGACGATGTGCAGGAAGGAAATGACGCTGAAGGCGACGACGAAGGACACGCCGTGGATCAGTTCCTGCGAGGTGACGCCGACGGCGCCGAACAGCGGTTCCAGCAAGCCGGCGAACGCCGGTTCGCCGACCCAGCCCAGGCCCAGCGACGCCAGCGTGATGCCCAGCTGGCAGGCGGACAGGTAGGCGTCCAGCTGGCCGTGCACCTTGGCCAGGATGCGGCCCCGCAGTCCCTGTGTCTTGGCGATGGCGCGGATGCGCGTGCGCCGCAAGGTGACGATGCCAAACTCGGCGGCAACAAAAAAACCGTTCAGCGCGACCAGGAAGAGGGCGAGCAGGACTAGCAAGACATTGTGCATGGGGGCGCTGAAGATGGGCTGTAAAAACGTCATCTTAAACGACGAAGGGCGCCATAGCCTAATTTTGCCGCGCGCCCCCCTGGAAAGGCGGTGGCGCGCGGTATTTTTTTCAGCCGGATCAGCCTTTGGCGGCCGTTTGCGACCCGCCGCGCATGGCAAAGACCATGACGGCCGAGACGATGGCGGGGATGGCGACGACGAGGAAAATCGTGCTGTTGGGCCAGTTCAAGCGGATCAGCTCGCCACCGAGCACGGGGCCGATGATGGAGCCGATGCGGCCCACGCCCAGGCTCCAGCCGATGCCCGTCGAGCGCAGGGTGGTCGGGTAGTAGCTGGCCGCCAGGGCATTCACGGCGGGCTGGCCGCCCACCACGCAGAAGCCGGCGATGAAGATCGTGATGAACAGGAAGGCCAGCGAAACGTCCGGACGGCCGATCAGGGCGATGGCCACGGCGGCCACCAGAAAGCAGGGCAGCAGGATGCGGCGGAAGCTGGAGCGGTCGATCAGCTGGCCCATGACCAGGGTGCCGATGGTGCCGCCCACTTGCAGGGCCGTGCCCGCCAGCACGGCGTTGGCCGTCGACAGGCCCGCTTCCTTGGCGATGGTCGGCAGCCAGTTCGACAGGAAATACAGGTTCAGCAAGTTCATGAAGTTGATGACCCACAACAGGATCGTCATCTTTGCGCGGCCGCCCGTAAACAGTTGCAGCACGGGCGCGCCCTTGTGTTCCTTTTCATGCACGACGTACTGCGTCTCGGCCGTGATGTTCACCGTCGGGTCGATGCGCTTGAGCCATTTGGCGACTTTATCCAGCTTGCGTTTCTTCAGCACCAGGAACTGCATCGATTCCGGGAGCAGGAAGAACATCAGCACACCGATGACCAGCGGCACCACGCCGCCCACGTAAAACACGGATTGCCAGCCGAATGCGGGAATCAGCGCGGCCGACAGCAAGCCGCCCAGCACGGCGCCCAAAGTAAAACCGCAGGACACCAGCATCATCAGGGTGACTTTCTTGCGCAGCGGGCTGTACTCGCCGGCCAGTGCCATGGCGTTCGGCATCACGGCGCCCAGGCCCAGTCCGGTAATAAAACGGATCAGCTGCAATTGCTCGATGGTGGTGGCCAGCGGCGTGACCAGCATGCACAGCGAAAAGAAGATGGTCGAGCCGATCAGCACGGGGCGGCGGCCGAACTTGTCGGCCGTGATGCTGAAGACGAGCGAACCCACCAGCATGCCCAGCAGGCCCGCGCCAAACACGGGACCCAGGTTGGCCTTGCTGACATGCCAGTCCGCAATGATGGCGGGCGCCACGTAACCCATGGCTTGCACGTCGAAGCCATCCATGATGACGCACAGCCCGCACAGGATCAGCATGCCGATCTGGAAGGAGCCGATCCTGTTGTTATTGATGAGATCGGGAATATCGATCGTCTTGCCTGCCGTGGACATGCTGCTGCTCCTTGTTGTTATGGTGATCGCATCCTGCCGCCGGGCGGCGAACGCGTGTTTGTCTCAGGCTTTATTACAATCGCTTTTGATTGATTATTCAAACGTTATTTTCGAATGGATTTATCGGATTGGCTAATGAATATGACATGAAAGTAATCTTGCCTGCGTGATAAGATTACGTCATGCAAAATCTAGTCCAGCACTTTCTTTCCCTGCAAGCCAGCCTGCCGGCGCAAGGGCCCGGCTTCAGCGCGCTCATCCTGCGCGACGGCGAGACGTTAATGGAACTGCATCATGGCCTGGCATGCCTGGAACTGGGCGTGCCGCTGACCGCCCAATCGCGCTACTATCTGGCGTCGGAATCGAAGCCTTTCACGGCCGCCTGCGTGCTGGACCTGGTGCGCCAGGGCATGATCGGCCTCGACGATGACGTGGCGCCCCATCTGCCCGAGGTGCGGCAATTCGGCGCCGCCATCACGGTGCGCCAGCTGCTCAACCACACGAGCGGCATTCCCGATTATTTCGATTACCTGGCATGCCAGCTGGGCCGCCACGACAGCGACTATTTTGACAATGCGCTGCTGCTGCGCCTGATCGCGCGCATGCAGGACCTGACGGCGCCGCCCGGCAGCGCGCACGATTACAGCAATTGCAACTACATCCTGCTGGCGAAACTGGTGGAGGTAGTGTCTGGCCTGCCCCTCGCCGCGCAGGCCCGGCAGCGCCTGTTCGCGCCGCTGGGCATGCACGCCACGGCCTACGATGTGGACCGGCAAGCCGTCATGCCGCAGCGCGTGCGCAGCTATACCGTGGACCCCGCGCTGGCGTCCGGCTACCGCCAGCATCTGGGCAATGCAAACACGGTGGGCGACGGCGGCGTGTATGCGTCCTTGCACGACCTGGCCCTGTGGGAGCGCGACTGGCAGCGCCAGTACCGCGACCCGTCCAGCCTGGTGCGCGCGCAGCTGGCGCCAACGCCGGGCCCGGACGGCCACAGCTGGCCTTACCGCCATGGCCTGGAGCAAATCGAGCACGGCGGGCGGGCGGTGGTGTTTCATGGCGGCGGGCTGTGGGGATTTCGGACGCTGCTGCTGCGTGTGCCCGAGCTTGGCCTGTCCGTCATCCAGCTGGCCAACGTGGATAGCTGCGAGCCGGACCAGGCGGCCTGGCTGGCGGCCATCGCCGCCGACCTCGACGCCTGATCAGTGCCGGCCGGGCACGGCGGCCAGGATCACGTCCAGCGCCGGGTGCATGATCTTGCGTTCGTTCGAGATCACATAAAACTGCTCGCGCAGGGACGATGCATCGCCCACCAGCACGGCGCCGAACTGCTCCTCGATGTCGGCCGCCAGGCTGGCGGATGCGAAGAACAGGCCCAGGCCCTTGCGGCCGAAGGCGTTGAGCATGGCGTTGTCCTCGAACTCGCCTACCACGTCGGGCCGCACGCCCTGCTGCACCATCCATTCGTCGATGCGCCCGCGCAAGGCGTTATTGCGCGCCGGCAGCAAGAACGGCGCGCCGCTCAGGCGGTGCGGGAAATCCTCGCGGTAGCGCTCGGCCAGCGCGGGGATGGCGAACAGCTTCATGGCGCTCTCTCCCCATAAATGGCTGGACACGCGCAGGCTGGCGCCGGCCGGCACGGCGCGGTCCGTCAACACCAGGTCCAGTTTGTGCAGGGCCAGATCGGCCAGCAGGGATTCGAATTCATTTTCCAGGCAGACCAGCTTGACGGGCTGGTCCAGGCTGCGCGTGGCGTCGAGCATGCGGTAGGCCATCAGTTTCGGCAGGGAATCGGAAATGCCCACCGTCAGGCGCATCTTTTCCGCGTCGGCGTCGGCCAGCGCATCCTGCATCTGCTCGCCCAGCAGAAAGATCTGGTCTGCGTAGCCGAGCGCCAGCCGGCCCGCTTCCGTCGGCACCAGGCGGCGTCCCTGCGGCTGCAGCAGCGATTTGCCCAGTTCCTTTTCCAGCAGGGCCAGCTGGGTGCTGATGGTTTGCACGGCCAGTCCCAGGCGTTCTGCCGCGCGTGTCACGCCGCCTTCCTTGGCGACCACCCAAAAAAAGTACAAATGGCGGTAATTGAAACCGGTGGTTTTCATCGTGTGGACCTATCTTCTGTTTTTACGAAGTAATGCTTCCATTATCTTCTATTTTTAAATGTGTCACACGTGCCTATACTACGTTCCATTGAATTTGGATAAAGGGGAACTATCGATGAAACATTTCAGAGTGTCATTTTTAGTGACATTTATCTGCCTGGGCATTTCCGCCTGGTGGGGTTACACGCACGGTGGCGTGCAGACGATGCTGGCAGCGCTCGGCATTGCCGTGATCCTGGGCGTGATGGAAGTCTCGCTGTCGTTTGACAACGCGGTGGTCAATGCCTCGGTGCTGAAGAACTGGGACAAGTTCTGGCAGGGCCTGTTCCTGGGCGTGGGCATCATCATCGCCGTCTTTGGCATGCGTCTGGTCTTTCCGCTGGTCATCGTGGCGCAAGCGGCGGACCTGGGGCTGATGGAAGTGTGGAATCTGGCGTTGAGCAATCCGGAACAGTATTCGATGCACCTGACGAATCACCACGCGGAAGTGGCGGCCTTCGGCGGCATCTTCCTGCTGCTGGTCTTCCTGAACTTCCTGCTCGATTCGGAGAAGGAAACGCACTGGCTGGGCCGTATCGAGGAAAAACTGGGCGCGCTGGGCAAGATTTCGTCGATTTCCGTGATGATCGCCCTGGGCACCCTGATGGCCAGCCTGTCGATGATCGAAGAAGGCCAGAAACTGGTGGTGCTGACGGCCGGCCTGTGGGGTATTTTGACCTACGTGGGCGTGGATGTGGTCAGCGGCTTGCTGGAAGGCGATAACGGCGACGGCAACATGGGCGACATCGTCAAGCGCGGCGGTATTGGCGGCTTCCTGTACCTGGAAGTGCTCGATGCTTCGTTCAGCTTTGACGGCGTGATCGGCGCGTTCGCCATTACCAAGGATGTCGTGATCATCATGCTGGGCCTGGCGATCGGCGCGATGTTCGTGCGCTCGATGACGGTGTTCCTGGTGCGCAAGGGTACTTTGGATGAGTTCGTTTATCTGGAGCACGGCGCGCACTATGCGATCGGTATCCTGGCCGTGATCATGTTGGTCAGCATGAAGTTCCATGTACCGGAGATCTTCACGGGCCTGATCGGCGTGGCCTTCATTCTCGCCTCGCTGTGGTCGTCGATCCGCTACAAGCGCAGGATGGCCTTGCTGGAAGCCGAGGGAGACAAACAGCCGGCGCTGGAAGCGGCAGCGAAGGCATAAGGAATACGCGGCAAACGCCTACACCCGTTTGCCAGCGTGATGCAGCAAGCGCCGCCTTTGACCCGGGGAGTCGGGCCGGTGGCGGCGCCAGGTGTACACAAGTAGTTATTTGGTTTCATACACGCTGGACTTTTATTTCACATAGGAGAAATACATCATGGCAATCAGTCTGCAAAAAGGCGGCAACGTCAACCTGAGCAAGGAAGCGCCTGGCATCTCGAAAATGATCATCGGCCTGGGCTGGGATGCCCGCGCCACCGACGGCGCCGCGTTCGACATCGACGGTTCCGTCTTCCTGCTGAAGGCCGACGGCAAGGTACGCGCCGACGTCGACATGATTTTCTACAACAACCTGAAGTCGAGCGACGGTTCCGTCACCCACTCGGGCGACAACACCACGGGCGCTGGCGACGGCGATGATGAAACCGTCGTCGTCGACCTGGCCGCGGTGCCGGCCGACATCGACAAGATCGCCGTCTGCGTGACGATCCACGATGCCGAAGCGCGCAAGCAAAACTTTGGTATGGTGTCGAAGGCTTACGTGCGTTGCGTGAATGCCAATGGCAACACGGAAATCGCCCGCTTCGACCTGTCGGAAGACGGTTCGGCGGAAACGGCCATGGTCTTCGGCGAAATCTACCGCAACGGCGGCGATTGGAAATTCAAGGCCATCGGCCAGGGCTATAAAGGCGGTTTAGGCCCATTAGCCGCTTCTTTTGGTGTCGGCGTGTAAGGTAGCCACACCAAACCTGCTGCGCGGTGCGCTTTGCGGCCGGCGATGCTCACCGGCTCGGCGCCCCCGTACTAAAGTACGGTTGCGCTTCTCGGCCACAAATCACATCCGCTCGCTACGGTTTTGTGCGGCACCGTTATTCTGTAGTAAGGGCGGTTTAGCCCGACACCATCATCATCGTTGAGGAAGGAACAGTCAGATGCCAGTTTTTAGTATTACCGGGGACGTCGATCCCTTCCTGCATGTGTCGCTTGCCAAGGGCGAGAAGATTTATTGCGAATCCGATGCGATGGTGATGATGGAAACCAATCTTGAGCTGAAAGGCAAGATGACCGGTGGCATCGGCGCCGCGCTGATGCGCACCTTTGCCAACGGCGAATCGTTCTTCCAGCAGCATATCGAGGCACTGCGCGGCGACGGCGACTGTCTGCTGTCGCCCACCTTGCCCGGTGCCATGCGGGTGCTCGACGTTGGCACCCAGCAATACATGATCAGCGACGGCGCCTTCGTGGCGGCCAGCGCTGGCGTGGAATTGAAGGTGCGCACGCAAAGCCTTGGCAATGCGCTGTTTGCCCAGAGCGGTGGTTTTTTCATCACCGAGACGGCAGGCAGCGGCCAGTTGGCGGTCTCCGGTTTCGGCGCGATGTCGGAACTGGAAGTGACGCCCGGCAAAGACGTGGTAATCGATAACTCGCACGTCGTGTGCTGGGACAACCGCCTGCAATATGAAATTTCCATCACGACCGGCAGCAGCGGCGGCTTTCTGGGCAATTTGATCAATAGCCAGACCAGCGGCGAGGGCATGGTACTGAAGTTTTCAGGCACGGGCAAAATCCTCGTGTGCTCGCGCAACCGCGCGGCCTTCCTCGCCTGGACGCAAAGCAAGCCGGCGTAATCAAGCTGTAACTAACCAAACAGGAGCAATGCGTATGTCTGTCAATTTGAGCAAGGGCCAGAAGATTTCTCTGGACAAAGAAGCTGGCGCCACCCTGACCCGTATCACCATGGGCCTGGGCTGGGATGCCGTCAAGACCAAGGGTTTCCTGGGTTTCGGTTCGAAGACGGAAGCCGTCGACCTGGACGCCTCGTGCGTCATGTTCGATGAGAACAAGAGCACGTCCGACATTGTCTGGTTCCGCCAGCTGAAAAGCAAGGACGGCAGCATCGTCCACACGGGCGACAACCGCACGGGCGCGGGCGATGGCGACGACGAACAGATCAACGTCGATCTGTCGAAAGTGCCGGCGCACGTGAAAAGCCTGGTCTTCACCGTCAACAGCTTTACTGGCCAGAACTTCTCGCAGGTGGAAAACGCCTATTGCCGCATCTTGAATGCGAGCAATAACCAGGAAATCGCGCGTTTCAACCTGTCTGTGCAAGGTTCCCACACGGCACAGATCATGGCCAAGCTGTACCGCCATAACGGCGAATGGAAGATGCACGCCATCGGAGAAAACGGCAACGGTCGCACGTTTGACGACCTGATGCCGCAGATTGCCGTGCATCTATAAACGTCCAGGCCAAATCTGTTGCGCGCCGCGATTTGCGGCCGGTGATGCTCACTGCCTCGGCGGCCGCGTGCCGTCGCACAGCTGTGCTTCTCGGCCACGACTCGCATTCGCTCGCGACGATTTTGCCAGACGTTATTAAGGAGCAGTACGCAGCGGGCGGGGGACGGACCGGATACCGGCCCTTGTCCGCTGCTCTATATTGAAGGAGAGTATGTCGTGATGCGATTGCTGATAGCCTTGCTACTTCCGTGTCTTACGTTTTTCATGCTGGGGCGCCCGCTGGCCGGTGTCGCCGCCTTGATCTTGCAGTGCACTGTGATCGGCTGGGCGCCGGCGGCCCTGTGGGCCCTGTACTCGGTGAACCAGCATAAAACGGAGCAGGAACTGGAGGGTGCGTTAAGCCGCAGCTACATGCGCAGGCGTAGTCGGCTGATCTAACTCAGCCGGGCGCCGGGCATCCTTGCGCTAAGGCCCGCACGAGTGATCGTGCGGGCTTTTTTGTGTCCGTGCGCGGCACTGCCCACTTCAGCAGGAAGGCGCCCCAGCGCCAGCCGCCACGCCGGCAGGCAGTGCCTCGGCCGTGTTGCTGCGTGCGCCTTGCCTTGCGCTTGTTGCGTCCCGCATGCCGTGCAAAACTTGGGCTATCCTTCATGATGAATGGTGGCTGGGCGGCGGCTGCGCTGCAGGAGCGGCGTCCCCGTCGCGGCCGTACAGTGCATTCTTCTTCTTCTTCTTCTTCTTCTTCTTTTTCTTCTTCTTCTTCTTCTTCGCCGATGTCAGGGCTGTCTTGATTGCAATCAAGATTGCAACGTTATCGCGGCAGCCCGCTCACTTCTTGCAGCGGATCGGCACGTTCACGGAATTGCCGTCGGAACTCAGGTTGCGGTATTGCAGGTCTTCGCTTTCGATGGCAAAGCTGGGCACGGCGTGCACGTAGCGCTGCTTGCAGACGGTGCCGTCATTGATCAGTCCGCCTTTCAGCATGTAGTCGCACAGGGCGAAGCGCGAGTCCTCGTCGTCAAGGATCAGCACGCGCGCCGCACTGTACAGGGCCGATTGCAGCACTTCCGGGCTGCAGTTTTCCGGCCCCGTCAGCTTCAAATGGGTCTTCGTTTGCGTGGCCAGGCGCTGCAGCTTGACGAGGGCGGCGCGTTCCTGTTTGCGGGCAAAGTCGACTTCGGCATCGTCGCTGGCCAGGCGCAGCGCCAGCGAAGCGATTTCATCGATGGAAATATGCCAGGCGAAGCCTTCCAGGCTGGTGCGCACCTGGCCCGGCAGGGGATCGGCCGCATCGACTTCGCAGCGGAACTGGCCCACATGCGGACGGCACAGCACGGGAATGGCAAAGGACGAGGTGCGCTTGCCTTTCACGAATTTCTGGCTCAGGTCGCCAAAATTTTCCTGCGTGATGGTATCGAAGCGGGCCTGCCCGAAACCCATTTTCACAAGGTTTTCCCTGCGCTGGCGCGAGAACAGGGCATCGACGGCATCGTAGATGTTCTTGTTGAAGATGCGGTCCAGCGGCTTGCGTTCATCCGACATCTTTTCAAACACGGCGCTGGAATTGGGCGCGTTGGCATCGATGGAAATCAGGATGAAGGGCTTGCTGTTCAGGCGCGGCGGCACGAAGGCCATGTCGTTGCCGTACAGCTGAGTCAGGGCCACGTCCCACAGGGTTTCCACGCCGAGGTTGTCGGCCGCGCCGCCGTCGAACAGGTGCACGTACGAGGGCGATTCGCGCGACTCGGAACCGAGTTCCGGCACGAAACTGTTTTTCGGCCGGAAGCGCTCGAACGTGACGGAGTCGAACACGCCTGGAAAGGCGGCCGAAGTGGCCACGGCCGTGGCCAGGCGGATATCCTTGATGGGCGAATGCAGGGTGTTATAAAAGTACTCGTAAGAAAACACCACGCGCTTGCCGCCATCCGTGGCGTCGGTGGCGTTGGCCAGGAAGATGGGACCGTCATGGGGCAAGTCCTGGTAGGTCTTCTTGTTGTACAGCACATCGTCAAACACGTCGGACAGGAAGGACGTGCGGGTCTTGTCCGTCAGCAGCATGGTCGTCAGGTTGGCGGGCTTGAGGATGGTCTGGCTGAAGAAATCCGTGCGCAGTTTGCTGCGTAGCAAGGGCCAGTCCGTCTGCTGTCCATGCAAGGCATAGTAGCCGCCCGCGATGGCGCCGCCCGAGACGCCGGAAATGGCCGACGCGCCGCTGACGAGGCCGAATTGCTCCAGCTGCTCCAGCGAGGCGGCCGAAAAGTTCGCCGCGCGGCTGCCGCCACCGGACAGGGCGATGCCGATGAAGTGTTCGCTGGGCAGGGGGTTCTGGATGCGCGCCTTCGGTGCGTCGATGCGCAGGCGCGGCGATTCCTGGACGGTAAACGTGCTGTTTTCCACGCCGCTGTTGGGTTGCAGGGCCAGCACGGTACAGCCGCTCAGCAGCACAGCGAGGCAGGGGGGGGCGAGCAAGGATGGCTTCATGCGTGATCGGTGCGTAGTCAGGGGTTGGGAGCAGACGCAAAACGTGTGCGATTCTAGCAGCATCACCGACCCAGATGGAACGCCACGATGACCGCGTTATAGCCCGCGTGGACGAGCATGGGCGCCAGCAGCGAGCCGCTGCGTTCGTACGCCAATCCCGTGCACAGGCCCAGCACGAACACGGGCAGCATCGACGCGGGAGGATGGACGATCGCAAACAGGGCGGCGGCAATGCCGATCGCCTGCCATGCCGGCAGCGAGCGGCGCAGGCCGCCCTGGATCAGGCCGCGGAAAATGAATTCCTCGCACAGGGGCGCGGCCAGCACCGTCATGCCCAGCAGCCAAAGGGCGTTCCCTGCATTGCCGCCCGCTGCGGCCGCAGGGGACTGCTGGACGAGCGTCCAGGCGATGCCGCAGACGGCTGATACGGCCGCGCCCGCCACACCCCAGCGCCAGGGTTGGCGGCCTTGTCCGATGCGCGGCACGCCGGCCGTCTTGCTGCGCCAGTAGACCAGGCGCACCAGCGCATACGTGAGCGCGCCGGCGCTGCCGAAGGCGATGGCCACTCGCGCCAGTGGCTCGGCCACTTCGTCCTTGAGCAGCAGCAAGGCCAGGGTCTGCAGGGTGAAAAACAGCATGGCGGCGATCAGGCCGTCCGACGCGGACACCTTGGCCGGCGGCGAGGCGGCCGGGTCGAGCAGGTAGGGCACTTCATCGCGCGCCTTTTGCCACAGGGCAGCGGCCAGCGCCGCCGTCAGCACGACGAAGGCCAGTTGCTGCGCCAGGCTGCCTGCCGCCAGGGCGGCGAGGTAGAGGCCGGTGAGCAGCAGGTACAGGTACATATAGGTGGGGCGCATTTTCGCCGTCGCCTCGGTCGCCAGCGGATCGCTGGCGAACACGCCCAGCGCCACGGCGATCATCGAATACAGGGGAATGCCGGCCAGGGCCAGCAGCATCAGGCCTGCCGTGTCCCATTGCCAGGCGGGCAGCCAGGCCAGCGCCACGCCAAACAGGATGACGGGATAGAGCAGGGCCAGCACGGCCCACAGTTGCGCCTTCTGCCGCAGCGCCTGTTCGACGGAGACGGGAAACGTGTACAGCAGCCACAGCGCGCCGCCTTCCTTGTTGAGCGTCTGGAAGGCCGACAGCATCAGCGTATAGGTACCGAGGAAAAATCCCGTCGCCGCCAGCAGGGCGGGGCTGGCCAGCAGCGCATGCACGTCGCGCGCCTGGCCCGAGAATAACAGCTGTCCGCCGAGGATCAGCAGCGGCATCAGCAAGGTCTGCACCATGAAGTTACGGTCGCGCACCAGCAGGGTCAGTTCGCGGCGCTGGATCACCGTGCCGAGGCGGGCGAAGCGCCTGCGGGCCGGCGGCGCTGCGGGAGCACGCTTGCGGCTCGCTTCGCGCTGGCCCGCGCCCACCACGCCGTGGCGCAGCTGGCGGCGCAGGATGGCCATGCCCAGCAGCATGAGCAGCGCGCTTTGCGCCAGCAGCAGGGCGGCCGGCAGCACGCTGGCGGCAAGGCCATCGGCATTCATCAGGCGCACCAGCAGGCCAGGCGGGGTCCAGGCGCTCCAGGCGGGCACGGCTGCCGCCCACGCATACGCGAAGCCGCCCGTGGCCATGCCAAAGGACATGCTCATATACATGGGCAACATGCTGGCCAGCGACAGCAGCGCCTGCAGGTTGCCCAGCTGGGCGGGCGAGAGCGACAGGCGCAAGCCCGTGTCGACGAGAGTGCGCAGCATGGCGGCAACGGCCAGCAGGAGCAGGCTGGCCAGCAGCGCAGAGACTGGCGACAGCCAGCCATGGCCCGAGTACCAGGCGATCATGGTGGTGCTGGGCCACAAGGCCAGCAAGCCGGCCGGATTGACGACCGTGCGTTCGAGCACGCGGGCCCACAGCAAGGTGCTTTTGCCGACGGGCAAGGTGACCAGCCATTCCAGGTCCCAGTCCGGCTTCGACAGTTCACCCATGCCCAGCGGCACCAGTACGCTGACCAGCCACAGCAAGGTCAATTGCAAGGCCAGGCCGCCCATCAACGCCGCGCTGAAGGGCGTGTCGATGAGCTGGGCGATGACAGGATCGAGCACGTGGCTGCCGGTCTGCATGCTGCCGCGCGCCTGGCAGGCGGCCACCTGGTCCAGCAGGCAATGCATGTTCAGCAGGCTATGGCGCGCGATATTGCCGAAGGAAAACAGCATGGGCAGCACCAGCAGCACGCCCAGCATCCAGCGTCCCCGCTTCTTGCCCGGCGCGGCGGCGCGGCTCTTGCCGCCTTTTCTGAACGAGAAGCCCCTGCCGCTGACGTTGACGAGGCGCTGCAGGCGCAAGCGGGTCAGCAGCCAGACGGCGCGCCAGTTGCTCGGTGGGGCAGGTGTCACGCGGCGGCCGTTTCATCGGTGAGTTGCAGGAAAATGTCTTCCAGGCTGCCGTCGCTGGACAATTGCTGGCGGATGTCGTCCAGGCTGCCCGTGGCCACGAGCGCGCCCCGGTGGATGATGGCGACCCTGCTGCACAGCTTTTGCGCCATGTCGAGCAAATGCGTGGAGACAAAAATCGTGGTGCCGGCCGCGGCGATGCGCAACAGGCGTTCCTGCACGTCGCGCGAGGCGCGCGGGTCGAGGCCGTTGATCGGTTCATCGAGGATCAGCACGGCAGGATCATGGATCAGCGCGCAGGCCAGGCCCAGTTTTTTCTTCATGCCCAGCGAGTAATTCACGGCAAAATCCTCGCTCGCCTCGTCCAGGCCGAACTCCGTCAGCAGGCGCGCCGTGCGCGCGGCCGCCTCGGCGCGCGGATAGCCGTGCATTTCGGCGACGAACTGGAGGATTTCGCGGCCCCGCAAATAATCGTAAAAGATGGGATTGTCCGGCAAATAGCCCACCTTGCGCTTGACGGCGGCGCCGTCGCGGTGGCAGTCGAGGCCATCGATGAGTACCGTGCCGTCGCTGGGCACGAGAATGCCCATCAGCATGCGGATGGTGGTGGTCTTGCCGGCCCCATTCGGTCCCAGGAAGCCGAAGACTTCGCCTTTTCCCACCTGCAAGGTGAGCGGCTTGACGGCCTCGAAGCTGCCGTAGCGCTTGGCCAGGCCCTGGAATGCGATCATCGTGTGTCCTCGTGTCATGTCAATATGCATAGAGTAAGTTGCAAGATGATAGCTTGCCTTTCAGCGACTGCCAAATGCGGCCAGCAGGCGCCGTTCGCCCGCTTCTGTGACGCGCAGGGCGCGGCTGTCGAGTTCGCGCTCGGCCCAGCCCTGGCGCAGGGCCAGCTGCAGGATGGCGGCCCCCAGCGCGCCGCCCAGGTGCGCGCGCCGCTCGCTCCAGTCCAGGCAGGGGCAGGCGAAGCGGCGGCGCTGGCGCTGCAGTTGCTGCACGTCGATGCCCAGCGCCGCCATGCCTGCCGCTCCCGCTTCGGTCACGCGGTAGTCGCCGCCCGCGTCCTGCAGCCAGCCGAGCGCATGCAAGTGGTCGTGCAGGGTGACGGCCACCGTGCCGGCCATGTGGTCGTAGCAGGTGCGCGCGTGGCGCAAACGGTCCGGCGTGGAGGGCGAGAATGGCTGCCTGGGCACGCCGGCCACCACCAGCAGCGCTTCCAGCGCTTGCCCGACCTCGGCGCTGGCCAGGCGGTAATAGCGGTGCTTGCCTTGCGCCAGCATGCTCAGCAATCCATCTTCGCGCAGGCGGGCCAGGTGCGCGCTGGCCGTCGAGGCCCCCACTTCGGCCAGGGCCGCCAATTCCGTGGCCGTGCGCGCATGGCCGTCGAGCAGGCTGCACAGCATGCGCGCGCGGGCCGGTTCGGCGATGGCGCCGGCCAGCTGCGCCAGGCTCATGTCGGCGGTGGGGTGGGGAAGGCTGTCATCCATGATTCGTCCGCTGGCGAAGTGTTGTGGTGGAGGAGCCAGCATACTCGCCTCCCTTGATCACCGCAATGGAAGCGCCATGTTCCCCAACGATCCCGTCGACGCGCTCGCCGCCGTCACCCACGCCGCGCCCTATGTCTACTATCGCCGCCTGGCGGCCGGTCCGCCCCTGTACTTCGATGCGCAGCTGAACTGCTGGCTGGCGGCGGGCACGGCGGGTGTGCATGCCGTGCTGGCGCATCCGGATTGCCGCGTGCGTCCGCCTGGCGTGGCCGTGCCGCCGAATCTGGCTGGCACGCCATGCGGGGCGATTTTTGCCGAACTGGTGCGCATGAACGAGGGCCAGCGCCATGCCGCGCCGAAGCGGGCGCTGGCTGCCGCGCTGGGCCAGGTGGACCTGCCGCGCCTGCATGCGCGCACGCTGCGCATGGCCCGGGAGCGGCCGCCCGCCAGCGCCGTGGCGCTGAACGCCGCGCTCTTCGAGTTGCCGCTGTTTGCCATGGCCGATGTGCTGGGCTTTGCGTCAGTGCAATGGCCGGCCCTGGCCGCGTGGACGCGCGATTTCGTCGCCTGTCTGTCGCCGTTGAGTAATAGCGCCCAGCTGGCTGGCGCGCAGGAAGCGGCCGAAGCGCTGTTGCAACGTTTTACCGCCTTGCTCAATGAGGGGCCGGCGCGGCCCGGCAGTTTGCTGGCCGCCGTGGTGGCGCAGGCACGCGCAGCGAACTGGCAGGCGGCGGGCGGCATACTGGCCAATCTGGTGGGTTTGCTGTCGCAGACCTGCGACGCCACGGCGGGCTTGCTGGGCAATGCCGTGATTGCCTTGCGCGCGCAGCCTGGACTGCGCGCGCAACTGTACGCGGCACCGCAGCTGTGGCCAGCCATGCTGCGCGAAGTGAGCCGGCACGATCCGTCCATCCACAACACGCGCCGCTACACGGCTTGCGCGGTGGAAATCAACGGCGTGACGGTGCCGCAGGACCAGATGATGCTCGTCGTGCTGGCCAGCGCCTGCCACGATGCCACGGTGCATGCCGAGCCGGAGCGTTTTCTGCTGCAGCGGCCCGCGCTGGCGCCCGATGGCTTTGGCCACGGGCGCCATGCCTGTCCGGGTACGGCCATGGCGCAGGCCATTGCCGGCGCCTGCGCGCAGGCGTGGGCCGGCGCGCTGGACGGCATGCCGCTGGCATGGAAGTACCAGGCGTCGCCGAATGCCCGCATCCCCATCTTTAACCGGGGAGCACTGCCATGATTGCCGTGATGTTTGAAGTGTGGCCCAGCGCCGATGGGCGCCAGGAGTACCTGGACCTGGCCGCGTCCCTGCGCCCCTTGCTCGACAACATCGATGGTTTCATTTCCATCGAGCGCTTCAGCAGCCTGAGCGAGCCGGGCAAATTGCTGTCGCTGTCGTTCTTCCGCGACGAGGCGGCGCTGGCGCAGTGGCGGCAGCTGGAGGCGCACCGCGCGGCGCAGGCGGCGGGCCGGCGAGGCGTGTTTGACGATTACCGCTTGCGCATTGCCGGCGTGGTGCGCGATTACGGCATGCTGGAGCGGCATGAGGCGCCAGCCGACAGCCGGCTGCATCACGCACCCGGGTCGTCGGCGGCTAGCGGGGCAGGGCGTTCTGCGTGATTTTGACTTTCACGCGATAGGCGGGCTGTTCCGCGTTCAGCGCGGGCGGCGTGGCCGGGTCGACATCGAGCAGGGTAAACGTCAGGTGGTTGACGGTGACGGAACTGGCACCGCCGGGCATGGAATCGGACAGGACGATGTCGGTGGCGCCCGCCTTGTTGATCAGGCTGAAGCTGTAGCTGACGTAGCCTTTCCACACGCACACGGCGCCCTTGCGGCAGCGGCTGTCGTTGACGCGGTCGAGTTTCAAGGTGTCCGTGGCCGTGATGGCCACTTGCTGGCCGGGCGAGAGCACGTGGGTGAGGCTGCGCGGCGTGTTTTCCGCGTCGCCGGCGCTGCCGGCCGCGCCACAGCCAGTCAGCATGGCCAGGCAGGCGATGAGCAGGGGGAGCAACAAGGTACGATAAGAGCGGTTCAGATAATGCATGCTTTTCCTTTCAGATGGAGCGTCCTCGGCGTGCGTGCACGCAAGAGATAAAAATGATAATAACAAAATGATATTTTTCCGGCGCACTCCTGGCGCGCTGCGGATGAATTGATGCGCCGGCCACGCGGCACACCGATTACTGCGTAGAATGGCTGTTTTGAAAATCAGGAAACAACCATGAAAAAAACCGACCTGGCCAAAAGCGATGCCAAGAAACTGATGGGAAAGATGAACGTTCCCGGCGCCGGTGCATTCGGTAAGGAAGCGGTGGTCATCGACCGCCGCGAACAGCGCAAGCGCGACCAGGCCCTGGGCCTGGTGCCATTCGCCGTCAAGCTCAACAGCGATCTGGTCTTGCAATTGCAGAACATCGCCAAGGAGCGCGGCGCGGATCTGAATGAAGTCGTCGCCGAACTGATCACCAAGGGCTTGGCTGCAGCTTAACGGCCGACAATGTTTATCTGTTGATAAACATCAAAGTTCAAAACTAAAAGGCGCCTTGCGGCGCCTTTTTTACTGCGGCTCTTGCGGGTCTTACACGTAGGCCGCCAGGGCGCCCTTCATTTTTTTCAAGGCCGCCACTTCGATCTGGCGGATGCGTTCGGCCGATACGCCGAACTCTTCCGCCAGGGCGTGCAGGGTGGCGCCGGAACCGTCGTCGTTGGCCAGCCAGCGCGCTTCGATGATGCGGCGCGAACGGGCGTCCAGTTTACCCAGGGCCGTTTCCAGGCCTTCCGATTGCAAACGCGTCACTTGTTCCGCTTCCAGCACCTTGGTCGGCTCGCTTTGCTCCGACGACAGGTAGGCGATCGGCGAAAACTTGTCGTCTTCATCGTCGGTCGGCGATTCCAGGGCGATGTCGCGGCCGCTCAAGCGCGTTTCCATCTCGATCACTTCTTCGCGCTTCACGTCAAGCAGCTTGGCCAGCGCATCGATTTGCTTCGGCGTCATCGCGTCCAGGCCCGTCTTGTGGCTGCGCAGGTTGAAGAACAGCTTGCGCTGTGCCTTCGTCGTCGCCACCTTGACCAGGCGCCAGTTTTTCAGGATGTACTCGTGCATCTCGGCTTTCACCCAGTGCATGGCGTACGATACCAGGCGCACGCCCTGGTCCGGATCGAAACGTTTCACGGCTTTCATCAAGCCGATATTGCCTTCCTGAATCAGGTCGGCGTGCGGCAAGCCATAGCCCAGGTAGCCGCGGGCAATCGAGACCACCAGGCGCAAGTGCGACAGCACCAGCTCTTGCGCGGCGGCCAGGTCATTTTTTTCACGCAGGCGTTTTGCCAGCGAAATTTCTTCATCATGGGTCAACATGGGCAGACGGTTCACGGCCGAGATATAGGCGTCGATATTGCCCAGATTGCCGGTGAACCCGAGGCCCAGCGCATTATTTTTGGTCGGAACCAATGCGGACGTTGCGGACATCATAGTCATGTTTTCTCCCTCGTAGTCTTGCTTTGTTCCAGTTGGCCATGTCACGCGACATGGTCCGTTTTTTCGTTCGTTTTTGCGTATTCGGTCTTGCGCTTCGCAGATCGCGGCACCATCTTCATCTGGCGTCCATGGCGGTTCTGCCTTGGTATGTCCCTATATTAGCACTCTCTGCTTGAGAGTGCCAATCGGCACATTTAATCGTCCTGATAGCCTAAATACTATGGCGATTTACTAGTTGATACTTAATCTGAAATGCGCCGCCAGGGCGCATGGTGACTGCCGCGTGCAGCGCTCCGGACTGGCCCGAAAGGGCCACGCCCGTCTTCACGACAACATGCATAGTCTACGGCCGCAAGCTGAAGCGAGCCTTAAGAATACTTGCTAAATGTCAAGATAATCGCAGTATGGGGCGAATGTCAAAAAAACAAGGGGTGGCGGGACGCATGGCGGCGCGGGGCGCCGCCATGGGGAGGAAAGGTCAGTTCAGGCGCGCCAGGTGGCGCTGCACGCAAAGGAAGGCGCCGATCAGGCCCAGGCCGGCGCTGACGGCCAGCAAGCCCGCCATCGGCAGCGGCGCCAGCGGCACCAGCTGGAATTCGGATGCGTACAGGCGGGCAAACTCGGCGATCGCCGTATTCAGCGGCTGCAGGGCCAGCGCCACGGCGCCCAAGGCCAGTGCGCCGGCGCACAGGCCCAGCAAGGCGCCCGTGTAATAGAAGGGGCGGTGGATGAAGGTATCCGTCGCGCCGATCAGTTTTGAAATGCTGATTTCATCGCGCTGCTGCATCACTTGCAGGCGGATGGTGTTGAAGACCACGGCGATGACGGCCACGCCCAGGGTAATGGCCAGCAGCAGCAGCACCAGGCGCAGCACGCCCAGCAGGGCCGCCAGGCGCTTGACCCAGGCCGAATCGACTTGCGCCGATTCCACGCCGGGCAGGTGGCGCAGCTGTTCCGCCACCGCATCGACATCCTGCGCTTCGCTGGCGCTGTTGAAGGCATCGAGCTTCAGCACATAACTGTCGGGCAGGGGATTGTCGCCCAGGGTGCTCAGCACGTCGGCCAGGCCGCTCTTGTTTTTCAGCGAGTCCAGCGCCTGTTCGCGCGGCACGAAGACGATCTTGGCTTTCTGGTCGTGCACGATCTTGCGCATTTCGCCGGCCAGGGCCACAGCTTGCTCGCGCGGCGTGTCGATCTTCAGGAAGATGCTGATTTCCGGTTCGACCGACATCTGTTCCGACATGGGACGCACATTGTCGAGCATGGTCAAGCCGGCGAACGGCAGCGACAGGGCGATGGCGACCACCACCACGTTCAACAGGAAGCCGCCCGGCGACTTGCGCAGATGGATCAGCGCCGAGCCCAGCGCGAAGCGGTGTTGACGGAACCAGCCTCTCATGCGCGTTCTCCCTGTGCATCATCCTGGCCAGGCGTGGGCGCCGGTGAGAAATCGGGATCGGGCGGGGCGAAGACGGGCGCCTGCGTGGCCTTGTCGATGGCCACCAGCTGGCCGTTCTTCAGGTGGATCACGCGGGCGGCGGCGTCGAGCATTTGTTCGTCATGGCTGGAAATGAGGCAAGTCACGCCCACGGAGTGGAAGGCTTTCAGGGCGTCGAGCACCTTGTTGGCGCTGGCGCGGTCCAGGTTGGCCGTCGGTTCGTCGGCCAGGATGATCTGCGGGCGGTTGACGATGGCGCGCGCGATCGACACGCGCTGCTGCTCGCCGCCCGACAGCGACAGCGGACGCGCCATGGCGCGGTCCAGCAGGCCGACCTTGTCCAGTGCGGCGCGCGCGCGCTGCTCGGCGGCCGCCTTGTGGGCGCCGACGACGAGCAGCGGCAGCATGACGTTGGCCAGGATGGAGCGGTCGTTGAGCAGTTTTTGCTGCTGGAAGATCAGGCCCATGTTGCGGCGCAGGAAGGGCACGCCGGCCGGCTTGATCTTCGCCATGTCCTGGCCGTTGACGATCAGCTTGCCGGAAGTGGGGCGTTCCATGGCGGCGATCATTTTCAGCAGGGTGGATTTGCCGGCGCCCGATGGGCCCGCTAAAAACACCAGTTCGCCTTTGGCAATATTCAGCGAAATGTCGCTGAGCGCCACTGCGTCGGGGGAGTATTGCTTGGAGACGTGCTGAAATTCAATCATGTATAGGCTTATCCGAGCAGCGCTTCGACAAATTCGGCAGCCACGAAAGGCTGCAAGTCTTCAATTTTTTCACCGATGCCGATGAAATACACGGGCACGGGGCGCACGCGGGCAATGGCCGCCAGCACGCCGCCCTTGGCGGTGCCGTCCAGCTTGGTGATCACCAGGCCGCTCAGCTGCAGGGCATCGTCGAAGGCCTTGACTTGCGTCAGGGCATTCTGGCCCGTGTTGCCGTCGATGACGAGCAGGGTTTCATGCGGCGCGCCATCCATGCCCTTGCCGATCACGCGCTTGATTTTCTTCAATTCTTCCATCAGGTGCAACTGCGTCGGCAGGCGGCCCGCCGTGTCGACCATCACCACGTCGATGCCGCGCGCCTTCGCCGACTGCACCGAGTCGTAGGCCACGGCGGCCGGGTCGCCCGATTCCTGCGAGATCACGGTAACGTTGTTGCGCTCGCCCCACACCATCAGCTGCTCGCGCGCGGCGGCGCGGAAGGTGTCGCCCGCAGCCAGCAGCACGGACTGGTTGTTCGACTGCATGTGCTTGGCCAGCTTGCCGATGGTGGTGGTCTTGCCGGCGCCATTCACGCCGGAAATCATCATTACCAGCGGCTTGTGGCGGCCCAGTTCGAAGCGCTTTTCCAGCGGCAGCAAGAGGTCGATCAGCAGCACTTTCAGGGCTGCCTTGACGGCGGCGGCATCGAGCAGCTTGTCTTCCTTGACCTTTTTCTTCAGTTCCGTCAGCAGGAATTCGGTGGCGTCGATGCCCGCGTCGGACATCAGCAGCGCCGCTTCCAGCTCTTCGTACAGGGCGTCGTCGATCTTCGCGCCGACGAACAGCACGGACAAGGTGTTCGAGGTTTTCGACAGGCCGGCCTTCAGGCGCGTCATCCACGATTTTTTCTCGGGCTCGGCGGCCACGATCACGGGCACCAGTTCGGCTGGCGCCCCGCTCAATGGGGCGGCCGGCGGCGCGGATGCAGGCGCGGCAGGCGGCGTGGCGGCGGGAGGGGCGAGGGGCTCGGCTGGCGCAGCCTCGGGGGCGACGGGTTTTTTCTTGAAGAAACTAAACATGGATGTGTGGTGGCGGGTGCTGACCTTAGGCCCGGCGGCGCCGGACACTGTTGATCCGGCTATTCTACCAGAGCGCGCCCGGCGCTTCATGCTTTACTGTTCGATTGGCAACATTGCGCGGGTATCCACGGAGATCGCCGCAGTTCCATCGCGTTTAATGGGTTTGCAGGGCGTCCACCTGATGCCGGCGGCGCCAGTCCGCGATGCTTTCCGCGACCTGGCGCAAGTCCAGCACGTGCAAAAAAGGCGGCGGGCGGCGCGACAGGGCCGGGCTGCGCCCGCCGGCCCACAGTTCCACCGTGGCGGGCAGGCTCGCTTGCAACTGCCGCAGGCTGTCGCGCGTCTGGCGTTCCTTGCTGGCACTGGAAAACGACAGGGCCACGATATCGGCCCGCTGCGCGCGGGCGGCCGCGACGATATCCGTCAGCGGTGTTTCCACGCCCAGCGACATGCAGTGCGCGCCGGCCGCCACGCACAGCGCCTCGGCCATCAGCAAGCCCAGGCCATGGCGTTCCTGCGGCAGGGTGCTCAGGACGATGCGCGGCGTGCGCAGGCTGGGGCTGCTTGTTTGCGGCAAGGAAAAAATCGCGTGGCGCATCACCGTCTGCAGTGTTTCGCTAAATAGATGCTCTTCGTACACGGCCAGTTCGCCGCAGGCCCACGCTTCCCCCACCATGCCCGTCAAGGGCGCGATGACGTCGATGGTGAAGGCCTTTAAACCCAGCACGGCCAGGGCCTGGCGCAGGGCGTCGCCCAGCTCGGCCATCCGGTGACCGCGGCACAGGGCCAAATAGTGTTCCAGCTGTGGCGCTGGCGTGAACGGGGAAGTGCTGCCGGCGCTGGCCAGTTGCTGCAGCTGGATGGTGCTGTGCTGCATGATTTTTCCCGGGCGAAAGCCCAGGTCCAGCAAGCGCTTGACCATGCGCAATTTTTGCACTTGCTCGGCGGGATAGCTGCGCTCGCCGAAGGCATCGCGCTGGGGCTGGGGGAAGGCGTAGCGGCGTTCCCAGACACGCAAGGTTTCCTTGGCCAGTCCGGTGTCGCGCTCGACGTCGCTGATGCTGAAGGCAGGAGAGAGTTGCAGGTCAGTATCCATACCAGGGGGCGTGCTCGCGTGCCGAAAGATCGTGTCTGGCATTTTACGCCTTCCCTTGCCCCGGACCAAATAGCTGAATCCGATTAGAAATTGCCTGCGTATAAGTTTTGGAACGGATTCGTGGCCTCATTGACATAGCTCAATATTTAACTGACTATCGATGAGGCTGTCCAGGACAAACATAACACAGGTGCGCTCATGAAAATCGCCGTCGTTGGTGCGGGAATTGCAGGGTTGTCGTGTGCTTATCGCCTGGCACAGGCCGGCCAGGATGTCACCCTGTATGAGGCGGGCGACTATTTCGGCGGTCACAGCCACACGGTGGATGTCACGCTCGATGGCGTCACGCATGGCGTCGACACGGGGTTTCTCGTGTTTAACCACGCTACCTATCCGAACCTCGTGCAACTGTTCGATGAGCTGGGTGTCGCAGCGGCCGACAGCGACATGTCGTTTTCCGTGAAGATGCCATTGGGCACGGCGCCGGGCGCGCGCGTGCTGGAATGGGCGGGCGCCAACCTCGATACCGTGTTCGCGCAGCGCAGCAACCTGCTGCGCCCCGCCTTCTTGCGCATGCTGCGCGACATCGTGCGTTTCAACCGGCAAGCCAGCGCCATCGCCACGGCCGCCATGCCGGCACCGGCCCTGTCGCTGGGCGAGTTCCTCGACCTGCATGCCTATGGCGATGAGTTCCGCCACTGGTATCTGCTGCCGATGGCCGCCTGTATCTGGTCTTGCCCGGCGCGCCAGATGCTGGCCTTTCCTCTGGCGACGTTCATCCGTTTTTGCCACAACCACGGCTTGCTGCAAGTCAATGACCGTCCACAGTGGCGCACGGTGCGCGGCGGTTCGCGCGTATATGTGGAAAAACTGCTCGCCGGCATTCCGCAGCAGCGCCTGGGCTGCCCCGTGCTGGCCGTGCGGCGCCAGCCCCACGGCGGTGCGCGCATGGTCGAGCTGCATACGGCGGCTGGCATCGAGCATGTGGACCATGTCGTGCTGGCCTGCCATAGCGACCAGTCGCTGGCCCTGCTGGGCGACTTGCGCGACGAGGAGCGCAAGGTGCTCGCCGCCGTGCGCTACCAGCCGAACCGCGCCGTGCTGCACACGGACGCATCGTGCCTGCCGCAGCGGCGCAAGGCGTGGTCCGCCTGGAATTACCAGGCGCGGGCGGGGATGCAAGGCGATGCGCCGCAAGTGTGCGTGCATTATCTGCTGAACCAGTTGCAACCCTTGCCGTTCAGCACGCCCGTCATCGTCTCGCTCAACCCCCTCGATGAACCCGCGCCAGCGGCCATCATCGACGAATTTTCGTATGCCCACCCCGTGTTCGATGGCGCGGCGATTGCCGCCCAGGCACGCCTGGCCGGTTTCCAGGGCGCGCAGCACACGTGGTTCGCGGGCGCCTGGACGGGCTACGGTTTTCATGAAGACGGGTTAAAGTCGGGCCTGGCGGTGGCCGAAGCGCTGAACGGCATGGCGGCCGCGGAGCTGGGCCATGCCGCGTGACCCATCGCAGCTGCCCCAAGCGCAGCCCCAGCTGTGCCTGGGACTGGTGCGCCATGCACGGCTGCGTCCGCGCGCACATGCTTTCAGCTACGGCATGTTTTATCTGCGCCTGCCCCTGCGCAGCCTGGGCGCGCAGGATTTTCCCGCCCGTTTGATCTCGCGCAACCGCGCCAATGTGCTGTCTTTCCGCGACAGCGACCATGGCGATGGCACAACGCCGCTGCTGGAATGGATCGATGGGCTGCTGGGCCAGCATGGCGTGGCCGATGCCGGCGGCGAAATCTGGCTGCAAACCATGCCGCGCCTGTTCGGTTATGTCTTCAATCCCGTCAGTTTCTGGTTTTGCCACCGTCCCGATGGCGCGCTGCGCGCCGTGCTGTGCGATGTGCGCAATACCTTTGGCGAGCGCCATTTGTACCTGCTTGACCACGGCGACGCCATCGCGTACGGCAGTGAACTGCGCGCCAAGAAGATGTTTCATGTCTCGCCATTTTGCAAGGTGGAAGGGCAGTACCGTTTCCGTTTCCTGCGCAATTGCGAGCAGGGTGGCGAGCGGCACCTGGCCAGGGTCGATTACGACGACCTTGACGGTCCCCTGCTGCAAACGAGCTTGTCCGGTACGGCGCAGCCCGTGCGCGATGGCGCCATCGCGCACGCCTTGCTGCGCTATCCCCTGATGACCTTTGGCGTGATGGCCCGCATCCACTGGCAAGCCTTGCGCCTGTGGCTGCGCCGCGTGCCGTTTTTCAGCAAACCCCTTCCCCCACAAGAAAAGGTGTCCCGATGAGCTCCGATTCCCTGCCGACCGGCCTGCATGCACGCGCCGGCGCGCGTCCCGCGCACGACCATACGCACCTGGACGTGCCCGCTTCCGCGCGCATGATCCTGCGCCTGCTCGACAAGCTGCAATGGGGCGCCTTGCGCCTGCGCACGCCCGACGGCAGCGTCTTGCTGTACGGCGATGGCGGCAAGCCCGTCACCCTGGACTTGCACAACTGGCGCCTGTGTTCTGCCGTGCTGCGTTCGGGCGACATCGGCTTTGCCGAAACGTTCATCGCCGGCGACTGGCGCACGGACAACTTGCCCGGCCTGATCGAATTGATGATACGCAACCGCGCGCAGATCGAATCACTGATCTACGGCAACTGGTGGGGTAACCTGATCTACAAGGCGCGCCATCTGCTGCACCGCAATTCGCGCGCGGGCAGCAAGAAAAACATCCACGCCCATTACGACATCGGCAACGCCTTCTACCAGCTGTGGCTGGATCCGTCGATGACGTATTCCAGCGCCCTGTTCAGCGAGGGGGCGACCCTGGAGCAGGCGCAAGCGGCCAAGTACCGGCGCATCGCCAGCCAGTTGCAGCTGCCGCCAGGCGCCCGCGTGCTGGAGATCGGCTGCGGCTGGGGCGGCTTTGCGGAAACGGCGGCGCGCGAGCATGGCGCCCACGTGACGGGTTTGACCCTGTCCACCGAACAACTGGCATATGCGCGCCAGCGCCTGCAGGCGGCGGGGCTGGCGGCACAGGCCGACCTGCAGCTGTGCGACTACCGCGACAGCGCCGGCCAGTACGACGCCATCGCCTCGATCGAAATGTTCGAAGCCGTGGGGCAAAGCTACTGGCCCGGCTATTTCGCCTGCGTGGCGCGCAACCTGAAGCGGGGTGGCCGCGCGTGCATCCAGACCATCGTCATCGCCGACGAATTGTTCGAGCGCTACAGCAAGAGCACGGACTTTATTCAGCAGTACATTTTTCCGGGTGGCATGCTGCCGTCGCCGGCCGAATTTCGCCGCGCCGCCGAAGCCCAGGGTTTGCGCGTGGCGGACGCCTTCAGTTTTGGCCTCGATTACGCGGAAACCTTGCGCCAGTGGCGCGCCAGTTTCCTGGCGCAGCGCGTGGCGCTGGAAAAACAGGGCTTCGACGGGCACTTCCTGCTGACCTGGGAGTTTTACCTGGCGTATTGCGAAGCCGCCTTCCAGGCACATAATACGGATGTGATGCAATTTACCTTGATCAAGGAGTGACCATGCGCCGTTTGCTGACCCTGTGTTTGCTTTGCCTTGCCATGCTGGGCACCGCCCGGGCGGCCGCGCCTGCCTTTATCGCTGTCGACGTGCCAGAGGCGCGCCTGGCGGGCGAAGGCGACTATACCTGGTTCGGCATGCGCATTTATCAGGCGCAACTGTGGGTGGGGCCGCACGGCTACCAGGGCGCCAGTTCCGAGACAGCGCCGTTCGTGCTGGAACTGCGCTATGCGCGTTCGCTGGACGGCAAGAAAATCGCCGAAGCCAGCTATGAGCAGATGCAAAAACTGGCCGTCGGCACGGAGCAGCAGCGCCTGGCCTGGCTGGGCAGCATGCAGCGCATCTTTCCGGACGTAAAGGAAGGGCAGCGCATCGCGGGCGCCTACCGCGCCGGCATCGCGCCCGGCGTGCGTTTTTACCTCGATGGCCATGTACTGGCCGATGTGCCGGACGGCGACTTCGCGCGCGCCTTCTTCGCCATCTGGCTGTCGCCCGCGTCGACGGCGCCGAAGCTGCGCAGCGCGCTGTTGCAGGATGCGGCGCCGCTGCCATGAAGGCGCAGGCCAGCGCGCTGAACTTGCCCGCCTTGTTCAGCTATGGCCTGTTCGGCCTGCCCCTGGCCATGCTGGCGCTGCCCATCTATATATATGTCGCGCCATTTTACGCGCAGCGCAGCCGCCTGGACCTGGCGCAAATCGGTGCCGTGCTGCTGGCGGCCAGGATCGCTGCGGCGTTCATCGACCCGGCCCTGGGCGCATGGATGGCGCGTAGCGGACGCGCCTATGCGGTGCTCATCGCCGTGTCGCTCCCCTTGCTGTTGCTGGGTTTTGGCGCCCTGTTTCATCCACCGGCCCTGCCGGAAGCGGCCACCCTGGCCTGGTTCCTGGCCGCCTTGCTGCTCGTCTACGCGGCATATGGCCTGGCCAGCATCGCGCACCAGAGCTGGGGCGCCGCGCTGACCCAGGCGCCGGCGCAGCGCGTGCGCGTGACGGCCGTGCGCGAGGCGTGCGGTTTGCTGGGCGTGATCGTGGCGGCGGGATTGACGTCCGTCTTCGGCTATGACGGCTTGTCGCTGGCGTTTGCCGCCTGCCTGCTGGCGGCTGGCGCGCTGCTGCTGGCGCGTGCCCCGCGTCCCGCCGTGCAAGATGTCACGGCCGCGTTGCCGCCCGGCGCCTGGCGCCTGCCATTTCGCCAGCGCCCGTTTCGCTGGCTGTTTGCCGTCCTGCTCGTCAATGGCGTGGCGGCGGCCATTCCCGCCACCCTGTTCCTGTTCTTCGCCACCGACTATTTGCGCCTGGGACACTATGCGGGGCCATTCCTGATCGTCTATTTCTGCGCCGCGGCCGCTTCGATGCCCGCGTGGGTGGCCCTGGCGCGCCGTTTTGGCGAGGCGCGGGCATGGGGCGGCGCCATGCTGCTGGCCGCATCCGTGTTTGTCTGGGCGTATGGCCTCGATACGGGCGCGGCCGTAGGCTTTGCGGCGATTTGTTTATTGTCAGGACTGGCCTTGGGCGCGGACCTGGCCTTGCCGCCCGCGTTGCTGGCGGGATTGATCGGCGCCGCGGGGCATGCCGACCGCCAGGAAGCGGCATATTTTGGCTGGTGGAACTGGGGCGTGCAGATGAGCCTGGCATTGGCGGCGGGCATTGCCTTGCCCGTGCTGGCCTGGCTTGGCTACCTGCCGGGCAGTAGCAAAGGCTTGCCAGCCCTGTCGGCCACCTACGCCTTGCTGCCCTGCGCCCTGAAACTGCTGGCGGCGCTGCTGCTGTGGCGCGCGCCCTTGCAACATATATATAGTGCACCGATGGAGAATCGCCCATGCGCCCCGTGACATGCTGTCGCCGACGTCCGCGCCTGCAGGCGGCCCCATGAATCGCAAGATCGCCAGCTGGGCTGGCAAGCGCGTGTGGGTCATCGGCGCTTCCAGCGGCATCGGCGCCGCCTGCGCCACCTTGCTGTTGGAGCAGGGGGCGTACGTGGCCTTGTCCGCCCGCCATCGCGCCAGCCTGGAGCGATTGTGCGAAGGGCAGCCGCTGGCGCTGGCCTTGCCGCTCGATATCACCCAGCATGCGCAGGTACGGGCCGCCTGCGGCGAATTGATGCAGCAATGGCCGCAGGTCGACTTGATACTGGTGGTAGCTGGCGGCTACCAGGCCATGCGTGCCGATGCTTTCGACCTGGAGGCGGCGCAGGGGCTGCTGGCCCTGAATGTGGGCGGCGTCTTCAATTGCCTGGACCTGGCTCTGCCGTGGCTGCTGCGCCAGGGCCGGGGCGGTATCGGCATCGTCGCCTCGGTGGCCGGCTACGGCGGCTTGCCCAAGGCGCTCGCGTATGGCGCCAGCAAGGCGGCCCTGATCAATCTGACGGAATCACTGTATCTGGACCTGCATGGGCACGGCATTGATGTGTATCAAATCAACCCTGGTTTTGTTGCCACACCATTGACGGCCGGCAATGATTTCACCATGCCCGCCCTGATGACGGCGGCGGATGCGGCGCGGGCCATGCTTGATGGCATCGAGCGGGGACAGTTTCATATCCATTTCCCCAAACGCTTTACCAATACCATGCGGCTGGCGCGGCTATTGCCATACCGCGCCTATTTTTGGCTGATCCGCAAGGTCACCGGCCTATGAGTCAGGAGCCGAGCATGCAGCAGACGGAGGAAATGGCATGCGCGCTGGCGCGCCTGGTGGCGTTTTATGAACACCTGAGTCTGGAAAGCCTGGCCCAGCTGGGCGGCGTGTATGCGCCCGATGCCCAGTTCAAGGACCCGTTCAACGAAGTGCAGGGCCATGCCGCCATCCTGGCCATCTTCAGGCACATGTTCGTGCAGGTCGATGCGCCCCGCTTTATCGTGCTCGAGAGCATGGGGCAGTGCGGGCAAGCTTTCCTCACCTGGGAGTTTCGCTTCCGTATGCAACGCCGCGTCGCTGGCGAGCAGTGCATACGGGGCGCCACGCATGTGCGCTTCGATGCGCAGGGGCGGGTGGTCCTGCACCGCGACTATTGGGACGTGGCCGAGGAATTGTATGAAAAGCTGCCCGTGCTGGGGGCTTTCATGCGCGTGCTCAAGCGCGCAGGCCGGCGCTAGCGCTGATCCCCTATGCTTTTAAGAAAAAAATGGACAAAAGAAAAAGTAAATACTGCGCTTGGGCGCAGTAAAAAAGTTGATCTTGGTCAATGTGTCGTTTTTATGACACAAATATGTCGAAATATTGAGAAGGCAACATTGTAAGAAATTGTTTCAACTGATGCGCAATTTGCAAGCAAGAGTCGTCCTCGGCGTTTCCACAACGGCATCTATCGGGGTATCTGGTAAACCCGGAAAACATTTCTGCGTTGGCAATTTAAATTACCGAAGGGTCAGTAATTGCATTGTCACTTTGCCTATTTTTTCATCTCCTCTGCCGACGTCGGAAATAGGTGCTACGCCCCTGAATAATGCGGCAACGCACCAAAACAGGGCGGCCGATTCCCCGTTTTTGGGCCTCCCGCAGCAAACATTGGCGATGCGGTGTATGCTTCGTTCCGTTTATGCATTATCACCTTACAAATAGTGCGCTTTGTCGCGTAAGTTGTAGATGGGAAATGATGGGTAAAGCATGTTGATGTTTTAATCACACGCCTGATACTGTTGCACTAATACAACGGGTGCCAACAAGCCATGCGCTATGATGGAATGGTCAATCAGGCCAATGCATTGGTTGGCAAGGGGCACTGGCTCTGTCGCATAGTACGGTTGGCGATGGCCGGGATGCCTGAAAAAGCCCTCGGCCTGGTACCGGAAGTAACATGTTGGAACTTGATGGAATGTGAAACGGTCGTTATAGTGCCGCTTCCGGTGCCCTTTGAGCACCCGAAACGGCGCACGAAAATACGGTCGTTATGCAGCCTTCAAGCTTATCGGTGCAATAGCGTGCCGATACCGATATGACTGTTCCCCTGACCGGAACAGCAATGTGGCAGGTGGAGACCTTGCCCTCACTCATAAAAAGCGCTCTGTTAGAGCGCAGCTCGAGATGCATAGGCTGTATTACTTTTTGCTTCAAAAATTAAAGGAAATCGCAATGAAAAAAACTCTGATCACCCTGGCAGTCCTGGCAGCAGCCACTGGCGTAGCCCAAGCTCAATCGAGCGTTGTTATCTACGGTACCGTTGACGCTGGTTTCGTCAGCGAGCGCGGCGGCGCAGCCGGCACCACCAATAAAGTGGACAGCGGCGTTGCTTCGGCTTCCCGTATTGGTTTCAAAGGCACCGAAGATCTGGGCAGCGGCCTGTCGGCTCTGTTCGTTCTGGAATCGGGTTTCGGCGTTGACACCGGCGCGCAAGGTAAAAACGAATCCCTGTTCGGCCGTCAATCGTACGTTGGTCTGAGCAGCAAAACGACCGGTACCCTGACCCTGGGTCGTCAATACACGCCTTGGTACAACACCCTGTCGAAAGTTGCTGATCCATTCGCAGTTGGCTATGCTGGTTCCGCAAAGAACCTGTTCCCAGCGAACACCCGCACCAGCAACACCGTGCTGTACACCTCGCCAAACTTCAACGGTTTTGACGCTGACGTGGCTTACACCTTCGGCGAAAACGCTGATTCGAACAAAATCGGCCGTCAAATCGGCGCGTCGGCTGGCTACTCGAACGGTCCTCTGAACGCACGTCTGGCTTACAACACCACCAGCAACGACACAGCAACGACCGAAGCCGGTAGCGCTCGTAACTGGTTGGCTGCAGCTAACTACGACTTCGCAGTTGCTAAAGCTTACATCGCTTACGGCGTGAACAAAGGCAACAACAGCGCAACGTACAACTCGGGCCTGAGCAACACCAACTTCGCCGCCAATGGTCAAGCTTACGTCAACAAAGACAGCCTGAACGCCTACGGCTACCGCGCAGCTGCTCCTAGCATCGACAGCGCCAACCTGCTGATCGGCGCGACCGTACCAGTTGGTCCAGCTGGCACCGTGATGGCTTCGTACATCAAAACCAACGACAAAGGCGTTGCTAACGCTGATGCTGATCAATGGGCACTGGGTTACTCCTACGCTCTGTCGAAGCGCACGAGCACCTACGCTTCGTACGCCAAGATCAAGAACAAAAACGGCGCAGTCTACACCGTTGGTAACAACAGCAACGTTGGTTCGGGCGACAAAGCCTTCAACGTTGGTGTTCGTCACTCGTTCTAATATTCGCGCAAGCGAAGCTTAGTACCGCTGCAGACATCCCTTCGGGGATGTCTTAAAGCAAAGAAACGCGTCTCCAGGCTAGTCCTGGCGGCGCGTTTTTGCATGGGCGGCAGCAGTTATAATGTTGCTGTTACTAAAGTAAAGGAATGCCATGTATGCATTGAAATCGCCGCGCCTGGCCGCCATGCTGGCCGCCCTGCTGCTGGCGGGCGCGACGGGCGCCGCTGCCGCCGCGGCCAAGGCCAAGAAACCTGCGGGCCTGGAGCGCTATGGCGTGGCCGTCTACTCCGACCTGTGCCTGCAAAAGGACAGCGGCGAGATCGGCGGCCAGCGCGTGACCCTGCACCGCTTTGCCGAGGCCGATTCGGTCATCTATGAGTTCACGGCCGGAGCCCTGAGCTGGCCCATCGTGGCCAATGACGTCAACCTGGACGACGCCACGGGCGCCTTCGACTTCACCATCGCCGGTGCCGACAGTGAAGAGCGCACCATCGCCGGCAAGTTTTCCAAGGATGGGCAAACCCTCACTCTGGAAGGCGACTACTGCGGCGGCAACGTGCGCATGCCGATGAAACTGAGCCGCGTGCGCGATTTTGGCCGTGCCTTGAAAACCTGCACGCCATGCCCGGCCATGCCGGAAACACCGGCGCCGGCGCAGGACAGCACCGAGGCGCCTGCCGCCTGAATGTTGTTGCTGTATGGATATGAAAAAGGCCCGGTATCGACCGGGCCTTTGCATTGTCAGCGTCGAATGGGGCTTACTTCGCCGCTTGCGCCTTTTCCGCCGTGGCGCGGATGGTGGCCAGCGTCGCGTTCGGCGTGATCAGGTTGCCGTCGTAGCGTAGCTCGATCAAGGCCGGCAAGTTGTGCGTTTTCGCGTGCGCCAAGGCCCGCTGCAGGGCAGGAGCGAACTCTTTCGTCGCATTCACCACTTCGCCTTGCGCGCCATACGCTTGCGCCAGTGCCGCAAAATCCGGATTGTGCAAGGTCGTGCCCGACACGCGGCCCGGGTAGTCGCGCTCCTGGTGCATGCGGATGGTGCCGAACATCTGGTTGTTGAAGACGATGATGACCACGCCCGCCTGGTATTGCACGGCTGTCGCCAGTTCCTGGCCGTTCATCATGTATTCGCCATCGCCGGCAAAGGTGATCACGGTGCGCTCCGGATGCACGATCTTCGCCGCCACGCCGGACGGCACGCCGTAGCCCATGGCGCCGTTCGTCGGCGCCAGCTGCGTGCGCATGCCGCCATAGCGGTAGAAACGGTGCGCCCACGACGCGTAGTTGCCGGCACCGTTCGTCAGGATGGTATCAAGAGGTGCCTGCGCCATGATTTCCTGCGTCACTTGCCACAGGTCCAGCGGCGCCTGGCCATCCTGGAAGATGGGCGGGCGCTGCTGGTAGGCTGCCAGCTCGGCCTTCGCTTCCGCCGGCGTGTGCTGCCAGGCGGCGGCGTCGACGGACTCCATGGCTGCCAGCATGGCGCACGCTTGCGGCATGCCGCTGTTGATCATCAGTTCGGCCTGGTAAACGCTGCCCAGCTCCTCGGCATCCGTATGGATATGCACGAGGCGCTGGCGCGGCACGGGCGAGTCGAACAGGGTGTAGCCGCCCGTCGTCATTTCGCCCAGGCGGGGGCCGATGGCGATGACCAGGTCGGCTTCCTTGACGCGCGCGGCCAGTTTCGGGTTGATGCCGATGCCCACGTCGCCGATGTAGTTCGGGTGGGCATTGTCGAGCAAATCCTGGAAGCGGAAGGCGCAGGCGACGGGCAGGTGGTTGTTTTCCGCGAATTGCTGCAGGTCGGCGCACGCTTGCGGCGTCCAGGTGGCGCCGCCCAGCAGCACCAGCGGGCGCTGCGCCTGCGCCAGCATGCCGCGCAACTGCTGCAGCTGGGCGTCGGATGGCGCCGCCTGCACGGGCTGGTAGGCGCGCGTATCGGCCACGGTGGCCAGCGAAATGAGCATGTCTTCCGGCAAGGCCAGCACGACGGGGCCGGGGCGGCCGCTGGTGGCTACCTGAAAGGCGCGCGCCAGGTATTCGGGGATGCGCTCGGCGCGGTCGATCTGCGCCACCCACTTGGCCATCTGGCCATACATGCGGCGGTAGTCGATTTCCTGGAACGCTTCGCGGTCGACGAAATCGTTGCCCACCTGGCCGATGAACAAAATCATCGGCGTGGAATCCTGGTAAGCCGTATGCACGCCGATCGAGGCGTTGGTGGCGCCCGGCCCCCGCGTGACGAAACAGATGCCCGGCTTGCCCGTCAGCTTGCCATAGGCTTCGGCCATGAAGGCGGCGCCGCCTTCCTGGCGGTTGATGATGAAGCGGATGCCCGAGTCGTGCAGGGCGTCGAGCACGTCGAGGTAGCTTTCGCCGGGCACGCCAAAGGCGGTGTCGACACCGTGGATCTGCAGGGCATCGACCAGGATCTGGCCACCGGTACGGGATTGTTGCGTCATGTTCGGCTCTTTATGTTCTAGTTGAATGGCAAAGAAAAATCGGGCAAACGGTGCGCATGCGCCGCATCGGGATGCGCGCAGCTTGCGCCATTCTATGTGAGCCGATTTGGCCCGGCTTTTGAAATGGCGACACCGAATTACACAATCCCCCGGGGTGGGACCCGGCGAGGGCGCCGGGCGGGCGGCGCCACGCCTGCACAGGCCTTTTGCAGAAACATGCTGCGGCGCGGTACAATGGCGGGTGAAGCAGGCCAGACAGTCGCTGGCCGGCGCAGCAATGCGCTGGCGGGAGGAAGGTCCGGACTCCATAGAGCGGGGTGACGGTTAACGGCCGTCCGCTGAAAGCCGACCCGGCGTACTTGTATGCCGGGGGAGTATAAGGCGAGGAATAGGGCCACAGAGACGAGCGTATTAAGTTACGGTGAAACGCGGTAACCTCCACCTGGTGCAATTTCAAATAGGCACGCGATGATGCTGCTCGCGGAGCGTGCGGGTAGAAAGCTTGAGCGCCCGAGTAATCTGGCGCCTAGAGGAATGGCTGTCATAGCGCCGACCGCAAGGAAGGCGCCGTAACAAAATCCGGCCTACCGGCCTGCTTCACTTGAATTCCAGCTTCCTGGCATGCCAGGAAGCGCCAGGGCCGCCGTGTTTTTGACGCTGCGTGCCACCCAAAAGCCCCCGCAACGGGGCTTTTTTTGTTTCTAAAAATATAGCGTTTAAGATAAAGTTGTATATACAACTAAAAATGAACAATTGGTTAAAGTTTCCCCATTTTAATTAATTGCTGCATTGCAAAATAAGTTTTCACTGCTGAATCCAGCCCCGGAAAATGGCGGAAATGAGTGTGCTGTACGGTAATTTTTTGCCGAAAACCAAGTCTTTCCTTCGGGTAAATTACTGTTGTGCCCGTTCGACGAAACTATTGTCATGTGTCAACTAACTGTAAAAATTTCAATTTTTCGATTTCGTCTTTTTCGATGTTTACGGTAGGAAAACACATGTGTGCAGATGAGGTACCACATTCACTATCTTTCATAAGTATCTAATTTATCGATATATTTTTATTTGAGACTCCTTCAACGATATGCGCTAAGTCCTTAATTTCATTAATAAAATTCCTGTTTTGCCAATCGGAAACCGCTTGACCACTATCTTTGCTTACTCTAAAGTGGGCAACTGTGTGAAAAAGTGTATTTTTGTGGGAAATTTTCCCTGGCAGCGCGGCACCACAGTGCCGCAACCCAAGCTCAAAAAGGTCTTCCGTGTTTCAAGGCGCGTCCGCTATCAATCTCGATGCCAAAGGCAGGATGTCTATCCCTGCCAAGCATCGTGACGCGCTGGCGATTCAATGCGAAGGCCGCTTGACCCTGACCAAACACCCCGATGGCTGCCTGCTGTTTTTCCCCCGTCCCGTGTGGGAAAGCCACCGCCAGCAAATCGCCACCTGGCCCATGTCGGCGCGCGCCTGGCAGCGCATCTTCCTCGGCAACGCTTGCGATGTCGAACTTGACTCGGCCGGCCGCGTGCTGATCTCGCCCGAATTGCGCAACGCCGTGGGGCTGTCGCGCGAGGTGATGATGATCGGCATGGGCAGCCACTTTGAAATATGGGATGCCGCGAAACTGGCCGAACAAGAACAGCAGGCGATCGATGCCGGCACTCCCGATGTACTTTCCAATTTTTCTTTCTAAGGCTCCGTAATGACACTACTCACGGTGCCGGAATTTCAGCATCGCACGGTGCTGCTTGATGAAGCGGTCGATGCGCTCGACCTGTCGGGCGACCGCGCGCATGGCATTTACGTCGACGGCACGTTTGGCCGCGGCGGGCATAGCCGCTTGATCCTGTCGCGCCTGGCGCCGGACGCGCGCCTGATCGGCTTCGACAAGGACTTGCAAGCCATCGCCACGGCCGAACAGATCGCCGACCCCCGTTTCAACATCGTCCACGACAGCTTCGCCACCATGACGGCCAGCCTGGCCGAGCGGGGCGTGCGGCAGGTCGATGGCATCTTGCTCGACCTGGGCATCTCGTCGCCGCAAGTCGACGATGCGGCGCGCGGTTTCAGCTTCCGCAACGACGGACCGCTGGACATGCGCATGGATACCACGCGCGGCATCTCCGCGGCCGAATGGCTGGCGGTGGAAACCGAGCAGAATTTAGAGAAAGTGATACGCGATTATGGGGAAGAACGGTTTGCTTTTCAGATTGCAAAGGCGATTGTTGCTGGCCGGGCAGTCCAGCCAATTTCAAGCACACGACAGCTTGCCAGCATCGTGGCAGGCGCCGTCAAGACCCGCGAGAAGGGTAAGGACCCCGCTACCCGCACCTTTCAGGCCATACGCATTTTCATTAACAAGGAGCTCGAGGATCTCGAGATCGGCCTGAATCAGGCGTATGCCTGCCTGGCGCCCGGCGCGCGCATGGCCGTGATCAGCTTCCATTCGCTGGAAGACCGCATGGTCAAGCGCTTCTTCGCCTCGAAGGCGAACGTGGAGCAGCCTGACCGCCGCCTGCCGATCCGCGCCGTCGACTTGCCGCAGCCGGAAATGAAGCTGATTGCGAAGATGAAGCCGTCCGATGCCGAGATCGAGGCGAATCCGCGCTCGCGCTCGGCCGTGATGCGCGTGGCGCAGCGTTTGCCCATTCCAGCTGGCGGCCCCCGATGACTGGCAAGCTGTGTGTCGTGCTGTCGGCCCTGCTGGTGTGCTGCGGCCTGTCGCTGGTGAACGCGCAGTATCAGTCGCGCCACCTGCTGATCGACCTGGAGCGCGCGCAAGCGCTGTCGCGCCAGCTCGACATCGACTGGGCGCAGCTGCAGCTGGACCAGTCCACCCTGGGCAAGCATGAACGCATCGAAGCCATCGCGCGGCGCGACCTGAGCATGACGCCGCTGACGGCGGCGCGTACCCAATACCTGACGGAGGGCGAATAATGAAGCTGGGCGGTAACAGCAACGGCCGGGTGGCGGCGTCGAAAGGCGTGCCATTCTCGAAGAACCCTGTCCTGGCGGTGCGCCTGCCCGTCTGGCGTTCGCGCGTCGTGCTGTTCCTGCTGTTCTTCGCTTTCGCCGGCCTGGGCGTGCGCGCCCTGTGGCTGCAGGGCGTGTCGACGCAGTTTTTGCAAAAGCAGGGCAAGGCGCGTTATGAGCGCACGCTGGAACTGCCGGCCACGCGCGGCAAGATCACCGACCGCAATGGCCAGGTGCTGGCCTCGTCCGTCCCCGTGAAAGCCATCTGGGCGATTCCGGACGACGTGCTGCAGGCGCCGCCGGAAAAAATCAATGCGCTGGCCGGTCTGCTGGAAATGAACGTCAACGAATTGCGCAAGAAGCTCGATTCGGACCGCAGCTTTGTTTACCTGAAGCGCCAGGTCGAGATGGACGTGGCCGACAAGATTTCCAAACTGGGCATCGACGGCATCGACGAGCGCAAGGAATACAAGCGCTTTTATCCGCAGGGCGAAGTGATGACCCACGTGGTGGGTTTCACCAACGTGGAAGACGTGGGCCAGGAAAGCATGGAGCTGGCGCAGCAGAAAACCCTCGTCGGCACCACCGGCAGCCGCCGCGTGATCAAGGACCGCCTGGGCCACATCGTCGAAGACATCGGCTTCATCCACGAACCGCACGACGGCAAGGACCTGACCCTGTCCGTCGACAGCAAGATCCAGTACATCGCCTTCACGCAGCTGAAGGAAGCGGTGGAGAAGTTCAATGCCAAGGCCGGCGGCGCCGTGGTGCTCGACGTGCACACGGGCGAAGTGCTGGCCCTGGCCAACTACCCCAGCTACGATCCGAACGACCGCCGCAAGCTCACCGGCCAGCAGCTGCGCAACCGCGTCATGACCGATACCTTCGAGCCTGGTTCGACCCTGAAGCCGATCACGGTGTCGCTGGCGCTCGACACGGGCCGGGTCAAGCCGACCACCCTGATCGACACGGGCCCGGGCCGCTACACCATCGCCGACCGCACGATCACCGACACCAAGCCGCACGGCGTGATCAATGTCTCCGAAATCATCGAGATGTCGTCCAACATCGGCACCTCGAAAATCGCGCTGGGCATGCCGTCGCAGGAAATGTGGGAAATGTTTACCAAGGTGGGCTTCGGCCAGCAGCCGAAATGGGGCTTCCCCGGCGCAGTCGCCGGCCGCGTGCGTCCGTATAAATCGTGGCGCCCGGTGGAGCAGGCGACCATGAGTTACGGTAACGGCATTTCCGTCTCGCTGATCCAGCTGGCGCGTTCGTACATGATGTTCGCCCGCGATGGCGACACGATTCCACTGTCGTTCCAGAAGGTCACGGAACTGCCCGTGGGCCAGCAAGTGATCAAGCCCAAGACGGCCGCCGAAATGCGCGCCATGCTGGAACTGGTGGTCTCCGGCGCGCACGGCTCGGCCAAGCGCGCCCAGGTCGCCGGCTACCGCGTGGGCGGCAAGACGGGTACCGCGTATAAAGTTGAAAACGGCCGCTATGCGATGCCGCGCAAATACATCGGCTCTTTCGTGGGCATGGTGCCGATGTCGGCGCCGCGCTTCATCATTGCCGTGATGATCGATGAACCGACCGGCCCGGCCCACTATGGTGGCCAGGTTGCCGCTCCCGCTTTCGCGGCGATTGCGACCAACGCGCTGCGCGCGATGAACGTACCGCCCGATTCCTCCGTTACCGAAATCGTGGTCCCGGCCAATGCCGGCCCGGAGGCCATGTGAAGTCACTCATGACCATACAAGAAATCTGTTTGTGGATCAAAGCGGCTGCCCCGTCCGGGCAGCTGACGGCCGATTCGCGCCGCGTGCAGCGCGGCGACGTGTTTTTCGCCTATGCCGGCGCCACGCAGTTCATCGCCGCCGCCATCGAGCAGGGCGCCGCCGCCATCGTCCACGACAACGCCGACTGGAATGCCGCATGGACGGTGCCGCAGCTGGCCGTGGCCGACCTGAAACGCGTGGCCGGCCCCATCGCCCACGCTTTCTACGGCATGCCCGACAGCGCCATGTTCAGCGCCGGCGTGACGGGCACGAATGGCAAGACCTCGTGCGCGCTGTGGCTGGCGCAGGCGCTGGCGCGCCTCGGCGAAACGGCGTCCGTCATCGGTACCCTGGGCGTTGGCCTGTGCAAGCCGCGCGGCGAGATCGAATTCGACGTCACCGGCTACACCACGCCCGATGCGGTGCTGCTGGCGCGCAAACTGGCCGCCATGCGCGACGCCGGCGCGCAAGCCGTCGCCATCGAAGTGTCGTCGATCGGCCTGGACCAGGAACGCGCGGCCGGCATGCATTTCGACGTCGCCATGTTTACCAATCTGACGCGCGACCATCTCGACTATCACGGCGACATGGCGGCCTACGAGGCGGCCAAGGTGAAGCTGTTCGACTGGCCGGGCCTGAAAACGGCCGTCATCAATCTCGACGACGCCATGGGCCTGCGCCTGGCGCACCACGTGGACGGCAAGCTGGCCGGGAAAGATCCCGTCATCGGCTATACCTTGCAGGATGCGGCCAGCTTGCCTGACCTGCCCGGCGTGCTGATGCTGCGCGCCAGCCAGTTCCGCAGCCGCAATGCAGGCACCGACTTCCACCTGGAGTGTCCGCTGGGCGTGGCGCTGGTCAAGACGCAGCTGGTGGGACACTTCAATATCAGCAATGCGCTGGCGGTGCTGGGCGCCTTGCTGGCGCACGGCACCGGCCTGCGCGCCGCCATCGACGGCATCGAATCGCTGCAGCCGGCCCCGGGCCGCATGCAGCAGGTAGGTGGCCAGGAAGCGCCGATGGTCGTCATCGATTACGCGCATACGCCGGACGCGCTGGAAAAAACCCTGGCCGCCTTGCGCCAGGTGGCGCAGGAACGCGGCGGTGAACTATGGTGCGTGTTCGGCTGCGGCGGCGATCGCGATCCGGGCAAGCGCCCGCAGATGGGCGCCATCGCGCAACTGGCCGACCACGTGCTGGTCACTAGCGACAATCCGCGCAGCGAAGATCCGCACGCCATCATCGCGCAGATCATCGCCGGCATGCGTGCCGACGGCCCGCAGCCGCAAGCCATCGAAGACCGCGCCGCGGCCATCCTGTCGGCCATCAAGCACGCGGCCAAGCCGGACGTGATCCTGTTGGCGGGCAAGGGCCATGAGCCATACCAGGAAATCAAGGGCAAGAAACTACCGTTCTCCGATGCCGATCATGCGCAGCTGGCTTTGTCCGCGCGCCTGACGATGATGAGGACGAACTGATGGACCAGCTTATTGATCACATCATGCACGCAAGCCTGGCCGAACTGATGCCGTCGCTGCACGGCGCGCAGCTGGCCGGCGATGCTGCCCGCGCGTTCGCTGGCGTGTCCACCGACAGCCGTAGCGCCCAGGCCGGTTCCCTGTTCGTTGCCCTGCGCGGCGAGAGTTTCGACGCCCACGATTTCCTGGCGCAGGTGGCCGCCAGCGGCGTCGCCGCCGTGGTGGTCGAGCGCCTGCCGGAAGGCTGGGACAGCGCCAAGGTACCGGCCATCGTGGTGGCCGATACCCTGGTGGCGCTGGGCCGCATCGCCCATTACTGGCGCAGCCGTTTCAGCCTGCCCGTCATCGGCGTTACCGGCAGCAACGGCAAGACCACCGTCAAGGAGATGATTTCGTCCATCCTGGCGGCGGCCTATGGCGAAGAGCGCCGCCTGGCCACGCGCGGCAACCTGAATAATGAAATCGGCGTGCCCCTGACCCTGTTCCGCCTGCACGCGGAGCACAAGGCAGCCGTCATCGAGATGGGCATGAACCATCCGGGAGAAATTGCGCGTTTGGCGGCGATTGCCGCGCCGACGCTGGCAATGGTCAACAACGCGCAGCGCGAA
Source organism: Janthinobacterium foliorum (assembly GCF_978021625.1). Lineage (NCBI taxonomy): Bacteria > Pseudomonadati > Pseudomonadota > Betaproteobacteria > Burkholderiales > Oxalobacteraceae > Janthinobacterium > Janthinobacterium foliorum. Next base: position 45,087 of record NZ_CDXDQE010000016.1, on the reverse strand, counting down.
CACCAGGAGTTCATGCATACGGTGGAAGCGGTGGCGCGCGAGAATGGCGCCGCGCTGGCGGCCCTGGGCGACGGCGGCGTGGCCGTCTTCCCGCACGGCGACGAATTCACGCCCCTGTGGCGCGAACTGGCCGGCGCGCGCACCGTCATCACCTTCGGCCTGTCGAAAGAAGCGGACGTGAGCTGCACGCACCGCGCGGCCGAGGACTTTGGCAGCGACATGTTCGTCAGCGTGCGCGCGCAGGACGGTAGTCTGCGCCAGTTCTTTGTCGGCTTGCAGGCGGCCGGTGAACACAATGTGCGCAATGCGCTGGCGGCGGTGGCGTGCGCGATTGGCGCCGGCATCGCCATCGGGCATGTGAAGCAGGGCCTGGAGGCGTTTGCTCCCGTGAATGGACGCCTGCAGAAAAAACGCGCCAGCAATGGCGCCACCATCATCGACGACACCTATAACGCCAATCCGGATTCGGCGCGCGCGGCCATCGATGTGCTGGCGCAGGCGGGGGCACCGCGCATCCTGGTGCTGGGCGAGATGGGTGAAGTCGGTACGCAGGGACAGCAGTTCCACGAAGAGATCGGCGCCTACGCCGCCGCCAAAGGCATTGAATACGTGCTGGCGACGGGCGGCCTGGCGCGCCATCTGGTCAATCCGGCGCAGGCTGCCGCAAGCCAGGAATCAGGCACGGTCGTGGAGTATTTCGAACAGTTCGACGGTTTGCTGGCGGCGCTCGATGCGCATTTGTCCGGCCGTTCGGATGCAACAGTATTAATCAAGGGCTCCCGCTTCATGAAAATGGAACGGGCCGTGCAGCATTTGATTGGTTCAAACAACAAAAACAAGGAAGCTCACTAATCATGCTGCTCTGGCTCGCTCATTATTTCCAGGACGACATTGGCCCGCTGCGGGTCTTTAACTTCATCACATTCCGCGCCGTCTTCGCCACCTTGACGGCGATCCTGATCGGCTTGTGCGCCGGTCCCGCCGTGATCCGCATGCTGACCCGCATGAAGGTCGGCCAGGCCGTGCGCACGGACGGCCCGCAAACGCATCTGAAAAAACACGGCACCCCCACCATGGGCGGCGTGCTGATCCTCATCGCCATCGGCATTTCCACCTTGCTGTGGGCCGACCTGTCGAACCGCTTCATCTGGCCCGTGCTGATCGTCACCCTGGGCTTTGGCGCCGTCGGCTGGGCCGACGACTATCGCAAGGTGGTGCACCAGGACCCGGAAGGCATGCGCTCGCGCGAAAAATACTTCTGGCAGTCGCTGATCGGCATCGTCGCCGCCTTCTACCTGGCGTTTTCCGTCTCCGTGTCGGAACCGGACGCGGGCCACGTGTGGAACCTGATCTACGCCTGGGTGCAGTCGGGCTTCGCCATGGACCTGCCGCCGAAGGCCGACCTGATCGTCCCGTTCTTCAAGACCATCAGCTATCCGCTGGGCGTGTGGGGCTTCATCGCGCTGACCTACTGCGTCATCGTCGGCACCAGCAACGCCGTCAACTTCACGGATGGCCTCGATGGCCTGGCCATCATGCCGACCGTGATGGTGGGCACGGCCCTTGGCCTGTTCGCCTACCTGACAGGCAACGCCACCTATGCGCGCTACCTGTTCATCCCGCACATTCCGGGCGCCGGCGAGCTGGTGATCTTCTGCGGCGCGCTGGCCGGTTCCGGCCTGGCCTTCCTCTGGTATAACACGCATCCCGCCAAGGTCTTCATGGGCGACGTGGGCGCGCTGGCGCTGGGCGGCGCACTGGGCACCATCGCCGTCATCGTGCGCCAGGAAATCGTCCTGTTCATCATGGGCGGCATCTTCGTCGTCGAAACGCTGTCCGTGATCATCCAGGTCGTCTGGTTCAAATACACCAAGAAACGCTTTGGCGCCGGCCGCCGCGTCTTCCTGATGGCGCCACTGCATCACCATTTTGAACAAAAAGGCTGGAAAGAGACGCAGGTTGTCGTGCGTTTCTGGATCATCACCATGATGCTGGTGCTGCTCGGCCTGACCACCTTGAAGCTGCGCTGATGATGTACCTCGATAAAACCGCACTGATACTGGGCCTCGGGGAGTCGGGCCTGGCCATGGCCCTGTGGCTGGCACGCGGCGGTGCGGCCGTGCGCGTGGCCGATACGCGGGAAGCGCCGGAGCGCCTGGCTGCCCTGCAGGACGCCGTGCCGCAGGCGCAGTTCATCGCCGGCGCCTTCACGGCGGATTTGCTCGACGGCGTGGACTTTGTCGCCGTCAGCCCCGGCCTGGCGCCGCAGCGTGAACTGGCTGCAATCGCGCCGGCCGCCGCCGGGAAACACATCCCCATGTGGGGCGAGATCGAACTGTTCGCGCAAGCGCTGGCCGCCTTGAAGGCGCAGCGCGGCTATGCGCCGAAAGTCGTCGCCATCACGGGCACGAATGGCAAGACCACCGTCACCAGCCTGGTCGGGCTGCTGTGCGAACGCGCCGGCCTGGCCACGCGCGTGGCCGGCAATATCAGCCCGGCGGCGCTCGACGTGCTGCGCGAAGTGCTCGATGCCGAGCCGGCGCCGCAGCCTGTCGCGGAAGAAGGAGAAGGCGAGGCCGCGGCGGAACCCGTCGCCAGCACCTTGCCGCAAGCATGGATACTGGAGCTGTCCAGCTTCCAGCTGCACACGACCTTCAGCCTGCAGGCCGATGCGGCCACGGTGCTGAACTTGTCGCAGGACCACCTGGACTGGCATGGCGACATGGCCGCCTATGCTGCCGACAAGGCGCGCATCTTTGGCGACGAGACCGTGCGCGTGCTGAACCGCGACGATGCCGCCGTCATGCGCATGGCCGATCCCCTGCGCGAGACCGTCACCTTCGGCACGGGCGAACCGGCGGAAGTCGACAGTTTTGGCCTCGTCAACGAGCGGGGCATCTTCTGGCTGGCGCAAGCCGTGCCCAGCGAAGAAGTGATCGAGAAAAAACGCAGGAAGAACGATCCGGCGCCGGAACCGGTGCCGACGATGGCGAAAAAACTGATGCCGGCCGATGCGCTGAAAATCCGCGGCCAGCATAATGCGGCGAACGCGCTGGCGGCGCTGGCCCTGTGCCGCGCCATCGGCCTGCCGTTCGCGCCGCTGCTGCATGGCTTGCGCGAATACCAGGGCGAACCGCACCGGGTGGAACTGATCACCGCCGTCAACGATGTCGAATATTACGACGACAGCAAGGGCACCAACGTGGGCGCCACCGTCGCGGCCCTGTCCGGCCTGGGCAAGGCCTTTGGCGGCGCCGAGCAGCGCCTGGTGCTGATCGCCGGCGGCGATGGCAAGGGACAGGATTTCTCGCCGTTGGCCGAACCCGTGTCGCGCCACGTGCGCGCCGTGCTGCTGATCGGCCGCGATGCGCCCGCCTTGCGCGCGGCGCTGGAGCCGGCCGGCGTCGACATCGTCGATTGCGCCACCTTGCCGGAGGCGGTCAAGCGCGCCAGCAGCCTGGCGCTGGCCGGTGACGCGGTGCTGCTGTCGCCCGCGTGCGCCAGCATGGACATGTTCAAGAACTATGCGCATCGCGCGCAGGTGTTTGTCGACGCCGTGCGCGACATCGCCCTGGAAAACGGACAGGATATCTGATGGCCTTCCAACTGCCATTCCGCTTCGGTTCCGGCTCGGCTGCCAAGCCGCTGGACGGCCGCGCGCGGCAGTCGAAGATGATGGAGTACGACCAGCCGCTGGTGTGGGTGGTGCTGCTGCTCATGTTGCTGGGCATGGTGATGGTGTATTCGGCGTCGATCTCGCTGTCCGATGCGCGCAAGTTCGCCGCCTACACGAACAATTATTTTGTCGTGCGCCAGGCGCTGTTCATCGGCGTGTCGATCATCGTCGGCGCGATGGTGTTCCGCATCCGCATCGCCACCTGGCAAAAGATCGCCCCGTGGCTGTTCATCGGCACCCTGGTGCTGCTGGTGATGGTACTGATACCGGGCCTGGGCGTGTCGGTCAACGGCGGGCGCCGCTGGCTGAACCTGCCGGGCCTGCGTCCGCAGCCGTCCGAGCTGATGAAGGTGGTGATGGTGCTGTACGCGGCCGACTACACGGTGCGCAAGCAGGAATACATGCACAAGCTGACCAAGGGCTTCATGCCGATGGCGCTGGCCGTCAGTTTCGTCGGCCTGCTGCTGCTGATGGAGCCCGACCTGGGCGCCTTCGGCGTGATCGTCTGCATCGCCATGGGCATCCTGTTCCTGGGTGGCGTCAACGCCATCTGGTTCGGCGGCATCGGCGCCATGCTGACGGCAATCTTCGTCACCATCATCGCCCTGTCCAAATTCCGCCGCGAGCGGTTTTTTGCGTATCTCGACCCGTGGCAGGAAGACAATGCGCTGAACAAGGCATATCAGCTGACGCACTCGCTGATCGCCTTCGGGCGCGGCGAACTGTTTGGCGTGGGCCTGGGCGGCAGCGTGGAAAAACTGCACTACCTGCCCGAAGCGCACACGGACTTTTTACTTGCCGTGATCGGCGAGGAGCTGGGCCTGGTGGGCGTGCTGGTCGTGATCGGCCTGTTCTACTGGATCATCAAGCGCGCCTTCGATATCGGCCGCCAGGCGATCGCCATCGACCAGACGTTCGCGGGCCTGACGGCGAAGGGCATCGCGATCTGGATCGGCGTGCAGACCTTCATCAACATGGGCGTAAACCTGGGCCTGCTGCCGACCAAGGGCCTGACCTTGCCCTTGATGAGCTATGGCGGCACGGGCGTACTGATTAACTGTATCGGCCTGGCGATTTTGCTGCGCATCGATTACGAAAACCGGATCCTGATGCGCGGAGGCCGGCTATGACTAATGTAACGACATTGAAACCGACGAAAAGACTGATGATCATGGCAGCCGGCACCGGCGGCCATATTTTCCCTGGCCTGGCGATCGCGCAAACCATGCGCGCGCGCGGCTGGGAAGTGAGCTGGCTGGGCACGACCCACGGCATGGAGCAGGACCTGGTGCCGAAGAGCGGCATTCCCATGGATGCCATCGCCTTTTCCGGCATGCGCGGCAAGGGCCTGGCGCACACGGTCAAGGGCGGCTTCAGGATGCTGGCCAGCTTTTTTGCCATCCGGCGCTTCATCGCGCGCCGCAAGCCGGACGTGGTGATGGGCATGGGCGGCTACGTCACCGTGCCGGGCGGCCTGATGGCGCGCCTGAAGGGCGTGCCGCTGGTGCTGGTCAATGCCGATGCCGCGCTGCTGTTGTCGAACAAGACGCTGGTGCCGCTGGCGCAGCAAGTATGCTTCGGCTTTCCCGCCGATTTCGGCAGCGCCGCCGGCAAGGCCGTCGTCACGGGCAATCCCGTGCGCGCCGAGATCCTGGCCATGGCGCCGCCGGCCGCGCGTTTCGCCGGCCGCAGCGGGCCGTTGCGCATCCTGGTGGTGGGCGGCAGCCTGGGCGCGAAGGCGCTGAACGACAACCTGCCTGCCGCGCTGGCGCTGATGCCGCAAGGCGAGCGTCCGCTGGTGACGCACCAGTCGGGCAAGAAGAATATCGACGCCCTGCATGCCGCGTATGCGCAGGCGGGCGTGCAAGCCAATGTGGTCGACTTCATCGACGACATGGCCAAGGCATATACCGAAGCGGACCTGGTGATCTGCCGCGCCGGCGCGATCACCCTGTCGGAGCTGACGGCGGCCGGCGTGGCCAGCGTGCTGGTGCCGCTGGTGGCATCGACCACCAGCCACCAGCGCGACAACGCGCAATGGATGGCGCAACAAGGCGCGGCGATTCATTTGCCGCAGACGGAAATGAGTGCGGCGTCGCTGAGCGCCCTGCTGGCATCGCTGAACCGCGATCGCTGCCAGCAGATGGCGCAGGCGGCGCTGGCAGCAGGCAAGCGCGACGCCAATGAGGCGATCGCACACGTATTGGAAAAACTGGCATGAGGTTAGCTCTGTGAAGCATAAAGTAAACAATATCCACTTTGTCGGCATTGGCGGCAGCGGCATGAGCGGCATCGCCGAAGTGCTGGTCAACCTGGGCTACAAGGTGTCGGGCTCCGACCTGGGCAGCAATGCGGCGACGCAGCGCCTGGCGAGCCTGGGCGCGACCGTCATGCTCGGTCACGCGGCGGAAAACATCGGCGACGCCGATGCGGTGGTGACGTCGGGCGCCGTCCCGCAGGACAATCCGGAAGTGGCGGCCGCGCGCGCGCGCAAGATCCCGCTGGTGCCGCGCGCCGTGATGCTCGGCGAATTGATGCGTTTGAAGCGCGGCATCGCCATCGCCGGCACGCACGGCAAGACCACCACTACCAGCCTGGTCGCCTCCGTGCTGGCCCAGGGCGGCCTCGATCCCACGTTCGTCATCGGCGGGCGCCTGACCAGCGCCGGCGCGAACGCCAAGCTGGGTTCGGGCGACTACCTGGTGGCCGAAGCCGATGAATCGGATGCCTCGTTCCTGAACCTGACGCCGATGATCGAAGTGATCACGAATATCGACGCCGACCACATGGATACGTACGAGCACGATTTCGAAAAGCTCAAGCAGGCTTTCGTGCAGTTCACGCACCGCTTGCCCTTCTATGGCCGCGCCATGCTGTGCATCGACGATCCGCACGTGCGCGCCATCATCCCGTCCGTGACCAAGCCTGTCACCACCTACGGTTTCGCCGAAGACGCGCAGGTGCGCGCCATCAACGCGCGCGCCGTGGGCCTGGAAATGCATTTCACCGTGCTGCAGGAAGGCTACCCGGACCTTGACGTGGTGCTGAACCAGCCCGGCATGCACAATGTGCAGAATGCCTGCTCGGCCATCGCCATCGCGCGTGAAATCGGCATCGCCGACAGCGCCACGCAGCAGGGCCTGGCGGAATTTTCCGGCGTGGGCCGGCGCTTCACGCGCTATGGCGACGTGGCGCTGCCGAATGGCGGCAGCTTCGCCCTGGTCGACGATTTCGGCCACCATCCGGTGGAAACGGAAGTGACTTTGGCCGCCGCGCGCGCCGCCTATCCGGGCCGCCGCCTGGTGCTGGCGTTCCAGCCGCACCGCTACAGCCGCACGCGCGACCTGTTCGAGGATTTCGTCAAGGTGCTGGGCGCGCCCGACGTGCTGCTGCTGTCCGAAGTGTATGCGGCGGGCGAGGCACCCATCGTCGCCGCCGACGGCCGCGCACTGGCGCATGCGCTGCGCGCGCGCGGCAAGATCGAACCGATTTTCGTCGAATCCATGACCGACATGGCCGACACCATCATGAGCGTGGCGCGCGACGGCGACGTCGTGCTGACCATGGGCGCGGGCTCCATCAGCGGCATCCCGCAACAACTGACTACGTATCAATCCAACACTGTAAAGGCCTGATGTGAACCAAGCTTCAGCTATCGATGTAAAACAATTGGGCAAGGTCGGCGTCCTGTTCGGCGGCAGCTCTGCCGAACGCGAAGTGTCGCTGATGTCCGGCACGGGCGTGCTGGCCGCGCTGCAAAGCCATGGCGTGGATGCGCACGGCTTCGACACGGGCGAGCGCAGCCTGGCCGAACTGGCCGCTGAAAAATTTGACCGCGTCTTTATCGCGCTGCATGGCCGCTTCGGCGAAGACGGCAGCCTGCAGGGCGCGCTGGAACAACTGGGCATTCCCTACACGGGCAGCGGCGTGATGGCTTGCGCGGTGGGCATGGACAAGGTCTACACCAAGATGATCTGGCTGATGCACCAGCTGCCGACGCCGCAGTACGCTGTGCTGGACGACAGCTCGGACCTGGCCAAGGTGGCCGCGGAACTGGGCTTGCCGCTGATCGTCAAGCCGCCGCACGAAGGCTCGAGCATCGGCATCACCACCGTCAACGAGGCCGCGGCCTTCCAGGCTGCCTACGACATCGCCGCCGCTCTCGATGATTCTGTGCTGGCCGAGGAATTCATCCAGGGCCGCGAATTCACCGTGGCCATCCTTGGCAAGGGCGCCACGGCGCGCGCGCTGCCGCCGATTGAAATCGTCGCGCCGCAAGGCAATTACGATTACCAGAACAAGTATTTTACGGACGATACCCAGTATTTCTGCCCGCCGCAGCTGGACCCGGCGATCGTGGCGGAGATGGAGCGCATCGCCGTGGAAGCCTACCGCGCCCTCGGCTGCGAAGGCTGGGGACGGGTCGATGTGCTGATGCGCGCGGCCGACAGCAAGCTGTTCCTGCTCGAGGTGAATACCTCGCCGGGCATGACGGGCCATTCGCTCGTGCCGATGGCGGCGCGCGCCGTGGGCATCAGCTATGAAGACCTGTGCCTGGAAATCGTCGCCGGCGCGCGCCTGAAAATGCACAAGGGACAGCACTGATATGTGGCATGACGCTAAAAGCCTGAATACGACTGCCAACGGCTTGCTGGCCGCGGTTCTGGTCGTGTGCGTGGCGGCCGGCGTCTGGTGGGTCTCGCAGCGTCCCATGTTCGACCTGCGCACCATCAAGGTGGAAAGCGCGGACGACAAGGGCCTGCGCCACGTGAATTACCTGACCCTGCGCAGCGGCACGCTTGGCCGCATCAAGGGCAATTTTTTCACGACGAACCTGGAAAGCGTGCGCGGCGTGTTCGAGTCGGTGCCCTGGGTGCGCCGCGCCAGCGTGCGGCGCGAGTGGCCGAACCAGCTGATCGTGGCGCTGGAGGAACACGAGGCGCTGGGCACGTGGGGCGAGGATGGACGCCTGCTGTCGGTCAAGGGCGACGTGTTTACGGCCAATGTGGCCGAAGCGGAAGACGACCATGAACTGCCCGCGTTTTCGGGGCCGGACGGCAGCGAGAAGGAAGTGCTGGCCACCTACGTGCAGCTGGAAAAATGGTTTGCGCCGTTGAAGATGGTGCCGGAAACCCTGTCGCTGTCGAGCCGCTATGCGTGGACCGTGAAACTGAATAACGGTATGAGCGTGGCGCTGGGGCGAGAACAGAATCATACGACGCTGAAGGCGCGGGTCGACCGGCTGGTGGGTATCTATCCGCAACTGGCGAGCCGTCTGGAAAATATCGACACGATCGACATGCGCTACCAGAATGGCCTGGCGCTCAGTTCCGCCGGACTGGTGATACCGGCGGAAGGCAAGGATGGCAGGCCAGTGATGAAGAAGAAAAATAGCAGTCCGATTAAAAAACCGACTTAACCCAATAATTTTAATTTATAGCCCATACAGTAGGCGACAGAAATGACAAAAGACGCGAAAAACCTGATCGTCGGCCTCGACATCGGCACCTCGAAAGTGGTGGCGGTGGTAGCCGAAGTGATGTCCGACGGGCGCCACGAAGTGATCGGGCTGGGCCAGCACGAATCGAAGGGCCTGAAAAAAGGCGTGGTGGTCAATATCGAGGCCACGGTGGAATCCATCCAGCGCGCCCTGGAAGAAGCCGAGCTGATGGCCGACTGCAAGATCCGCAATGTGTACGCGGGCATCGCCGGCAGCCATATCCGCAGCTTCAACTCCAGCGGCATGGTGGCCATCAAGGACAAGGAAGTGACGGCGACCGACGTGGCGCGCGTCATCGAGACGGCAAAAGCGGTTAACATTCCGACCGATCAGCAATTGCTGCACACGGTGCCGCAAGAGTTCATCGTCGACAGCCAGGAAGATGTGCGCGAGCCGATCGGCATGAGCGGCATCCGCCTGGAGGTGAAGGTGCATATCGTCACCGGCGCCGTGTCGGCGGTGCAGAACATCGTCAAGTGCGTGCGCCGCTGCGGCCTGGAAGTGTCGGATCTGATCCTGCAGCCGATGGCCTCGGCCGATGCGGTGCTCACGCCCGATGAAAAGGAGCTGGGCGTGGTGCTCATCGACATCGGTGGCGGCACGACCGACGTGGCGGTGTTCTCCGATGGCGCGATCCGCCATACGGCAGTCATTCCCATCGCCGGCGACCAGATCACCAACGACATCGCCATGGCCTTGCGCACCCCGACCGCGGAAGCGGAAGAAATCAAGATCCGCTATGGCGTGGCCAAGCAGGTCCTGGCCGACCCCGGCGAATCGCTGGAAGTGCCTGGCCTGGGCGACCGCGGCCCGCGCAACCTGTCGCGCCAGGCGCTGGCGGCCGTGATCGAACCGCGCGTCGAAGAGCTGTTCGCCATGGTGCACCAGGTGGTGCGCGAATCCGGTTATGAAGGCGTGCTGTCGTCGGGCATCGTGCTCACGGGCGGTACCTCCATCATGCCTGGCATGGTCGAGATGGCGGAAGATATTTTCCTGAAACCGGCGCGCCTGGGCACGCCCGAGTATCGGGGCCAGCTGGCCGACGTGGTGCGCAGTCCGCGCTATGCCACGGTATTGGGCCTGCTGCTGGAAGCGAAGAAGCAATACCTGCGCGGCCACATCGTGACGCGTCAGGACGGCTCGGTGAAGGCAGTCTGGCAGCGCATGAAGGAATGGTTTTTAGGGAATTTTTAAGGGCATGATTTTCGCCCGGCAGCACAGGTTTTTTGGCAGCATCGCAGGTAAACACACATAACTTAATTTTATATTTAACCGCAGTTTTCAATCTCCAGTTCTCCTACCAATATGAGGCCTGGCGCTTGGAAACCGCATTCTGATAGGAGCACATCATGGAGTTCGATATGGTCGATAACACAGCTTTAGGTACCGTCATCAAGGTCGTCGGCGTCGGCGGTGCGGGTGGCAATGCAGTCCAACACATGATCAACAAAGGCATGTCGGGCGTGGAGTTCATTGCCGCCAATACCGACGCACAGGCCCTGTCGACATCGAAGGCCCACAACATCATCCAGATCGGCGACACGGGTCTGGGCGCCGGCATGAAGCCTGCCGTCGGCCGCCAGCTGGCCGAAGAATCGCGCACGCGCATCGCCGATTCGCTGCGCGGCGCGCACATGGTCTTCATCGCCGCCGGCATGGGCGGCGGCACGGGCACGGGCGCCGCTCCCATCGTGGCCGAAGTGGCCAAGGAACTGGGCGCGCTGACGGTGGCGGTGGTTTCCAAGCCATTTTCGTACGAAGGCCAGAAGTGCATGGACATCGCCGACGAAGGCCTGGAACAGCTGTCGTTGCACGTCGATTCGCTGATCATCATCCTGAATGAAAAACTGGAAGAGATCTACGAAGATGAAAGCATGCTGGAATGGATGCAGCATGCCGATGATGTGCTCAACAACGCGGTGGCCGGCATTGCCGAGATCATCAACGTGCCGGGCCATATCAACGTCGACTTCAACGACGTGAAAACCATCATGGGCGAGCAGGGCAAGGCCATGATGGGCACGGCGACGGCATCCGGCGTGGACCGCGCGCGCATCGCCGCCGAACAGGCTGTCGCTTCGCCGCTGCTGGACGGCATCGACCTGTCCGGCGCGCGCGGCGTGCTGGTCAACGTCACGGCCAGCCGTGGCCTGAAGGGCAAGGAGATCAAGGAAGTCATGGCTGCCGTGCGCGCGTTTGCCGCGCCGGACGCGTCGATCGCGCAAGGTATCGCCTACGACGACGCCATGGGCGACGACATCCGCGTCACCGTGGTGGCGACAGGCCTGGGCCGCGCGAAGAAAAACATCCAGCTGGTACCGCAGCAAGTGCTGCGCACCGGTACCCACAACGGCCCGCTGACTCCGTCGGCGGCAATGGGCGGCGCGCAGGCGGCGGCGACCACCGTGGGCGTGGCCACGCCGGCAGCCGGCTTCGATGGCATGAAGGCACCGGCCGTATGGCGCCGCGAATCGGCTTCCGAGCAGGTGCGCGCGATGGAAAAGAATGGCATGGAGACGTACGACATTCCCGCCTTCCTGCGCAAACAGGCCGACTAATCACAGTGAAAAAAGCCCATGGCGGCGTTGCATAGCCCTGCCGCACATGCGGCCATGCGCCTTGCCCTGAGTATTTTTCATGTGATTAGGTGAGCGGAGGTGATTTGATGTCAGCAAACATGACGGCGGCCTGAGGGCCGCCGTTTTTTTCTCCGCTGCCTTGATGTTTGCCTTTGCCTTTCCTGCCATTTTCTGCACAAATGCGGCAAGTCAGGCATACTATCGCGCAGTGTCGGCATCATGCCGGCAGAACCAGATCACGGGCGCTGTCGGCTGCATGAAGCGGGCAGCGTCTTCAACCGACAGTACACAAGGAGTCAACATGACCATCAAGATCGGCGACACCCTGCCAGAAGGCACCCTGGCTGAATTCATCGAAAGCGAAACCGAAGGCTGCGCGCTGGGCCCGAACACGTTCAACGTGCAAGACCTGGTCAAGGGCAAGAAGATCGCCATCTTCGGCCTGCCAGGCGCCTACACCCCGACCTGCTCCGCACAGCACGTGCCAGGCTACGTCAAGCACGCCGCCGACCTGAAGGCCAAGGGCGTCGATGAAATCTGGTGCATCTCCGTCAACGACGCGTTCGTGATGGGCGCCTGGGGCCGCGACCAGAAAGCCACCGGCGTGGTACGCATGATGGCTGACGGCAACGCCGCCTACAGCAAGGCCCTGGGCCTGGATGCCGATTTCTCCAAGCATGGCATGGGCACGCGCTCGCAGCGCTACTCGATGCTGGTCGACAATGGCGTCGTGACGCAACTGAACATCGAGCAGGGCGGCAAGTTTGAAGTGTCGAATGCCGAGACGTTGCTGAGCCAGTTGGCTTAAGCAGATCGCAGGTTGGCGTAGGCCAAGCGTAGGTCGGCTTAGCGCAGCGTAAGCCGACACTGTGCGGTCAAAGCAGTGGTATGGCGACATTTGTTGGATGACGCGCTATGCGCTAATCCAACCTACGCAAAAAAAACGGCGCCATCGGCGCCGTTTTTTTTATTGTACCGACGGCTTGGTCGCCTCGAACAAGGCCGCGTCGATGCTGAACGAATAATCGTCCTGCAGGGCGAAATAGCGCCGCGCTTCCTCGGGCGCGCCATCGAACAGGTGGCGGATGGCCGCCACGCGCTCGCTCGGGGTGCGCATGCGCGCCACCCACTCGTCGAACCGCATCGTCAGTTTCCACACGCTGCGCAAGCTGTGCGTAAAGCCCGCATTGTCGAACTTGGCGCCCCATTCGCAGGCGCGGTAGTCGCGCACGTGCGAGGCGTCGCGCAGCATTTCCACGGCCTGCAAGGTGCTGTCGTACAGGGCCGTCTTCGGCGCCACGATATCGACCACCAGCAAGGTGCCGTTCGGGCGCAGCACGCGCCACGCTTCCGACAGCGCCGCGGCCACGTCGTTCCAGTGGTGCGCGGAAAAGCGCGTGACGACCATGTCGAAGCTGGCGTCGGCAAACGGCAGGCGGGCCACGTCGCCCTGTTGCGTGCGGATGTTGTGCAGGCCCCGCTGCACCTTGGCGTGATCGACCACGTCGAGCATGGGCTGCGCCAGGTCGTAGGCGACGACCGATTGCGCCACGGGCGCGACGGCGAAGCTGGCGTGGCCGGCGCCGCAGCCCAGGTCCAGCACCAGCGGCGTGCCATGGCGGCGCGCGCATTCCTGCATCAGCACCAGATCGGCGCCTTGCGCGTGGACGGCGCTGCTCAGGTAGGCATTCGCCGTCTTGCCAAACTGTTCGGTAACGACATCGTGCTGCTGCATGGTGTTCTCCTGTTGATGGGTGAGTGCCTGCAGAATAAGGATAAAATTATCCTGTAACAAGACCATAACTTATACTGGTATAACCACTACCATGCATCCTGACCATGTCAAGCAAGCTCGCTGAATTCATCCGCTCCCGGCGCGAAGCCGTGACCCCCGCCATGGCCGGCTTGCCCGGCGGCGGGCGGCGCCGCACGCCGGGCCTGCGGCGCGAAGAGCTGGCGCAGCTGTGCGACGTCAGTCCCACCTGGCTGACATGGCTGGAGCAGGGGCGGCCCGTGTCCGCGTCGGCCAGGATGCTGGCGCGGCTGGCGCAGGTGCTGCAGCTGAGCGCGGCCGAGCGCGCCTACCTGTTCGAGGTGGCCGACAAGCATGACCCCAGCCACGGGGCAGGCGAGGGCGACGGTCCCGCCGCCGCCGAGCTGGCCGCCATCGTCGCCGCCATCGCCGCGCCCGCTTACATCCTGGACCGCGCATGGAATGCCGTGGCGTGGAATGACGCCGCCGCCGCCTTGTTCACGGACTGGCTGCACGCCGAGGCGGCCGCGCCGAACCAGCTGCGCTTCATGTTCCTGGCGCCCGGCGCGCGCGCGCTGGTCGTCGGCTGGCCTGAACGGGCGCAGCGGCTGGTGGCCGAGTTCCGCGCCGACATCGGCCGGCATGCGGACCAGGCGCCGCTGGCCGGCCTGATCGCCGAACTGGCTGGCGCCAGCGCGCCGTTTCGCCAGTGGTGGCAAGCGCAGCAGGTGCAGGGCCGCGACGGGGGATTGCGGCGCTTCCAGCATCCGCAGCAGGGCTTGCTGGCGTTTAACCAGGTGACCCTGCACCTGGCGCGCCAGCACGAGCTGAAGCTGGTGATGCTGTTGCCCGCATAGTTGCTCCTTTGAAAATATGAATCGGCCGCGCTTGCTATAATCGGGCTGACCGCCTGGCCCTGGCTTTCCAGACCATGCTGTCCTGGCTCCGGCCGTCGCCATGATGACGGCCCCGCTCTTTCGCCAGGAGTCTGCCTTGCTCCCCCGTAATCCCAACCTGCGCAGCATCTATGTGATGCTGGTCGCCGTCGCCATGTTTTCCTTGATGGATACAGCCATGAAGCTGTTGTCCGCCCATTATCCCGCCATGCAGGTGACGGCCCTGCGCGCCCTGTCGTCCTTGCCGCTCGTCTGCGTGTATTTGCTGTACCGGGGCGCCTTCAGGAACGTGATGCGGGTGCGCTGGCCGTTGCACCTGTTGCGCGGCGCCCTGGGCGTGCTGATGATTACCCTGTTCGCCTACGGCTTGAAGCGCATGTCGCTGGCCGAGACGTATGCACTGTTCTTCGTTGCCCCCTTGCTGATCACGGTCCTGTCGGTGTTCATCCTGAAGGAACGAGTCGACTTCGCGCGCTGGTGCGCCATCGCCGTGGGCCTCCTGGGCGTGCTGGTGGCGCTGCGCCCGGACGGTTCGGGATTCTTTTCGCTGGCCGGGCTGGCCGTGCTGGGGTCGGCCGCCTGCTACGCCATCTCGGCCGTCACGGGCCGCATCCTCAGCCGCACGGATGCCAGCGAAAGCATGGTCTTCTGGCTGATGGTGATGATGGCCATCGGCGGCGTGGCCCTGTCGGCGCACGAATGGGTGAGCATCCGCCGCGAGGACTGGTGGCTGCTGGCGGGCTTGTCCGTCAGCGGCTTCCTGGGCCAGCTGGCCATCACGGAGGCGTTTCGGCATGGCAAGGCGTCCAGCGTGGCGCCGTTCGAATACTCGGCCCTGGCCTGGGGCATGGCCCTGGACTGGCTGCTGTGGCGCGCCTTGCCCGACCAGTACACCCTGATCGGCGCGGCCATCATCATTGGCAGCGGCATTTACCTGGTGCGCCGCGAAGCCGTGCATGCGGAAAGCGAGCATCCTTGACGGCGCATTGTGGTTTTTCTGGCGTGGCCCATGCCGCGCCGCAACGAAAAGACGCCAAATGGATATAATCGACAGATGTTAAAACAACGCACTATCAAACAATTGGTCCGTACCATCGGTGTCGGCTTGCATTCAGGAACCAAGGTCGAACTGACCCTGCGTCCCGCCGCGATTGACACGGGCATCGTGTTTCGCCGCATCGATCTCGATCCCGTGGTGGAGTTTCCCGCCAGCGCCATGGCCGTGGGCGATACGCGCATGGCTTCCGTGCTGGTCAAGGATGGCGCCAGGGTCTCGACCGTGGAGCACCTGATGTCGGCCGCGGCCGGCATGGGCATCGACAATATGTTCGTCGACGTGAATGCGGAAGAAATTCCCATCATGGATGGTTCCGCCTCGTCCTTCGTCTACCTGCTGCAGCAAGCGGGCGTGGAAGAGCAGGAAGCGGCAAAGAAATTCATCAAGGTCATCAAGCCCGTGGAAGTTCGCCAGGGCAAGGGCGACGCCGAGAAGTGGGCGCGCCTGTCGCCGTATGACGGCTTCAAGCTCGATTTCTTCATCGAATTCAATCATCCGGCCGTCGATGGCACGATGCAGCGCGCTTCCGTCGATTTCGGCGACGTGTCCTACGTGCACGACGTGGCGCGCGCGCGCACCTTCGGCTTCATGCAGGACGTGGAAAGCTTGCGCGGCATGGGCCTGGCGCGTGGCGGGTCGCTGGAAAACGCCATCGTCATGGACGAATACCGCATCCTGAACGCGGACGGCTTGCGCTACGAAGACGAGTTCGTGCGCCACAAGATCCTCGACGCCATCGGCGACCTGTACCTGGTGGGCCACCCGCTGCTGGCGTACTACACGGCGCACAAGTCGGGCCACGCGCTGAACAACCAGCTGTTGCTGGCGCTGCTGGAGCAGCCGGACGCGTATGAAATCGTCTCGTTCGCCACGAACGAGGAAGCGCCGCAATCGTATTTGCGGCAAATGCAGCGCGAGTGGTCGCTGACCTGATCTGAGCGACACCTCATTAAACCTACTGCGGGCGACCTGCGATGCTCACCGGCTCGGCGCCCCCGTACTTCGTACGGTTGCGCTTCTTAGTCACCTCTCCCTTCCGCTCGCTATGGTTTTCTGAGGTGTCAAAATGTCGTCGGACAGTCTTAATCTTTTGCTTCGCGGTGGTGGCGCACTAAACTGCGCAGCGCCGCGATCAATTGTTCGTTCTGCTTCGACGCGGGCAGGGCCGTGCTCAGCGCTTCCAGGGCGGACATGGCTTTTTCCGGCAAGACCAGCGCCCGCGTATGCACGATGGGCGCGATGCTCTTGATGACCTGCACTTTCAGCTTGATGCCTGAAATCTGCCAGCCTTTTCTTTCCAGTTCCCCCTGCAGTTTCGGCAATTGCTGCTTGAGCTTGGCCGCCAGCGCCGCGTTCGGCGTGGCCAGCACCAGCTGGCCGCTCTCGAATTGCAGAATGTCGCAGTGCTCGAACATCACCGGCAAGGCCTTGGCGCAATCCTTTTGCAGGGCGGCCAGGCGCGTGACGGTGGGCATCAGGGATGCCATCGTCGCATTGCCGCGCAGAAAGTCGGTTGCGCCCGTGACGGCCGGGCCTGAGCGGGCAAAGCCGTAGCCGCGGCGCGGTGCCGGTGAGTAAGTGGGAGTTCGCATGAGGCGAAACATATCACAAGTGGCCCGCGCATGACGAGCGGGGCGGCCGGTGAAACCCGGACCGCCTGCCGGTATTGCCTTACAGTATGGAAAATGTCCGCAAATTCTGCTATTTGTTTGTCATTAAGCTATTGTTATATGGCGCATTACCCCAACCATGTCGGGAACGCATGATAAAATCATCGTCTTTTGCCATAGTCGAACTCCGTGCGGTGACGCGATGCTTACCTCGTTGTTCCCTACCGAGCTTTTTTTAACGGCGTTTTTTCAAGAATTCAAGCATGTCATTACTGACCCAGATTTTCGGTAGCCGCAACCAGCGGCTGCTCAAGCAATACCAAAAAACGGTACGCGAGATCAATGCGCTCGAGCCGGTCATCGAAAAGCTGTCGGATGCCGAGCTGCAAGCGAAGACGCCTGCCTTCAAGGAACGCATCGCCGGCGGAGAATCGCTCGATGCCCTGTTGCCAGAAGCGTTCGCCGTCTGCCGCGAGGCCAGCAAGCGCGTCCTGCGCATGCGCCACTTCGACGTACAGATGATCGGCGGCATGGTCTTGCACTTTGGCAAGATCGCGGAGATGGGCACGGGCGAGGGCAAGACCCTGATGGCTACCTTGCCAGCCTACCTGAACGCCTTGTCGGGCAAGGGCGTGCACATCGTCACGGTCAACGATTACCTGGCGCAGCGCGATGCCGAAACCATGGGCCGCCTGTATGCGTGGCTGGGTCTGTCGACGGGCGTGAACATGTCGCAGATGGAGCATAGCGCCAAGCAGCAGGCGTACGCCTCGGACATCACCTATGGCACCAACAATGAATTCGGTTTCGACTTCCTGCGCGATAACATGGTCTACGAAGCGCGCGAGCGCGTGCAGCGCAGCCTGAACTTCGGCATCGTCGATGAAGTCGACTCGATCCTGATCGATGAAGCGCGCACGCCGCTGATCATTTCGGGCCAGGCCGAGAACCATACCGACCTGTATCACAAGATCAATGAAGTGCCGCGCCTGCTGACCTTGCAGATCGGCGAAGAGACGCCGGATGGCAAGGGCAAAGTGGAAGTCCCGGGCGACTACACCAAGGATGAAAAAGCGCACCAGGTGCTGCTGACGGAAGCGGGCCACGAAAAGGCCGAGCGCATCCTGATGGAAATGGGCCTGCTGCCGGAAGGCGCTTCGCTGTACGATTCGGCCAACATCACCCTCGTACACCACCTGTATGCGGCCCTGCGCGCGCACGCCTTGTACTTCAAGGATCAGCACTATGTGGTGCAGAACAATGAAGTGGTGATCGTCGATGAATTCACCGGCCGCCTGATGACGGGCCGCCGCTGGTCCGACGGCTTGCACCAGGCTGTCGAAGCGAAGGAAGGCGTGAAGATCCAGAACGAGAACCAGACCCTGGCCTCGATCACCTTCCAGAACTACTTCCGCATGTACGCCAAGCTGGCCGGCATGACCGGTACGGCCGATACCGAAGCGTACGAGTTCCAGGAAATCTACGGCCTGGAAACGGTCGTGATTCCGCAGAACCGTCCGCTGCAGCGCAAGGACCGCCAGGATCAGGTGTATAAATCCTCGGCCGAGAAGTACAACGCGATGTTGAACGACATCCGCGACTGCTACGAGCGCGGCCAGCCCGTGCTGGTCGGCACGACCTCGATCGAGAACTCGGAACTGCTGTCGGGCATCCTGACCAAGGCCGGTTTGCCGCACAATGTGCTGAACGCGAAGCAGCATGCCCGCGAAGCGGAAATCATCGCCCAGGCAGGCCGTCCGAAAGCCATCACCATCGCCACCAACATGGCCGGTCGCGGTACCGACATCGTGTTGGGCGGTAACGTGGAAAACCAGATCAAGTTCATCGAAGCCAATCCTGAGCTGAGCGACGCCGAAAAAGCGGCGCAGGCACAGAAGCTGCGCGATGAATGGCAGTCGCTGCACGACCACGTGGTCAATGCGGGCGGCCTGCACATCATCGGCACCGAACGCCACGAATCGCGCCGCGTCGACAATCAGCTGCGTGGCCGTGCCGGCCGCCAGGGCGATCCCGGTTCATCCCGCTTCTACCTGTCGCTGGACGACGCGCTGCTGCGCATCTTCGCCGGCGACCGCGTGCGCGCCGTGATGGACCGTCTGAAAATGCCGGAAGGCGAACCCATTGAAGCCGGCATCGTTTCGCGTTCGATCGAATCGGCCCAGCGCAAGGTGGAAGCGCGCAACTTCGACATCCGCAAGCAATTGCTGGAATACGATGACGTCGCCAACGACCAGCGCAAGGTGATTTACCAGCAGCGTAACGAGCTGCTGGAAACGACCGACATCTCGGACATGATCGCATCCTTGCGCCACGGCGTGTTCACCGACCTGGTGCACCAGTACGTGCCGCAGGAATCGGTGGAAGAGCAGTGGGATATCAAGGGCCTGGAAAAAACCCTGTCCAGCGAGTGGCTGATCGACTTGCCGCTGCAGCAAATGCTGGAAGCCGATCCGACCCTGACGGACGAAGAGATCCTGGAAAAAGTGCTGGCCGCGGCCGACGCCGTGTACCAGTCGAAGATCGATATCGTCGGCAAGGAATCGTTTGGCGGTTTCGAGCGCAATGTCATGCTGCAAAGCGTGGACAGCCACTGGCGCGAACACCTGGCGGCGCTGGATCACCTGCGCCAGGGTATTCACCTGCGCGGCTATGCGCAGAAGAATCCGAAACAGGAATACAAGCGCGAAGCGTTTGAACTGTTTGGCCAGATGCTCGACATGATCAAGAACGACGTCACCAAGCACGTGATGACGGTGCGCATCCAGTCGCGCGAAGAAGTCGATGCGGCCGAACAGGCGATGCAGCAGTCGCACGTGGAAAACGTGCACTACCAGCACGCCGAATTCGACCCGAACGCGGCGCCGGAAGAACTGCTGGCACCGACGGCCGCTTCCGCCCACGACGACAGCGTCGACGACATGAGCGTGAGCATGGGCGTCAAAGTGGGCCGCAACGACCCATGCCCTTGCGGCAGCGGCAAGAAGTACAAGGCGTGCCACGGCAAGCTGGCTTGATGCCGGTTTGACGGCATGAACAAAAACGGAGACTGCGGTCTCCGTTTTTTTTTGCCCGCCGCGGGCGCGCTGCTCAGGGAAATGCCCAGTACTGTGGCGCCTGCTTCGGAATGCCTTTCAAGCCGCCCCGGTTCTTTGCCCGCTGCCCCGTCTTGATCATGGTGGCGATATCGGTCAGCAAGACGCGGTTGCTGGCAAAGTAGTCGTGCCCCATGAAATTCATGATCACGGCCGAGGCGTCGACCAGTTCCATGCCGGGGATGCCGACAACGGGGCCGCGGATGTCGCCTATCCTGTCCCAGTCGGCAAAATTGTAGGAAGCGCGCATCGCCTTGTCGTTGGCCGAGGCATACAGGGTGGCGGGCAGTTTCAGGCTGGCGAAGCGGGGCGCGATCTGTTCGCGGAAAATGTCGGCATTGATGTCCGGCGCCGCCAGCACTACCTGCTTGAAGCGGGGCAGCAGGTCGGGGCGCCGTTCCAGCAGGCTGGCCAGGGCCACGGTCATCGGGCGGTTGCCCATGCTGTGGGCGATGATGTAGATATCGGTGGCGGACGAATGTTCCGCGAAGTCGGCCAGGAAAGCCTGCAGGTGCGCCTGCGTCCATTCGGCGGCATTCTCGTCGAACTCATAGCCGGCCAGGGTGCCTTTCGACGGCCAGCTGTAGAACACGGGCAGGGCGCCGATATCGAGATCGACCGCCATCTGCGCCGTGCGCCGGGCGGCATCGTCAAAGGAGTTGCTGTAGCCGTGGATATAGATGAAGGCGGCGTGGCGCTCCGGCGCGGCCCGTATCCTGGCCTGGACGGAGGCGAAAAAATCCGCGCGCGACAGGCGCGTGCTGCCCATGATCAGCACATATCGTTGCGCATCATCGCGGGACAGGATGTCGTACCAGGGCGGCAGCGGCAGCTCGCCCGGGGCTCTTTTTTCCGGGATGCTCACGACGATGCTGCCATAGCTCAGGTGCGGCGCCTGTCGGTTGGGCTGCCAGCCATAATTGCGGCTGCTGGACTCGTATTGCCTGTCGGTGGCGTAGTACACGGTGACTGGCGTGGTTCCGGCGACGCCATCGGGCTGGGCGGGCGGGGCGGCTGTATCCTTGATGGAGCCGGTGGCGCCGCCGATGCCCATGGCACTGCCGCCGCGCTTGCCGAGGTTGCCGAACAGTCCGCCCACGCCTGACCATGCACCGGTCCAGGGGCCGGTCTGTGGCGGATGTACCGGCTTGCCGGGCGGCGGAACTTCCGCGGCCGGCAGCGGGGGGATCTTGGCCGGTGCGTGTTCCTCGGCGGGAGCGGGATGGGGAGCGCTGCCGGCCGGGTCGCCTGGCGCCGTGCATGCCGTCAACCAGACTGGCAGGCATAGCAGGCATGCCAGGCGCCGCAGGCAGCAGCGAGCCGGGGCGGTGCCATGCAGTCGACAGGATTTTTCATGCGCCATGGCATCCTCCCTGGACGGCGCTTGCCAGACGCGCGGTCGTCTGTTCTTCCACCATAGTGCCGCCAGGCGGCGTCGTTCTGATAAATCGCAAGCCTGGCCATGCCGGCGGCCCGCCGCCACTATTCACTTGCCGCATGTTCACCGTTGCCGCGAAGGCGCTACAATAGCGCTTCCATTTTCCCTCGCAGAAGAACTCCTATGGCCGTCAATTCTCCCAAGCCCGTCGCCGCCGACTTGAAAGCCGTCGCCGGCATTGAAATCGGTGTTGCCGAAGCCGGCATCAAGAAACCCAACCGCAAGGATTTGCTGGTATTGAAACTGGCGCCGACGGCCACCGTGGCTGGCGTGTTTACCTTGAACCGCTTCTGCGCCGCGCCCGTGCAAATCTCGAAAGCCAACCTGGCCGCCGTGACGGCCGGCGCCGCGCCGATCCGCGCGCTGCTGGTCAACACGGGCAACGCGAATGCGGGCACGGGCGAATCGGGCCTGGCCGACGCGCAGGCCAGCTGCGCCGCGCTGGCCGAGCTGCTGGGCTGCACGCCGCAGCAGATCCTGCCGTTTTCCACCGGCGTGATCCTCGAACCCTTGCCCGTGCAGCGCCTGGTCGCCGGCCTGCCGCAAGCCGTCGCCGCGCTGACATCGGACAACTGGTTCTCCGCCGCCGAAGCCATCATGACCACCGACACGCAGCCGAAAGCCGCTTCGCGCACGGTCGCCATCGGTGGCCACGCGGTGACCCTGACGGGCATCAGCAAGGGCGCCGGCATGATCAAGCCGAACATGGCCACCATGCTGGGTTTCCTCGCGTTTGACGCCACCGTGGCGCAGCCGGTGCTGGATCAGCTGGTGAAACAGGCGGCCGACAAGTCGTTCAACTGCATCACCATCGACGGCGACACCTCCACCAATGACTCGTTCATGCTGGTGGCCACGGGTGCCGGCAGCCTGGTCATCGATTCCATCGATTCGCCGCATTACGCTCAACTGGCCGCTGCCGTGACCGAACTGTCTACTTTTCTCGCGCAAGCCATCGTGCGCGACGGCGAAGGCGCCACCAAATTCATGACCGTGACCGTGGAAGACGGCCGCAACGTGG
Organism: Janthinobacterium foliorum; assembly: GCF_978021625.1. NCBI lineage: Bacteria > Pseudomonadati > Pseudomonadota > Betaproteobacteria > Burkholderiales > Oxalobacteraceae > Janthinobacterium > Janthinobacterium foliorum. Next base: position 22,444 of record NZ_CDXDQE010000016.1, on the reverse strand, counting down.
AAGAGTGCCGCAAGATCGCCTATTCCATCGCCCATTCGCCGCTGGTGAAAACGGCGTTCTTCGCTTCCGATCCGAACCTGGGCCGCATCCTGGCCGCCATCGGCTATGCGGGCGTGGACGACCTGGACGTGGGCCAGCTGAACCTGTACCTGGACGACGTGTGGGTGGCCAAGAATGGCGGCCGCAACCCCGATTACCAGGAGCAGGATGGCCAGCGCGTGATGCAGCAAAGCGAAATCACCATCCGCGTGAAACTGGCGCGCGGCGATGCCACGGCCACCCTGTGGACGTGCGACCTGTCGCATGACTACGTGTCGATCAACGCCGACTACCGCTCATGACCAGCCTCGATCAATTCCTGATCCGTGCCGAGGCATTGCTGGCGCGGGTGGAAGCGATCCTGCCGCAGGCCGCGCCCGCGCCGGACTGGAGCAGCTTCGCCTTCCGCTGGCGCCGCCGTCCTGGCGCCGTGCCGTATCTGCAAGCCGTGGCCCACGTGTCCAACATCGCGTTGGACGACTTGCACAATATCGGCACGCAAAAGGCGCAGATCGAACAGAATACGCGCCAGTTCGTCAGCGGCCGTCCTGCCAACAACGTGCTGCTGACGGGCGCGCGCGGCACGGGCAAGTCGTCCCTGATCAAGGCTTGCCTGAACCAGTTCGCCGGCCAGGGCCTGCGCCTGATCGAAGTGGACAAGGCCGACCTGGCCGACCTGCCCGACATCGTCGACCTGGTGGCGGCGCGCGCCGAGCGCTTCATCATCTTTTGCGACGACCTGTCGTTCGAGGAGGGCGAAAGCGGCTACAAGGCGCTGAAGGTGGCGCTTGACGGCAGCATCGCCGCGCAATCGGACAATGTGCTGATCTATGCTACTTCAAACCGACGTCATTTGATGCCGGAACGCATGTCGGACAACAGCAGCTACAAGACGGACGACGACGGCGACCTGCATCCGGGCGAGACGGTGGAAGAAAAAATCTCGCTGTCCGAGCGCTTCGGCCTGTGGCTGTCGTTCTACCCGTTCAAGCAGGATGATTATCTCGACATCACGGCGCACTGGCTGGCTTCGTTCGGCTGCACGCCGGAACAGATCGCCCAAGCGCGCGGCGACGCCCTGCGCTGGGCCTTGCAGCGCGGTTCGCGCTCGGGCCGTGTCGCTTGGCAATTCGCGCGCGACTATGCTGGGAAACTACCTGCGGGAAAGCTGCCGCAATGAGCGAAGTGACCTTGAAGGATAAAGTCCAGCCTGTCGACGTGGCCGTCGGCATCCTGATGAAGCCGAACGGCGACGTGCTGCTGGGCCAGCGCCCGGCCGGCAAGCCGTATGCTGGCTATTGGGAATTTCCTGGTGGCAAAGTCGAAGCGGGCGAAGCCATTTTCGATGCCTTGAAACGCGAGTTTGTCGAGGAACTGGGCCTGTATATCGACAGCGCGCAAGCCTGGTGCGGCGTGGAATATGTGTATCCGCACGCCCATGTGCGCCTGCATTTCTATATCAGCCGCGAATGGCGGGGCGAGCCGCAAAGCCTGGAAGGCCAGGCATTCGCGTGGCAAGGCACGGTGGGCGTGGAACCCTTGCTGCCGGCCACTATTCCCCTGCTAGAATGGCTGGATGACGTGCGGCGGGAATACCTGCTTCCCGCATGACCCGCTGGTGCCAGCAGGCAGCATCCTGCTGCGTGCTGGCGCAAGCTTTTCCCTGACTCTCCTTGTATCGGCGGCGCTTTGCGCTACAGTGCTTTCATCTCACGCACTGGGGAGTCCGCATGCCGCTGACCCTGACCTTTACCGATACCGATGAATTGCTGATCGCGGCGCTGCACAAGCGTGCCCGCGCGCATGGGCGCAGCATTGAGGAAGAGCACCGCGACATCCTGCGCAGCGCCTTGCGGCCGCTGCCCAAGCGCCCGCTCGAGGATATTTTGCGGCGCATGCCCGACGTGGGCCTGGACACGGATTTCGAGCGCCGCTCCTGAGCTGCCATGTGCGCCTATCTAGTCGATACGGATGTGATCGTTGCAGCGCGCAAGGGCCCGGCGGCACCGGCCGGCGTGGCCGCCTTTTTCGAACGGGTGGCGCCCGAGGCGCGCTATATTCCCGTGCAGGTGATTGCGCAATTGCGCGCAGGCATACAGTGCAGCTGGCGGCGCGAAGCGGCGCTGGAAGCGCTGGCCCTGGAAGGCTGGCTGGAAGCGCTGCTGGCTGACTATGCGGCGCGGCTGCTGGAATTCGACCTCGATTGCGCGCTCGTCTGCGCGCGTCTGCATGGACGCGGCGATGCGCATGGCGTGGACGGACAAATCGCGGCGATGGGCATCGCCTATGGCTTGACGGTGGTCAGTGGCAGGCTCGACAGTTTCGTGGCGCAGGGATTGCGCTTGGAAAATCCGTTTCGCTGAAGATTATTGCGGCTTGTTGTCTTCGTCCGCCAGCGGATCTTCGAACGGGTCGGCGGCGGGAATCGTGTACTTTTCCTCGGCCCAGGCACCCAGGTCGATCTGCTTGCAGCGCTCCGAGCAGAAAGGGCGGTATTTGTTGGCTTCAGTCCATTCGACTTTGGCGGCACAGGTAGGGCAGTTAACAACGGTCATGGCGATTACAGTTAAAAATTACAGAGCGTCAGCTCGAATGGCACGTCTTCTTCCAGCGGCTTGGGTTTCAAATCGCCGCCCTGGGTGGTAAAACGTACCCACAGCATGTATTTGTTGGCGGAAATTTCCGGGATGGCCCCGCTGTTTTCATCCAGACTCAGGCGCAACATCTGGTACACCTTGCCTTGCAGCATTTGCTGGTAGCTGCCGCCGTTGGCGATCAGTTTAACGGGTCCGCCGGAATCGCGCAGCAGGCGCAAGACGAGGGCCAGCGCATCGAACAGGGGCGCCAGCGGGGCAAACCAGGCGTGGATATCGGCCAGGCGCTGTTCCGAGCTGCGTTTTTGCCAGGCAAAATACGACGGCAAGTCGAATTCGCAGGCGCCGCCCGGGATGATGGTGCGGCCGCGGATGCTCATCAGCCATTCATTGTCGCGGATATTCTGGCCCGTCTTGCCTTGCGCCGCCACCAGGGCGCCGCTGACACTGTCGAGTTCGCCAAGGATGGCGTCCAGGGTTTCCGGCTCCACGTTCGGATTGCTGCGGTAGCCCAGCAGGCTCTGGCGCTGGCGTTCGAGTTCCTGCAGCAGGTCGGACTTCAGGTCGGCGCGGCCGGCCACTTCCAGCATGTCGAAAATAGTTGCCAGGGCAACATGGTGTTGCATTGCGTGCTCTTGCTGGATGAAGAACTTGAATTTGTCGTACAGGTCTTCCAGCCGCAACAAGGTACGTATGCGTTCGTTGAAAGGGTATTCGTAGACAATCAAAATAATTCCCTTAAGTAAGGACCTGCAAACAATCCCGTGATTTTGAACCAAGCGTCGACAAATTACAAACGTTGCGACCCGATTCCGGCCATTCTTTTTGAAAATGCCAGATATAAATCGTGCAACTGGGCAATCTGCGGTTCCAGGGACGCCAAATCGCCGTTATTGTCGATCACGTCGTCCGCCGCTGCCAGCCGCATGGCGCGCGTGGCTTGCGTCGCCATGATGGCTTTGACTTGCTCTTCCGATAAACCATTGCGTGCCATGACGCGCTGTATCTGCAGGCTTTCCAGGCAATCGATGACCAGCACACGGTTGACCCGCTCCACCCATCCGCCCGATTCGACCAGCAGCGGTACGGCAAAGATCACGTAGCTGCCTGTCGCTTCGGCGGCTGCCGTCAAGGTGGCCTGGCGGATGCGCGGGTGCAGGATGGCTTCCAGCTGCGCCTTGGCGGCGGCGTCGGAAAACACCAGTTCGCGCATTTTCTTGCGGTCGAGCGCGCCGCGCGCGTCCGCAAAATCGGCGCCGAATGCCGCCACCAGCGCCGGCATGGCCGCGCCGTCCGGTGCCGTCAGGCCATGGGCGATCTGGTCGGTATCGACGATGGAGGCGCCGCGTGCGGCGAACATGTCGGCCACGGTGCTCTTGCCGCAACCGATGCCGCCGGTGAGTCCCACGCTGAAATAGGGGGCGTTTTGTATTTGCATGTGTGTATCCATAGGGGCCGGTCAGCCAGCCAGGCCCAGCGTCAGTTGCGACAGGGGCGTGCGGTACAGCAGGGCGATGAGGCCCGCCGCGGCCAGGTAGGGACCGAAAGGAATGGGCTTGTCGCGCCCGCGCCTGGCGAAAACGATCAGCCCGATGCCGACCACGGCGCCCACCAGCGATGACAATAATATGATCGTCGGCAACATGGTCCAGCCCAGCCACGCACCGAGCGCCGCCAGCAATTTGAAGTCACCATAGCCCATTCCCTCCTTGCCTGTCGCCAGCTTGAAGGCCCAGTACACGCTCCACAGGGCCAGGTAGCCGGCGGCGGCGCCGATGACGGCGTCCTGCAGGGGCACGAACGTGCCGTTGATATTCACCAGCAAGCCGGCCCACAGCAGGGGGAACGTCAGGTCGTCGGGCAACATTTGCGTATCGGCATCGATGAAGGTCATGGCGATCAGCAGGTAGGCAAACACCAGCGTGGCCAGGCCCGTCCAGCCGCTGCCGAAGTGCCAGACCAGGATGGCGGACAGCGCGCCCGTGAGCAATTCCACCAGCGGATAGCGCGCCGAGATGGGGACCTTGCAGGCGCTGCACTTGCCACGCAGCAGCAGATAACTGATGACGGGAATATTTTCCATGGCCGTGATGCGGTGGCCGCAGGCGGTGCAGTTCGAATGGGGCAGCATCAGGTTGTAGCGGTCCGTGTGCGGCAGCGGCAAGCCGCTTTCTTCCGCCACATAATTATCGGACTCGCGCTGCATCATCTTCGGCACGCGGTGGATCACCACGTTCAGGAAGCTGCCGACGATGAGGCCGAACAGAGCGGCAACGAGGGCGACGGGCAGATTGCCGGGCGCGGCGAACAGCAGGGTATCTGGAGGCATTATCTTTATTGGTAATTCAGCATGGACTGGCAGAGGAGGTGTATCGCGATGCTGACCAGGACATGGACGATGTCGCGAGCCGGGACAGTATAGTGTATCTGCTGTTCTTGCCAGCGGCAGAGCATGCAAGTGTTCGCATGTTCTGGGTACCGGCTGGCAAGACAAGCATCGCGAATATTATGCAGGAGACGCCGGTTTGCTATTTTCCGTCACTACGGCGGCATCGACGCCTTTTTCGACCGGTCGCGTTTTTTTCTGCTCGACCAGGAGTGCTAGCAGTTTGTTGCGCATTGATTCGGAAAGCTTTTTTTCAAGGTAACGATGCACTATTGCTGCAACCGAAATTGCTGTAACGGTGGTCATGAAGATATAACCCCATGAGTGCATATGCGCTTCCATCTGCAGCTTGAGCATGGCCAGGCCGAAATAATGCTGGGTAATCGTATGGCTGAGGTAAAGCGAGAAGGAAATAGAGCCTAGCCAGACCAGCAAGCGCGGGGCGGGAATCTTGACAGTCTTGCTGGCGATGGCCATCACCAGCACGGTCAGTGCCAATGCGCCGCCCCATTTTGTGGGGCCGTGGAAATCCACCACTCGCGAGTACCCGATCCAGATGGTAAATGCGATGCTCAGGCCGAGAAGATGATAGGCAACGGCTGAATTCCTGATTCTGGCCCATTCCTGTATATACAACAAACCGATGGCGGCCCCTGCCAGAAACTCCAAAACAATCGGATTGCTCATCAAATTAAAATAGATGGGGGAAAAGGACAGGTTTCTGCTGACATCGTAGGCCGACTGCGCCAGATTTTGTTGCATGGGTATCAGCAATACGGTGACGATCATCCACGTGAAAAGAACAGGCCAGCGCCATTTCTTGAAAAACAGCGAGACACAGAAAATGGCATAAAAATACATTTCGAATTCCAGTGTCCAGCCCAGCGGCAATGCCGCACCAAAATAAGGCGGGTTATTGATGGAGGTTGGAATGAAGAGAATGCTTTTTAAAAATTGGAGGAGCGTGTCACTGGAAGTGAAATAAGCGGCGGTATCTTGTGATGCCACTACCCAGCAGAAGGTGATGACGGTATAGACCGGCCAGATGCGCGCGAATCGTTTGATGGCGAATATCTTGGCATACCTTAAGCTGCCGTCCGAGTTTCTCGTTGAATAGGCCATGATGAAGCCGCTAATGATAAAGAACAGGTCGACACCCATGGCACCCGGCCTGAGTACTTCTTCTGCTTTTTCCCAGGTGGGGGTGTTGAACATGAAGTAGCGTGCGTGTGTCAGGACTACCAGAACGGCTGCGATGCCCCTGAGCGCTTCCAGCCAGTCCAGTTTGTATTGATTTTTCATGGATTAAGACGCAGTTTCATCATAAAAGGAATGTTGTATCGGCGCAGTCTGCCCCTACGGGAGAGACATGTCAATGCGGTAATTTTGTTTTTTGTTATCACTCGGGATTTTATGTGACGTGCCGCTTGCAGCGGCCTAGATCACGGCGCCTAACTTGAAAATCGGCAAATACAAGGCGATCACGAGCGAGCCCACCAGCACCCCAAGCACCACCATCAGCGCCGGTTCCAGCAGCGATGTGAGGATGGCGATGGTGGCTTCGATCTCGGCTTCGATGATGTCGGCCGCGCGCGACAGCATGGCGTCGAGCGCGCCCGATTCCTCGCCGATGAGGGCAAGCTGCGTCAGCAGCGGGGGGAACACGCCGCTGTGTTCCATGGCCAGGGCCAGGCTGCCGCCGGCGCGGATTTCCCCGTCGATGCGCGCCGTCGCTTCCCGGTACAGCGCGTTGCCGGAGGCGGCGCCCACCAGGCCGAGTGAATCAAGCAGCGGCACGCCGGCGGCGAACATGGCGGCCAGCGTGCGTGTCCAGCGGGCAATCGCTGCCTTGCGCAGGAGCGCACCGAACAGGGGCAGGCGCAGCGCCTGCACTTGCGCGTGCCGGCGCAGGGCGGGACAGCGGCGCCACGCCAGGTGCAGCAGCAGGCAGGCCGGCACCAGCGCCGCCAGCATGGCGAGCCAGTAGCGCACGAGAAAGGCGGACAAGCCCATGACGACCAGGGTCGGCAGCGGCAACGGCGCGCCAAAACTGTCGAAGACCTGGCGGAAGGCGGGCACGACCACGCTCATGATGATGGCCGTGACGGCGATGGCGACAAGCACGATGGCCAGCGGATACATGAGCGCGCCGCGCACCTGCCGCCGCAGGGCGATGGCTTTTTCCTGGTGCGTGGCCAGGCGTGCCAGCAATTCCTGCACGATGCCCGCCTGTTCGCCCGCCGCCAGCAGGTTGCAATACAGGTCGTCAAACAATAGGGGAAACTGGCGGAACGCCTGCTGCAGGCTGCTGCCCGCTTCGATATCGTGGCGCAGATCGCGCATCAGTTGCGTGATGGCGGGCTTGGCGTGGCCCTTGCCGGCAATGTCGAAGGCGTGCAGCAGCGGCACGCCGGCCGCCATCATGGTCGACAGCTGGCGGGTGAACAGGGCGATATCCTTGCGCGTGATGGCCTTGCCCGGCGCGGCACGCGCGGCCTTGACCTTGCTGGCCAGGATGCCCTGGCGCCGCAGCGCAACCATGGCGGCGCTGGCGTCCGTCGCGCGCAGAATGCCGTCCACGGCTTGGCCATGGCGGTCCGTGCCCTTCCATGCAAACCGCCGTTCGGCCGCCATGTGCGCCTCCTGCCGTCACGGTAGCAGTAGCGGACCAAAGCGCCAGTGGCAGCAGATGCTGGTTTGATGTGGCTCAGCCTTTCGTGGTTTGTACTTCCGTCTGTACAACAGCCTGGGCCTTGATGTCGTCCGCGTCTGCCTCGTCGCTATCCGTGCCCTTGCTGATGCTTTCGCCATCGTCGCGGCGCAAGGTCCAGAAGGTCAGCGACGACAGGACCGTCAGTGCCGCCAGGGTCAAAAAGGCGTGGTGCAAGGCCGTGCTGAGCATGGCGCGGTCCGACTGCGGCATGTCGCCTAGGTACCAGCCCGTGATCAGCGAACCGAAGGCCAGGCCAAAGCTCATCGACAATTGCTGCATCGAACTGGCGATGGTGCTGGCCATGCTGGAATCGCTCTTGTCGACGTCGGCATAGGCAATCGTGTTCATGCTGGAAAATTGCAATGAGTTAAAAAAGCCCATGCACAGGCTGATGAAGACGATCACGTACAGGGGCGTGCCGGCGCTCACTTGCGAAAACATGGCGATGGTGACGCCGATCAAGACCGTGTTGACGATCAGCACCTGGCGATAGCCGAAGCGCGCCAGCACGCGCGCGGAAATGAACTTCATGCCCATGGCGGCCGCGGCCGACGGCATCATCAGCAAGCCCGACTGCCAGGCGGGCAAGCCCAGGCCCAGCTGATATAGCAGCGGCAACAGGAAGGGCAGGCCGCCCACGCCCAGGCGCGTGACGAAGCCGCCCACCACGGAGACGCGGAAGGTGCGGATCTTGAACAGGGTCAGGCGCAGCAGCGGATGCAGCACTTCGCTCGAATGCCAGGCGTACGCGGCCAGCAGGCTGATGGAAATGAACAGCAGCACGGCAAACGAGGTGGGATCGATGCGGTGTTCGCCGAAGATTTCCAGCAGCCACGACAACAGCGCGATGCCCGTGCCGAACAGCACCAGGCCGATCAGATCCAGCGGACGCGGCTTGTCGCCGTAATAATCGGGCATGTAGCGGTGCGCCAGGTACAGCGCCACCAGTCCCACGGGCACGTTGACGAAGAAAATCTCGCGCCACGACAGCCAGTGCACGATCAGCCCGCCCACCGTGGGCCCCAGCAGCGGGCCGATCAGGGCGGGGATGATGACGAAATTCATGGCCGCCAGCAATTGCGACTTGGGGAAGGTGCGGATGATGGTGAGCCTGCCCACCGGCATCATCATGGCCGCGCCCACCCCTTGCAGCAGGCGCGCCGCCACCAGCATGGGCGAATTGACGGACAGGCCGCAGAGGATCGAGGCGATGGTGAAGATGGCGACGGCGGCGGAAAACACGCGCCGCGTGCCGAAGCGGTCGGCCATCCAGCCGCTGATGGGGATGCACACGGCCAGGCTCAAAATATAGCTGGTGACGACCGCTTTCAGGCTCAGCGGCGTTACATTCAGGCTGGCGGCCATGGCGGGAATGGCGGTGTTGACGATGGTGGAGTCGAGTTGCTCCATGAACAGGGCGGTGGCGACCACCCACGGAAGGTAGCTTTTAATCGGGGAACTGGTCATGGATGCGGGGCCTAGTAAGGGATGCTGCGCCTGTGGTATGCCGGCAATTGTCACATAAATAGGCGCGAGGCGTCGCCGCCGCAGCGGCCTATTGTTGTGACAGGGAAACTTTGATCAGTCTCCCAGACCGTCCAGTGCTTCCAGCGCTTCCAGCAATGGCAGGGCCGCATCGGCGATGCGCTCCAGGCTCGCTTCGCGCAGGGCGCCGGTGTCGACCGTGTGCGCCGACGCCAGTCCCGCCCAGCGCAGCAGCGCCGCGCAGGCGGCGGGCGCGTCGAACATGCCGTGCAAATAGCTGCCCAAAATCTGCCCGTCGGGCGATACGGCCCCTTCCGGCCGGCCTGCGATGGCAAAGGCCGGCTGCTGCAAGGCAGGGCCGTGCGACACGCCCATGTGGATTTCGTAGCCGGCCACGCCGGCGTTGTCCGCACCGGCAAACGCGCACTGCCCCTTGACTTGCTCCAGCGTTTTTTCCGCCGTCAGTTCCGTCGCCATGTCGAGCAGGCCCAATGCCTGCGATGCGCCAGCGGGTCCTTCCACGCCCAGCGGGTCGCGCACGCACTGCCCCAGCATCTGGAAGCCGCCGCAAATGCCGATTACCTTGCCGCCGTAGCGCAGGTGCTTCGCCAGGTAGGCAGGCCAGCCCTGCTGCTGCAGCCAGGCCAGGTCGCCGCGCGTGTTCTTGCTGCCGGGAAGGATCACCAGGTCGGCCGGCGGGATCGGCTGCCCCTGTTTGACGAACTGCAGGTCGATGTCGGGATGGGCGCGCAGGGCGTCGAAGTCCGTGTGGTTGCTGATGCGCGGCAGCCGCGGCACCACCACCCTGAAGGCGCCCCGTTCGGCCTGCATCGCCTCGACGGCGTCTTCCGCGTCGAGGAACAGCCCTTGCAGGTAGGGCAGCACGGCCAGCACGGGTTTGCCCGTCTGCTGTTCCAGCCATTCGATGCCGGGCGTGAGCAGTGAAATGTCGCCGCGGAAGCGGTTGATGACGAAGCCGACGATGCGCGCCCGCTCGCTGTCGGACAAACACGCCAGGGTGCCGATGATGTGGGCGAAGACGCCGCCCCGGTCGATGTCGGCCACCAGGATCACGGGGCAGTCGACGGCTTCGGCAAAGCCCATGTTGGCGATGTCGCGCGCGCGCAGGTTCACTTCCGCCGGGCTGCCCGCGCCTTCGACGACGACGGCGTCGTACTGCTGGCGCAAGCGCGCATACGACTCCAGCACGGCGCCCATGGCGACGGTTTTATATTGCTGGTAATCGCGCGCATCCATTTCCGCGCGCACCTTGCCGTGGATGATCACTTGCGCGCCCGTGTTCGACGACGGTTTCAGGAGCACCGGATTCATGTCCGTGTGCGGCGCGATGCCGCAGGCCAGCGCCTGCAATGCCTGGGCGCGGCCGATCTCGCCGCCGTCGCTGGTCACGGCGCTGTTCAAGGCCATGTTTTGCGGCTTGAAGGGCGCCACCGTCACGCCGCGCCGTTTCAGCAGGCGGCACAGGGCCGCGACGACGGTGCTCTTGCCCGCGTCGGAGGTCGTGCCCTGTACCATCAGGGCGGGAAAGGGACTCTTCATGCCTGCTGCTCCTGTCGCTGCTGCCACTGCGCGATGATGTCGCTGATCTGGCGCAGTCCGTGCGTGATGGCGGCGGGGCCGGGCGAGAGGATGTCGGGCGACTTGATCTCGAACAGCATCTGGTTTTGCACGGCCGGCAGCGTTTCCCAGCCCGGCCGCGCCGCCAGTTGCGCGGGCTGGAATTTCTTGCCGCACCAGCTGGCGATGATGATGTCGGGCGCGCGCGCCACCACGTCCTGCGGGTCGGCGATGATGCGTTCCTTCGCGCCCGGCTGCACGGACAGTTCCGGGAAGGCGTCCGCGCCGCCGGCCAGCGCGATCAGCTCCGCCGCCCAGCCGATGCCGCTCATCAGGGGTTCGTTCCACTCTTCAAAATAGACCACGGGCTTGCGCTTCCACGCAGCGGCGCGGGCTTGCGCGGCGGCGATGTCGGCGCGCAGGCTGGCGATGAGCATGCGGCCAGCCTCCTCGCGCCGCACCAGCGCGGCCAGCACGGCGATCATCCGCAGGATGCCGTCGACGGTGCGCTGGTTGAACTGGTGGACTTCGATGCCGGCCTTGACCAGGTCGCGGCAGATGTCGGCCTGCATGTCGCAAAAGCCGATCACCAGGTCCGGCTTCACTGCCAGGATGCGTTCCAGGTTGGAGGAGGAAAAACCGCTGATCCTGGTCTTTTCCGCGCGTGCGCGGGGCGGGCGCACGGTAAAGCCGGAAATGCCCGCGATGGCGTCTTCCGCGCCCAGCGCATACAGGGTTTCCACGGCTTCCGTCGACAGGCAGGCGATGCGCTGGTAGTGACTCACGGTGCCGCCTTGACGGCGGGCGCGCTGCGGCGCTGGCGCGCCACTTCCAGCTGTGCGCACATGGCGGCCGTGCCTTCGATCATGCGCGGGCCGGCGCGGTTCAGCAGGTCGCCATTCAGGCGGAACAGATTATTCCGGCGCACGGCCGTCATCGACGGGAAGGCGCGCCACATGGCCAGGCCGCCTTCGCTGCGCGGGTCGCTCTTTTCGCTGGTGCCGAAGATGACTTCCGGGTCTTCCTGCAGCACGCCTTCCGGCGTGACGACGGGCGCCACTACCTTCATCGCGGCAAAGATATTCTGGCCGCCGCACACGCGCATGGCATCGCTGATGATGCTCGCGCCGCTCAGGGTGTACAAAGGCTTGTCCCATACCTGGTAAAACACGCGCACGGGCGGGCGCTGAGCGTATTGCGCCGTCAGGTTGGTCAGCTTGGCGCGCAGCTGGGCGGCTGCCGGTTTCGCCACCGCTTCCGTGCCCATCAACTGGCCCAGGCGCTCGATGCCGCTGGGGATGTCGGCCAGCTTGCGCGGCTCGCTGTGGTAGATGGGTACCTTCAGCTGGCGCAGCATGGCGATCTGGCGCTCGGCGCTGCCGTGCATCCACACGACGATCAGGTCCGGCTTCATGGCGATGATGCGTTCCATGTCGTACTGGCGGTTGTCACCCACCTGAGGGATTTTTTTTGCCGCTTCCGGATAGTCGCTGTAGCTGACGGCGCCGACGATCTTTTCGCCGCCGCCGGCTGCGAACAGCAGTTCCGTGATGTGCGGCGCCAGCGCCAGGATGCGCTGCGCCGGTTTTTCCACGGTGACGACATTGCCGTCGTCATCGCGCACGCTGATGGCGGCGTGCGCCTGCAGCGAAACCAGTCCGGCCAGCAGCAGCGAAATTTTCAAGGTGTTCATATGTGCTTCCATGCGGTGAGGGCCTGCTGCAGGCGCAGCCAGGCGGGTTCGTCGGGGGGCAGGCCCAGGCGGATGCCGCGTGCCGCGTGGCGGAACAGGCGCACCCAGATGCCTTGTTCGGCCATATGGCGCCAGAAGGCTTCGGCGCGCGCTTCCGGCCACCACTGGAACAGCGCCGTGCCGCCGCTGGCGATGCCGTGGGCCGCCAGCAGCTGCTGCAAACGGACGCCTTCGCCGCGCAGGCGCTCGCGCATGGCGTTCTGCCAGTGCGTGTCGGCGAGGGCCGCCAGCGCCACCTGCTGCGCCGGACCGCTGACGGCCCACGGTCCCAGCAGGTCGGACAGCTGGGCCAGCAAGGCTGGATGGGCGGCGACAAAGCCCAGGCGCAGTCCCGCCAGGCCAAAGAATTTGCCCACCGAGCGCAGCACGATCAGGCCCGGCTGGCTCGTATGCTGTCCCAGGCTGGCGTGCGTTTCCGTGTCGCCAAAGGCTTCATCGACCACCAGCCAGCCGCCGCGCGCGGCCAGCCTGCCGGCCCACGCCAGCAGCAGCTCGGGTGCGATGCGCTCGCCCGTGGGATTGTTCGGATTGCAGATCACCAGCACGTCGCAATGGTCCACCGCATCGGCCAGCTGCGCATACGGCACCTGGCGCAGCTGGTGGCCGTGCTGGCCCCAGTGGTGCGCGTGTTCCGCATACGAGGGCGCGGCCACCACCACGCGCGACGGCGCGCGCAGCCGGGGCAGGGCCTGGATGGCGGCCTGCGTGCCGGCCACGGGCAGCATGGCCGGCGCGCCGTAGTAGCTGCAGGCGGCAGCAGCCAGGGCGGGGTCGGCTTCCGGCAGCCGGTGCCAGGCGTTGGCATCGGGCGCTGGCGCTGCATACCAGTGCGGGTTGATGCCCGTCGACAGGTCGATCCAGTCGGCCATGGGCCGGCCGTATTCGCGCGCGGCGTCGCGCAGGTTGCCGCCATGCTCAAGCAAGATACTTTCCTTTCAGGTACAACAGACCCGCCAGCAGCGCCATCCAGATCAGCCACAGCACGGCTGTTTCGGCCACCAGGCGCCAGGCGCGGTCGATGTCGCGCGCTTCGGCGGGACGGCCGCTGCCCAGCGGCGGGCGCTGTTCCAGTGCGCCGTCGTAGATGGCGTCGCCGCCCAGGGCCAGGCCCAGGGCGCCGGCGCCGCTGGCCATCACGGGGCCCGCGTTCGGGCTGCCCCAGTGGGGCGCCTGCGTGCGCCAGCAGTGACAGGCCCGGCGCTTGTCGGCCATGCTCTTGCCCAGCAAGACATACGACAGGGCCGTCAGGCGCGCCGGCAGATAATTCAGGATGTCATCGATGCGCGCGGCGCAGCAGCCGAACCAGTCGTAGCGCGCAGTGCGGTAGCCCCACATGGCGTCCAGCGTGTTCGCCAGGCGGAACAGCACGGCGCCGGGGCCGCCCGCCACGGCAAACCAGAACAGGGTGCCGAAGACGGCATCGTTGCCGTTTTCCAGCAGGGATTCCGTGCTGGCCTTGGCCAGGCTGGCGGCATCGGCGCTGGCCGTGTCGCGGCTGACGATGCGCGCCGTCAGCAGGCGCGCATTGTCCAGGTCATCGATGGCTAGGGCATCGGCGATGGGCTGGTTGTGGTCGCGCAGGCTGCGCAAGCCCAGGCACAGATACAGCAGGAAGACGTGCAGGGCGGCGCCCGCCACGCCGCACAGCCAGTAGGCGGCATAGCTGAGCGGCAGCACGGCCAGCGACCACGCCAGCGCGCCGCGCAGGAAGCGCGCGCGGCCCCGGTTCAGCAGGCGCTCCAGCGCGCTGGCGAGACGGCCAAAACCCACCAGCGGATGCCAGCGGCGCGTCTCGCCCAGCAGCATGTCGAGCAGCACGCCGGCCGTCATCAGGGCGGCCAGCATGGGCAGCGACAGGCCGCTCAGCACGGGCCGCCTTTCAGGCACAGGGGCAGGCCGGCGGCGACAAACACGGCCTTGTCGCAGACGGCCGCCACGGCCTGGTTCAGGCGTCCCGCTTCATCCGTGAAGCAGCGCGAGATGGCGCCATACGGCACGATGCCCATGCCCACTTCGTTCGATACCAGCACAAGGTCGCAGCCGGTGTCGCCGATTTCGGCCAGCGCGTACAGCAGGTGCGCGCGCTCGCTGTGGAACAGCTCGGGCAGGGTGATGTCGCCCACGTCCGGATAGGTTTCGCCGCTGGAAAACATCAGGTTCGTCAGCCACAGGGTCAGGCAGTCGACCAGCAGCAGGCGGTGTGGACGCGCCTGCTGCAGGAGCGTGTCGCCCAGGCGCAGCGGTTCTTCCAGCGTGGTCCACTCGGCCGGGCGCTGCGCGCGGTGATGCGTGATGCGCGTGGCCATCTCGCCGTCGCCCGCCTGCGCCGTGGCGATGTACAGCACTTCCTTGCCCGATGCGCGGGCCAGCTGCTCGGCGTAGGCGCTCTTGCCGGAACGGGCGCCGCCGAAGACCAGGGTGCGCGTCATGGCGCTGTTACCACTCGGTGCCGAGTTGCGCGCCGATGCCGGCCGCATACGCATGCTTGACGACGGCCATCTCGGTGACGGTGTCGGCGATGGCGATCAGTTCATCGGGCGCGCCGCGGCCCGTGATGACCACGTGCTGCATGTGCGGGCGTTCCAGCAGGTCGGCGATGACTTTGTGCACGTCGAGGTATTTGTACTTGAGGGCGATATTGAGTTCGTCGAACAGCACCAGGCCATAGGCGGGATCGGACAGGAAGGTCTTCGCCTGTTCCCACGCCAGTTCGGCCTTTTCGATGTCGCGTTCGCGGTTCTGCGTTTCCCAGGTATAGCCTTCGCCCATCGCATGAAAACTGATTTCGTCGGGGAAGCGGCGCAGGAATTTTTCCTCGCCCGTCGACATGGCGCCCTTGATGAACTGCACCACGCCCACTTTCATGCCGTGGCCCATTGCGCGGATGGCCATGCCGAAGCCGCTCGAACTCTTGCCCTTGCCATTGCCCGTGTTGACGATGATGATGCCGATTTCCTTGTCCGCCTTGGCGATGGCCGCGTCGATGATGGCCTTCTTGCGCTCCATGCGCACGCGGTGGCGTTCGTTGATCGCTGCGGTATTGGCCGCGCTGTCCGCGTCGATGTTCTTGTTGTCGCTCATGGTTAATCCTCTTTCGGTATGAATATCTTGCGTTTGCCGTGATCGATGATCTCGATTGGGTGGCCCAGGTAGTCGCCCAGGATGGACGCCTGCATCACCTCGGCCACGGGGCCGGCCAGCCAGCCGCCGTCGCCCATCAGCAGCAGCGCGTGGGTGGAGACGCTGTGCGCCAGGTTCAGGTCGTGCCCCACCATCACCACCGTCTTGTTCTGTTCGCGGCACAGCCTGGCCAGCAGGCCCATGACGCTGACCTGGTGCGCCAGGTCCAGCGCGTTGGCCGGTTCGTCCAGCAGCAGCAGGGGCGTGTCCTGCGCCAGCATGGCGGCGATGGCCACGCGCTGGCGCTCGCCGCCGGACAGGCTGCGCACGTCGCGCTCGGCCAGGTGTTCCACTTCCATCGAGGCCAGCGCCGCCAGGGCGATGCGCTGGTCGTCGCTGCCTTCCCAGTAGTGGCTGTCGTGATACGGGTGGCGCGCCGACAGCACCGTTTCGATCACGCGGTACGAGAAGGCGTCATGCCGTGCCTGCGCCAGGAAGGCGCGTTCGCGCGCCAGCTCCTCCAGCGGCCAGTCGACCAGGGCGCGGCCCTGTACCGTTACGTGGCCCGCGTCGGGCTCGCGCAAGCCGGCCAGGGCGCGCAGCAGGGTGCTTTTGCCGGCGCCATTGCGGCCGATCACGCTCCAGCATTCGCCTCCCTTGATTTGCCAGGTGAGGTTTTCCACCAGGGAGCGGGTGCCTGCCTTCAGGCCAAGTTGGTAGGTGCGGATCATGGTTGTCTCATCTCCGGCGCAGCCGGTGCAGCTGGTACAGGAAGACGGGTGCGCCTATCATCGCCGTGACGACGCCGACGGGCAGCTGCAAGGGCGCCAGCACGGTGCGCGCCAAGGTGTCTGCCAGCACCAGGAAGGTGCCGCCGGCCAGCGCGGCGGCGGGAATCAGCAGGCGATGGTCGGGGCCGCAGGCAAAGCGCAGCGCATGCGGCACGATCAGGCCGACGAAGCCCACGCTGCCGGCGCTGGTGACGGCGCTGGCAGTGAGCAGGCCGGAACAGAAGAACAGTCCCTTGCGCAGGGCGCCCACGCGCACGCCAAGGGTGCTGGCCGCTTCCGCGTGCAGGGCCATGATGTTCAGCGAACGCGCGCAGCGCAGGGCGAAAATCAGGGCGCCCGCCAGGACCAGCCATGGCATCAGCCGCGCCGGCGCGCCGGACAGGTCGCCGATCATCCAGAAGATCATGCTGCGCAAGCGGCTTTCCGGCGCGATCGACAGCATCAGCGTGACGATGGCCATGCAGGCCGAGGCCAGGATCACGCCCGTCAGCAGAAGCAATGAGGCGCCGCCTTCTGCCGCTGCGCCGCCGCGCAGGTCGCGCCGGGCAAAGAAGTACAGCAGCATCGACACGCCGACGGCGCCGGCGAATGCCGCCGCATCGACCACCCACAGCGCGCACATGAACAGCAGCGCGGCCAGGGCGCCGACGGAAGCGCCGGCGGAAATGCCCAGAACATATGGGTCGGCCAGGGGATTGCGCAGCAGCGCCTGCATCATGACGCCGGCCAGCGACAGTGCCGCGCCGGTGACAAAGGCGGTCAGCGCGCGGCCCAGGCGCAGGTCGAGCAAGGTGGCGGCGAGGGTATCGGTCTTGCCCTGCACGACGTGGAACAGGGCGGAAGGCAGGTCGGCGAGCGGAATCGCGATCGAACCGGTCATGCCGGAGAAAATCAGGCTGGCAACGGCGCACACGACCAGCACCGCGATGATCACGGTGGCGCGGTGGCGCATGTTGCGAAAGAATGGGTGCATTGACTGCCTTAAGAAGCGGGAGACTGCAGGACTGCACTGCGGGCAATGGCATGGAGCCATGGCCCGCAGCTTACATCATTACTACTTGCTTATTTCATGCCGTAGCGTACGCCGACGAAGACTTTCGAGCCTGGCGTTGCATAGAAACGGGCCAGTTCGTAGTTCTTGTTGGCGATGTTGTTCCAGCGGGCCAGCACCGACCACTCAGGAGCAAACTGGTAGGTGGCGTACAGATTGACCAGGCCATAGCCGCCCAGGACGTTCTTGTTGGCGGCATCGTCGTAGCGTTTGCCCGACAGTTGCCATTCGGCGCCCGAGGTCAGCGCGCCCAGCGTGTAGTCAACGGCGACATTGGCGTGCTGCTTGGCACGGCGCTGCAGCTGCTTGTCCTTGGTTTCATCGCGCGGGTCCTGCAGGTCGATATTGCCACTGACATTGAAGGCGCCGAACTTGCGGCTGGCCGCCAGGGTCACGCCTTCGAGCAGGGCTTTGTTGACGTTGTAGGCGCAGCCATAGCTGCCGTTGAACAGCGGATCCGGGCATGGCGTGGTGTTGACCAGCAGGTCGGTGACCTTGTTATGGTAGTAGGTCGCGCTGGCTTGCGAGACGCCGTCGTTGTAGTGCAGGCCGATTTCCGCGTTGCGGCCCGTTTCCGGCTTGTTCGATGCCAGGCCATATCCCGGGTAGTACAGTTCATTGAAGGTCGGTGCACGGAAGCTGGTGCCATAGCTGGCGTTTGCGCGCAGCGCATTGCTGATGCGGTAGCCGTAGGCGATGCTGCCCGTGTTGTGCGAGCCGAATGCCGAGTTGTCGTCGCGCCGGCCGCTGATATTGAACAGGTGCGCGCCGCGTACCATGTTGTATGCCGCTGCGTAGGACTTGGTATTGCGTGCGCCCGTTACTTCCGGCGTGCTGCTCGACATGACGTCTTCGTCGCGGTAGCTGGCCAGCAATTGCAGGTTGTCGCGGCCGATGCGGATGTCGTTCTGCCAGGTGAAGTCGGTCTGCTTGGTGTCGATCTGGCTTTTGCCATACGATGCAGCGCTGCTGTCGTCGCCCGACTTGTCGCGCGCTTCCGCGTAGCGCAGTTCGCTGGTCCAGTTAGGCAGGAATTCATTCTTGGTGAAGACGGAGACGTTCTGCAGCTTCTGGTTACTGCGCGCATCGTAGCCCGGGCCGGCGTCGTACTGGGCTTTCAATTCGCTATTCAGGAACACCAGGCCGACTTCATGGCCCTTGGCCATCTGGTAGCCGAACTGGCCGCTGACGCTTTCCTTGTCGTAGCCGTCCTTGTCCGGGTTGTAGGTGAACGAGGAGGCGCCCAGCTTGGATGCGGAGAAACCATCCGACTTTTCCTTGCCTGCCGCCAGCGCGTAGCTGAAGCTGTTCACGCCGCCCGTCGAACCGGCAACGCTGGCTTCGGCCTGGCGCGTGTTGTTGCTGCCGTAACCGGCGAAAGCGGAGAAGCGCGTAGCGCCGTCACCTTTCTTGGTGAAGATCTGGATCACGCCGCCGATGGCATCGGCGCCGTACATGGTGCTCAGCGGACCGTAGACGATTTCAACGTGGTCGATGCTCGACAGGGGCAGGGCGCTCCAGTTGGCCGTGCCCAGGGTGGACGAGCCGATGCGCACGCCGTCGACCAGGACGATATTCTGGTTGCTGTTCGCGCCGCGGATGAACACGCTGGCCGAGGTGCCTGCGCCGCCATTGCGGGTCACTTCGATACCGCGCTGCTTTTGCAGCAGGTCGATCAGCGAGCCGGCGCCCGAACGGGCGATTTCTTCCGAGCTGATGGTCTGCGTGTCGCTCAGTACTTCGCTCAGGTGCTGCGGGTAGCGGTTGGCGGTGACGACCACCGGGTCGAAGGTGTCGGGCGTGGATTGGGCGAAAGCGGCAGGCGCGGCAATGGCTAGCGCGAGCGACGTGAGCGCCGCGTGGCGGGAAACAGCATGGGTCATGATAATTTTCAGTAAGTAATATGCAACCAGCCGACGTCCCCGTTGGCCAGATTGAACAGAAGTGGGAACTGAAGATGACGATCGAAGATGGCCATGGGCCATTCGGATCGCGAACATCCCCGTTCGCACACTTCCACCTGTCCTGGCCGGTATCCGGGCTGGCAAGTACGGCTATCCCACCTTCCCATGCTCGATGATTGCAAGCACAGTGGTTTTCAGAGAGAGCTTGTCGTCCGCTTCCGGTCGGGAGGGGCGACACTTGCTTACCGTTGCGGGGGCAGCACACGTTCGCCGCAGGCGCGGCATCGTGTTTCCCGTTTAACTGCGCTCATGGACATGAACGCGGGCACCAAAACCCCGCCATTATACGTGCAGCAGGCGTGGACTGAAATGGTTGGCTCGACGATTCGATATCAGAAATCGAGGCTGATCGTCGCACCATAGGCGATTTTGTGGGCCGAAGTGGCCGCCAGCAAGGCCGTTTCCTCCAATGGCAGCCCTGCTTGCAATGCGCACAGCAGGCGGATGGTGCCCGCATGGCAGAGGATGACAGCCGTTGCGTGTGGTTCGCGCAACAGATCATGCAGAAATGCGTCGACGCGGTTGGCCATGGACAGGACATTCTCCCCGCCGCCGGGCCGGTAATGGACCATGTCGGCGGCCCAGGCGTCGATTTCTTCGCGCGCGATCGCCTGCCAGGGCCGCATTTCCCAGGCGCCGAAATCCATCTCGGCCAGTCGGGCGTCAAAACGCAGTGCGCTCGCTGGCAAGTCCTGCTTCAGTGCCGCCGCCAGTTCGGCGCAGCGGCGCAGGGGGCTTGCATACAGCGGCACACCGGCCGGCAAGCTACTTTGCAGCGCGGCGCGCACCTTGCTCATTTCCTCCGGCGCCACGGCCACGTCGCTGCGGCCATAACAGATGCCGCTGGCGACGTGCGGCGCGGGATGGCGGACGAGAATCAGGCGCATGCTGCTAATAGAAGTGTACTGGCGGCTGGAAGCTGGACAGGATGGCCAGGTAGATCGCCACTTCCGCCACCTGCTGCACGGCGCCCAGGCAGTCGCCCGTGTAGCCTTGCAGGCGGCGCTGGCATTTGCGGCCCAGCCACCAGGCGGCGCCGGCAGCCGCCACGATGGCGAAGGCCAGTGCGCTCCAGTCCACGATGCCCAGTGCGCCGCAGGCGATGGCGGGCAGCAGGCCGCAGGCGGCGGCGATGAGGAATTCTCCCGTGCGCATCTCCTGCGCCATTGGCTTGGCCTTGCCTTCGTCGCGCGCGTAGTCCATGAGCCAGATCAGCGACACGGCCGCCAGGCGCGAAAGTGGATGGGCGATGAACAAGGCCGCGACGACGACGGCGGGCGGCAGCGCTGCCAGTGCCATGCATTTGACGGCGAGCAGGCAGATGATGCCGATGGCGCCATACGCGCCGATGCGCGAATCCTTCATGATTTCCAGCACCCGCTCGCGCGTCAGGCCGCCGCCGAAACCGTCGCACATGTCGGCGAAGCCGTCTTCATGGAAGGCGCCGGTCAGGTAAATGCCGGCCGCCACGGCCAGCAGCACGGCCACTGGCGATGGCAGCAGCCAGCTGGCCAGCACGTACACGGCGCCGGCAATGGCCGCCACCACCACGCCGACCAGGGGAAAGTAGCGCGACGCGTGCTGCAGCCAGGCCGGCTCGAAACCTACCCAGCGCGGGATGGGCAGGCGCGTGAAGAACTGCAGCGCAATGAAGAACAGCCGGCACTGGTGGAAGAGGGCAGTCAGGGGATTGAACATCGCCTAATCTGCCGCGGATTTTTCGCTGACCTGGGCCGAGGCGAAGGTCGCCATCTCGCGCATGAAGTTGACGGCCGCGTGCAGCAGCGGCAAGGCCAGCGCGGACCCCGTGCCTTCGCCCAGGCGCAGGTCCAGTTGCAGCAGTGGCCGCGCAGCCAGGCTGGCCAGCAGTTGGCGATGGCCGTTTTCATCGGAGCAGTGCGAAAACACGCAGTAATCGAGAATGGCTGGCCGCAGGCGCGCGGCCACCAGCAGGGCGCTGCTGACGATGAAGCCGTCGATCAGCAGGATCATGCGCCGTTCCGCCGCTTTCAACATGGCGCCGGCCATCATGGCGATCTCGAAACCGCCAAACGTGGCCAGCACGGCGAGCGGCTCGTTGACTGCCGCGTGATGCGCGACGGCCGCTTCGATCACCTGCTGCTTGTGCAACACGCCTTCCTTCGACAGGCCAGTGCCGGCGCCCACGCAATCGGCGACGGGCGTGCCGGTCAGCTTGTGCATCAGTGCGGCGGCGGCCGTCGTGTTGCCGATTCCCATTTCGCCAAAGCCCAGTACATTGCCTTCCAGTGTGGCGACCAGGTCCATGCCCGCCTGCATGGCTGCCAGGCATTGCGCCTCGCTCATGGCCGGTTCCTTGGCGAAATTGCGCGTGCCAGGGCCTTGCTTGCGGTTGAGTAAGCCGTCGCGCTGGCCGAAGTCGTGGTTCACGCCGGCGTCTACTATATAGAGGGCGCAATCGGCCTGGCGGGCGAAGACATTGATGGCGGCGCCGTTGCCGAGGAAGTTCTCCACCATTTGCCAGGTCACGCTTTGCGGATAGGCGGAAATGCCTTCTGCGACGACGCCATGGTCGGCGGCGAAAACGATGATGGCTGGCTGGTGCAAGGCCAGTTGCGTGCTTTGCTGAATCAGGCCAATCTGGCAGGCCAGGGTTTCCAGCATGCCGAGGCTGCCCAATGGCTTGGTTTTGCTGTTGATGGCGTGTTCGAGTGCGCCGGCCAGGGCGAGATTGGCGGTGGGTACGATGTGTGGGATAGGCATGGGGATCTATGTAGATGAAGCTGGGTATGGTCGTCGCTACGATATCACACAGCAATATTTGCCCAGCCGCAAAATAGCCCTTGCGGGGTGCGGACGGCTTTGCTATAGTTCGCCTCCCCAATGAGACGCAGTCAAATGCGGCACTTGAGGATCACCGGAAACGGTGATGTAGCAGAAAAGAAGGTGTTGACGGATTTAGCGAAATGCTTCATACTCTTCCTTCTTCGC
>NZ_CDXDQE010000015.1:0-199709 GCF_978021625.1 Janthinobacterium foliorum | reverse complement strand
GAAGACAAGGATTTGACGGCCATCGTCTCGCCGCGGCTGATTAATCTGACCTTGACCCTGTGCCGTGGCGACGAGAGCGACCAGCTCGACATTTCCCTGGACGACAGCGACGGCAAGCTGGCCCTGCAGCCGCGCGGCGCGCAGATCGCCCTGGCGCTGGGCTGGCAATCATCCGGCCTGGTGGATATGGGCAAGTTCACCGTCGACGAGGTGGAGCACAGCGGTGCGCCCGACACCATCACCCTGCGCGCCAGGTCGGCCAACCTGATCGACACGTTTAAGCAGCAGCAGGAACACAGCTTTCACAAGACCACCCTGGGCGCCATCATCGAGGCGATTGCCTTTCGCAACGAGCTGGCGTCGGGCGTCTCGGCGCGCCTGCGTGATACTGCCGTCGAGCACATCGACCAGACCCACGAAAGCGATGCGGCCTTCCTGCGCCGGCTGGGCAGGAAATACGACGCGGTGGCCACCGTCAAGAATGACACCCTGCTATTCATCCCCATCAACCAGAGCCGCACCGCCAGCGGCAAGGCGCTGCCCGTCATTCCCATCACGCGCGCCCTGGGCGACGGCCACCGCTACCACAGCGCCGAAAGCGACGCCTACACGGGCGTGCGTGCCTTCTGGCACGACGAGCGCTACGCGCGCCGCCGCAGCGTCGTGGCCGGCGTACCCGGCAACAGCAAGCGCCTGCGCACCACCTTCGCCAACGAGACGGACGCGCGCGCGGCGGCCGTGGCCGAATGGCAGCGCATCCTGCGCGGCCTGGCCACCTTTGAAATGAGCTTGGCCCTGGGCAATCCGGCCGTGTTCCCGCAATCGCCCGTAACGGTGAAAGGCTTCAAACCCGAGATCGACGCCACCGACTGGCTATCGGTCAAAGTCACGCACAACCTGGGCGGCAACGGCTTTACTACGCGGGTGGAGTTTGAAACGAAGACGGAAGCGGTCGAGGCTGAGCGCGAAGACGAGAAAGACCCGGACCAAGGCATCACGGGCGTGGTGGCCAAGTGGAAGGACGTGGCGGCGAAGAGGAAAAAGGCAGGGCAGGAACAGGCTGGCGCCGCAGGCACGCTCAAGACCTTGGAGCACCTTTACAAGAGCAAGAGCGGTGCCAAGCGAGCGGCAAAACTGGCGTGGGAGCACATCAAGGAGGTACGCGAAATCATTCGGGAGAACAGCGAGGAGCCATGGAAGCAGGCGGAAACCACTTCCAAAGCGCAGGTGTGACGAACTACGGGAGGGTCACGGACTTTATCAGGACGCTCAATACTTCATTAGTTACACCTTTGAGTGTCTCCATAGTTCCGGCCTTCACTGATTGCACCAATCTCTCGCCCAAGGTAGCGCGGCTCACCAGACTATCGGGGACAGCTTTGAGGGCAGTCAAACCTTTTTCGGAAAGTACCGCATCCGCGAAGCCTGTGGCTGTCCTGCTATTGGGGCGTACGGAAATGTATCCCTCTTGCACCAACCATGTGGCGGTGTTGATAAATGCCTCTGCCGGAGGAGTCACTTCGGCACCTGTGAAACTGTCAGAATTAAAGCAGGCAGCTTCGCCACCTTCTACAAATTTTCTCGCGTCCAGGAAGATTGGTTTCGGGAAATTTTCGTACAATTTGGCAAAAATTTGGCCAGTTAATACATCAAAAGCATCAATATTGGAGAGTGTCATGTTCAACAAAAATTTAGAAGAAATAGAGCGTCAGGAAAAAGACATTCGGAACCATATCCATAGGCAGATACTGGGAATATCTGACCAAGTACGCTCCAAAGAAATATGGCATAAAATTTTGGCGGCTGCTGATCCGGAAACCATTGCAACCGCGCTAAGCACACAGCTCACGCATTTCAACTATCAGGAAGTGCTGCGCCGTAAACAATGCATCTGCCGTCGTTAATGCCCTCGATTAGCGGGAAGCCACAATGCTGGCATATCGCCAGTCGCGCCGACGCACTCAACGGGGACGCTTCCCCTAGATTTTTCAATGTGCCCTATCGAGTAGGATTTTCCGGCAATGTAGCACTTACTATCTAAGGAAGAAGTGCTTGACTCCCCGCTTACAGGAGACTTGTATAGTAGCCAGCCGCACGCAGCTAAAGCCATGCTAAGCAAAATCAATCGTACCCTTGCAGTTCGTTGAAGTTTGCCGATGTTAGCGGCCCGCTCCTCACATACAGGGCAGACATTGTCAGCATTGCCTCCCACTACAGGTCGCGGTAACGCAGGAATTTCTGATGGTGGTTCGCCTTGGTCTGCCGGAATATCGGCAGACTTGGCATCTTTGATCCAGGTCTCCAGTAGATTTTTTACTTCCGAGTACCGCTCAAGTGGTAGCTCTTTGATCTTCTTTAAACCGAAATCTGTAATGATGATCCTATACACGTCCAAGGGATGGTCGCCCGTAAGTGCGGACAGGTCTTTCACCAGTGCATTGATACGACGTCGTTGGAAATCGGTAATTAATTCAACGTCAATTTTTTCTGTCCCCAAGTGCAGTGTAACTACATTGTTCAGCCGGGGAGCCTCAACAATATTTCCAAATACATTCTGCCCAACATCGCCGCTAAATTCTGGTCTATCCATTACGAAATCCACATCTTTGCAACTTATAATCTCAATTTAACAACATTTTTCGCAAAATGAAGCCCCTCTCTCACAGACTATTGGTGAGGGACACACCCCATCAAATGGGTTTCTTTTTACTCTTATTGGGCATTTTTACTGTATTTGGCCCAGTGATATTGCCGTAGATATTTTGTCCAATATCGCCATGGTGCACCGGCTGAACAAGGTTTTGCGGCTGGTTCATTCCGCCGATTAAGCCAAGCACGCCAGCTTTTCCACGAATATCCATCTTGCGATATCCAGCAACAACTTCGCTCTCGTCCGCGCTCAAGTTCCCAGGCGTGAATTGGCCCGTAACAACATAGAGCACATCAACCCCAATTGCCGCAACGGCAGCTAGAAACTCCGCGTTTGGTACTTGCTTCCCTTGCTCCCAATCGATCTGGGTACGCTTTGAAGCCCCACCTACTGCCGCAAAATCCGCCTGGTTATAGCCGAGTCGTTCACGCTCCGCCTTAAGACGCACACCAATAATTTCACGCAATTTCTCACCTTTTACTTTACAAGTGCGGTTTTTCGCACTATATTTACGTCATTACCATGTGACGTATACAAATCATACCTTATGACAACTATCGCCCCAGTTACGCGGCAGCCAAAGAACTCACTTTCGCAGCCAATTCCTATCCGCTTGCTCCCGCCTGAAATTGAGCGCGTAGAAAAGTTTGCACAGCAAGACTCCCGTTCGCGGGCGTCGTTCATGCGCCTGATGTTGCTGCGAGGCCTGCAATCTTATGAGGCCGAACTCGTCCAATTGTCCGTTGTCCATCACGCTTAACTGCACAGGAGCAGGCCCATGTACCCCGATGCAAAACGTATCCGCAGCCACCGCGTCATGCTGCGCTTGGACGATTACGAGCACCAGCTCGTTTCCTCTCTCGCCGACTACCAAGGCGAAGCGCTTGCAGTGTTGGTGCGCCAGATCGTCATGCGTGAAGCCTTGGCAGTTATTGCCGCTGATGAAGCCAATATCGACAGCGTACAGCTTCGCAGTGCTTAATCCGAGGCACTGAATAGTAACTTTTGAGCAACTGCAAAGCTACCCACATGCCAGATCACCAAATTAATCTCAATGACGACGAGCGCGCGCTGTTGGAAATTGTGCGCCAGCGCCACGGGCTGGCAAGTATCGATCAGGCGGCCGAATGGCTAGTCAAGTCGCGCTTACGCAAGCAGGCAAAAAACATGACAGGTCGCGGTCGTGCCCTATACCAAGTGGAAAGAAAGCTGAAATGAGAGTCATCGGCCTGCCGTGCCCGCATTGCGAATACACCGTCCGCGCCGTCAAGAGCCGCACGATGTCCGCCATGTTCAAGGAAATTACCTACATGTGCCAGAACCCCGACTGCGGGCACTCCTTCGTGGCAGGCCTGGAAGTGCTGCGCACCCTCTCGCTGTCCGCCATGCCCAAGCCGGATATCCGCATCCCGATGTCTCAGCACGCGCGCACGGCAGCGACCAGTCAGTTGGCCTTGGACTTGACTGCGGGCTGCTGATGACTATCCCAACCCTCGCGCCGCCGTAGCCCGGCCGCCGTAACTCCCCCTCTTTTGCTATGCCCTGCTGCGCTCCCTTTTGAGCGTGCGGGATTTGTTCAACCTGAAATAAGGAAATTCGATGACAAACAGTCTTCAAATGCTCCAAACCGTCACCTTATCGCATGAGTCTGTACTGGCGGCATTGTGCGCGCTGGGCCGTCAGCGCACGAACGACAAAAAGCTTTTACAGCATTGTCTTGAGTCAAACCATGCTTCGGTTGCTTGGGTTCAACGCGAAATTTCCATCGCGGATGCTGCAATCATCAGTTTGAGAGGCGCAATCAATACTGTTCGCTATTGCCTCGAATGTGGCCACGTTGGGGATGTGTTGCCGCCGGCGCTCGACTGCTGTCCGGGCGGACAGCATGCGGCCATGGTTCATCCAGAGATCGCGCGGCAGGCTCGAATCGGCATGATGATTGCTTTAAAGGGTAAGCCGCAATGCGCAGTCTGACCATTCATGAAGGTTATGGCGTGGGCCCATCCGCTTACTACCAATCGCTGATGCGCCCTACCAGCCTCATTTTAGGCGAGGGAATAAGGGAAATATTTTCCGAGCGTGAAGCATGCCGTGCCGCTGGGCTGTTCTATGGCGTGATTGCCTTGGGATTGCTTGCGGAAGAAAGAATCGCATGCATCGGCGGCATGGCGGGAGAGTGGTAATGCTGCGCTTATTCAAAACCTGCGGCATCTGGTTGCTGTCACTCCTGATCGTCGTTACCCCTGACGTGCTACGGGCCATCGGCGCTATCAAGGACTGATCGATGCCCGCGTCCCTTATCGACAATCACCTGTCGTTCCTGCCAGCGGCAGCCATCCTCGCCGCCCGTGACAGAGACGTGCCGACGCCCCCAGGGGCACCGGAGGCGCTGGCTGCTATCGCGGCGGCGAAAGCCAGCCTTGCCGAGCGGGCCAGCTTGCGCGCCATCGAGCAGCGGCGAGCCAGCGAGGCACGCTTTATCGCCCAGGCCTGGGGATTGTCGCCGCGTGGCGCGCGCCGTTCCGTGTTGATCGCCGCCGGCATGGACGCCGACCGCTGGGAATCGCCCATCCATTCATTTACCGAGGAAGAGCGCATCGAGCTACGCGCCGCCACCTCTGCCGCTATCCGTGTGTACGAAAGACTGTTGAATGCAATCTAAACAAATTCTGCTGCCTGCCCCGCAGCGTCACGAAGCTTTTTTGCGATCCGCCCAGTTCGCGCCCGAGCTGGCCCGCATCCCCTACAAATGGCGCAACCGTGTCATCACGGCCGCCCTGGCCAAGATGGCTTGGTCGTCCTGGTACAAAGTCTATGAGTCCGTCGCCACCGGCTTTGTGCGCGAATTCGCTGACCTGTACGTGCCGGCCGGCGTCGACCTGTCGCAAAGCGACGCCGACATCGTGGCCACCGCCGAGCGCGCGGCGGCCGGCGTCGCCAAAATGCTGTGGATGGCCGTGTCCGACACGCACGCCTTGCAGATCATGGAAGACGAATGCACCTCATATGGCATCGAACTGCCGGAATTCGACGATCAAGCCGACACCATCGCCCGCTTGGTGGACGCACGCTGGTGGCGCCGCCAGTTGCGCAAGCGCGTCAAACGCGCCTTCGAGGCCGGCAATATCCGCCTGGGTTACGTGAACTATCGCGGCGAGCCCTACGCCAGCAATGACGCCGTGCTGTCACGCCTGGCGCAAAACCGCCGCAACGCGGCGGCGCTGGCGGCCACCCTGGTACAAAACGAAAACGGCCAGCAATTCAGCATCGCCGAGCTGGCCGAGAAAACGACGGCGAATAAAGCCATCCGGCGCGGCGAACTGATGTTGCGCATCAACGGCTTTGAACAGATCGCCCGCGAATGCGGCGACCAGGGTATTTTCATCACCTGGACGTGCCCATCGCGCTTTCACGCCATGCAGCACAGCGGCAAGCCCAACGACAAATTCGACGGCTCCACGCCGCGCGAGGCCAATGCCTACCTGGGCAAGATGACGTCGCTGTGCCGCTCCGCGCTGGCGCGCCGGGGTATTGGCCTGTACGGCTTTCGCATCGCCGAGCCGCATCACGATGGCTGCCCGCACTGGCATCTGTTGCTGTTCGTGCGCCCCACCGCGAAATACAAGACGGCCCACCTGCAGGACGTGGCCGGCCGCGCCATCCGTATCATGAAGCGCTACGCCTGGCGCGTGGACCGTGGCGAACCAGGCGCCTTCGCGCGCCGCCTGGACGTGAAGCGCATCGACTGGGCCAAGGGCAGCGCCGCCGGCTACATCGCCAAATATGTGGCCAAGAACATCGACGGCGTGGCCGAGCACAAGACGAAAGAAGGCTATGTCGTCACGGCCGACACCGAAGGCGATGTCGAGCTGACGCCATCGGCGCGCGTCGAGTCCTGGGCCGCGTGCTGGGGCATCCGCCAATTCCAGCAGTGGGGCGGCGCGCCCGTCACCGTGTGGCGCGAACTGCGCCGCATCGAGGAAAGCATGCTCAACGAAGCCCCGGCCGCCATGCGCCGCGCCTGGGACGCCGTGCAAAAGATCGACGGCGAAAAGCGTGCCTGCTGGGCCGAATATCTGCGCGCCCAGGGCGGCGCCCTGGTGCCGCGCAAGGAACTGGTCGTCACGCTGGCCAAGGACGAAAAAACTGTCATCGGCCGCTACGGCGAAACGCTGCGCACCACGCCCTACGGCGTGCGCTGCAGCGAGCTTGTCGGCGTGGTCTTCAAGTCCGTGCGCCATACCTGGACGCCCGTACAGGCCACAGGCGGGCGCGGGGTGGCTGTTGGGGTTGCCGTTCCTCGGACTCGTGTAAATAACTGTACGCACCCCGACCGTCCTGCCCCGGCCATGCCGCCGGCGGCGCCCGTCCCTAATTTGTCGGACGAGGCAAAAACAGCGCTGATTGCCGCCTGGGCGGCCGTCAACGCCTGCCCCTGGCCCCGGCTGATCGTTCCCGACACCCCCCCCATGAAGGAAATGGCACATGAGCACCTATGCCGTGATCGTTCGCACGCAAACCGAACGCTTTGAATTTTTTGAGGTTGCCGCATCCAGCGGCGACGTGATCGACGCCGCCATCGACCGCTACGGCGTGTGCGGCGTTACCGCCAAACTGAAAGGAGCACCGCAATGCTGAACACCCCGACCAATTCGCCGCGGCAAATCGCCATGGGTGACCGCGTGACATTCGATACCGATGAAGGCTACCAGGCCGGCACCGTCAACGACCTGCGCCGCGACGTGGGCAATGGCGAGCTGCATGCTTGGGTGGAGCTGAATCACCAGTGGGCGGGCATGTTCCGCGCCGTGCCGCTGGGCGCCATCGAGGCGGTCACGAAAGCATCGGTTGCCCTGGCGTGCCAGCTATGACGAGCGAACCGCTTGCGCTCTTCTTCCGTGATCTGGTCAGCATGCATACAGAACAACGCACCAGGTGGCTATGCGGCCACTTCAACCAATCGACTAAATCACAAAGTACCTACATGGACCAATACAAAGAATTCTGCCGGCTGCGCGACTTCCGCAAGCCAGGCGTGGAAGTTTGCCAGTACACCGAGGCCGAAGCGTTTGCAATGGTGGCAATCCAAGCTGCAGCAGGTGAACTTGCATTTCTAGCTGCACGGCACGAATACGTGATGGACAGTGCGTTTCAATTAGCAAGAGAGTTCGGCAACGGCGATACCCCATTGGACGGCGCCATGGCATTTCGCAATTTCGCTTCAGTACTGGCAGGTCTTAAGGAACAACACCAGCTCATAGCCCTGCAAACCTTAGCCGCCTTCAACGCGGCCAAAGCTGATGAAAGCGTTGACACGCCAGCGTTCCAGGAACTGCTGACTTGGTTTCGCGCTGCATGTGCCGATCCATATAGCAATATTGAAGCCAAAGCAGTAGAGCAGACACGCCAGGCCATCATTTCCCACCTCACCACCTGGGGGGCGCAGCAACGTGAAGCGGGGCGCTTACAAGGGAGGGATCAGCGCGATGAGGCTCACAGAAAAATGGAATTCATGAAGAATCAGCTTGACCAACATCAAAGCCATCAAGGTGCTGAGCGGAGGTAAGAAAAAATGCTTCGCTATATGACCATACCAAAGTTCTCCAGCGAATCCGGCTATACGCCTGACGCGATCAGAACAAAGATCAGGGACGGGATCTGGCCGAAAGACGCCGTCTGGATCAAGGCACCAGACAATCGAATTTTAATTGACGTAAAAGGATATGAAACATGGGTAGAGACGGGCGAGGTGTTAAAGCTGCATCGGAAAGCAGCATCGAAATCACCTTCATGTATCGCGGCACCAGGTGCAGGGAAAGGATCGCGCTCAAGCCCACCTCCGCTAATCTGAAACGGGCCGAGAACCACCGGGCGGCGATCCTGCATGCGATCGCCACCAATAGCTTTGACTATACGGCCACCTTCCCGCAATCGTCCAATGCCGCCAAGTTTGCCGACCAAGTCGGCGACGTGCAGACCATCGAGGCGTTTCTGGATAAGTGGCTAGACAGGCAGAAAAAGCACCTCAAGGCCAGCACGTACAACGGCTATCGAAAGATCGTCGTTGGCCAGTTGATCCCTTGGTTCGGCGCCATCATGCTGTCGGCGCTGCGCAAGAAAGACGTGCGGGCGAAGCTGGAGCCCATGAGCGCAACCAACAAAACCATGGCCAACATCCAGAGCGTGCTGCGCAAGGCGCTGGACGACGCGATAGAGGACGAGCTGATCGAAGTCAATCCGCTGGCGCGCTGGTGCTATTCCAAGGTCGAGGCGCCGCAGTCGAAGGACGATATCGACCCGTTCACGAAAGAAGAGCAGGCGGCGATTCTCACGCAAGCAACAGGCCAGGGGCGCAACCTGCTGCAGTTTGCCTTCTGGACCGGTCTGCGCACGTCCGAACTGGTGGCCCTGGATTGGGCCGACGTGGACTTCGTGCGCGGCGTCGTGATGGTGACGCGCGCCCTCACCCAGCACTCGAAAGCAGCGGAGAGCACAAAAACAAACGCCGGTCGCCGAGAAGTAAAGCTGCTGGAGCGCGCCATGCATGCGCTGCAGGAGCAAAAGGCATTCACGTGGGCAAAGGGCGAGGAAGTTTTTCAAAATCCTCGCCTGGAGCGGCGCTGGGAAGGGGACCAGCCGATCCGCAAGACTTTATGGACCGGCATCCTGCAAAACGCTGGCGTGCGGTATCGTAATCCTTATCAGACACGGCACACCTATGCCAGCATGATGCTATCGGCCGGTGAACACCCTATGTGGGTGGCAAAACAGATGGGGCATGCTGACTGGACGATGATTGCCCGGGTGTACGGACGGTGGATGCCAGATGCAGACCAGGCTGCAGGCTCAAAAGCAGAGAGTGTCTTCGGCATTTGACGAGCAAGGCACCCCGGATACACTAAAACGACACAATGCCTGCCATCTGGATGGGCTGATCCACAACATCGGAAATGCTATAAGCCATGCAGGCAGCGCCGACAGCTTTCGGAGATCTAAGGGCAGGATCATGAGGGATAAGCACTTTAGGCGACACACCAAGCTCGTTACACTGACATTTCTCGAAACACAGCGCGCGCCCCAAAAAAATCAAAATAAACCCTGTTTTTTGCACTTCCTACGCAAAATACCCCGTTAAGGTGTAGTATATCTCCATGCTTATCGAATTTAGTGTTACCAACTACCGATCCATCCGCGAACGCCAGACGCTCACGATGGCCGCGTCCCCCTATTTTAAAGAGCTGGATTCGCTCAACACCTTCATCCCCAGCGAGGATGGAAACATGCCGCGCTTGCTTCGCTCCGCAGTCTTGTATGGCCCCAACGCCTCAGGAAAAAGCACGTTGATTCAAGCAATGCAATTTGTGGAAGCACAAGTGCTTACATCTCAGAAAGAAAGCCAAGCTGGGGACGAAATTGAAGTTGTTCCGTTCAAGTTGACGGCTGCTTCACGAGTGGCGGATAGCGAATTTGAAATTATCTTTGTGGAACAAGGAATTCGCTACGAGTACGGCTTCACTTGCAACCATGGGCGCTTTACGGAAGAGTGGCTTATCGCGTATCCGTTGGGTCGCGCACAAAAATGGTTTCACCGGGTGTTTGATGCACAGACTGAAAAATACGCCTACAAATTTAGTACGTCGTTCCTTGGCGGACGACAACGGCAGACCTGGGCTACCCAAACGCGGCCGAATGCACTTTTCTTTTCTACCGCAATTCAGCTAAACAACGAACAGCTCAAGCCTGCGTTTGACTGGTTTAAAGTACGTTTGCGAGTATATGATTCCGTCAAAGGATTTAATGCCAGCTCTACCTTGCGACGTTGTGCCGATGATGCAGAGAGAAAGCGTATTGTTGCGTTTATGAATTCTGCCGATTTATCAATCTCCGACATCCGACTTGAGGAATCGTCCTTCTCTGTTGAACATATTCCTAAAAATATTCCTCCCGCTGTTCGGGATGAACTTCTAAAAGATTTGACAGGCAAAAAGATGGTTAGGCCACGCTTTGTCCACAAGGATGTGAACACTCTTGAGACCGTGGAATTTGAAGAATCAGAAGAGTCTGACGGCACCCGCGCGCTGTTCGCCTTTGCTGGTCTCTGGTTAGACTTACTTGCAAATGAACGAGTTTTGGTTATCGATGAATTAGATTCCAGCCTGCACCCCTTGCTGGTGCACCACTTAGTTAAGCGGCTGCATCAAGCTGGCACGAAGGCGCAACTTATTTTTACAACGCACGACACCACGCTACTCAGCCAAAAACTGCTACGGCGCGACCAAGTATGGTTTATGGAAAAAGACGACAAGAGTTCCACCCAGTTGTATCCCCTGTCCGACTTCAGTCCGCGAGACAATGAAGCCCTAGAGCGCGGCTATTTGAACGGGCGCTACGGTGGTATTCCATTTTTGAAAGATTTGGACTTCTATGGGGTCTGAAGATCTATTTCACAAGCGTAAGGCTCGAGCCAGTGAAGAACTGCAACGTAAAAAACGCGAACGTGTACAAAACAAACGGTATTTGATCGTCTGCGAAGGAACGAAGACAGAGCCTTTTTATTTACAAGAGTTATTGGATGACTTGGGTATCCGCCCGCAGATGGTTCGTATTGCCCCCAATGATGGCGTATCACCTGATCGCGTGGTGGCGCATGCACTATCACTGTACGATGAAGATAAATTGAGCGGTGATGCTTTTGACCAAGTTTATTGCGTGTTCGACCGAGATCGGCACACCACTTTCGACGCCGCAGTGAAACGTACTAAGGATTTGGCGGCTAGCGGAAAACCCTTTGTAGCGATTACCTCGACACCTTGCTTTGAAGTATGGTTGTTACTGCATTTTGGCTATTCTGACCAGCCATTTCATCCCATAGGCAAAAAGTCAGTTGGTGACCAAGTTGTTTCAGCCCTAAAACGTTCTCCAGGGTTTGCGAAGTACGGCAAGGGGCACAAAGGGGTTTATGCCAAGTTGAAAGACCAACTTACCGATGCGCTAACCAACGCTGAGGCCCTGCGAGCACATGGAACAGCAACAGGCGCAATAAACCCGGCAACCGATATTGATAAATTAATATTGAAAATACGAGAGCTTGTAAAAAAATAAACTCAAGTCAGGTATGATCAGCTTTAGTGGACGAGCAATCTGGGCTTTCCCCGTAAAAAGCGGAGAGCTCCCCCCCCCCTCAAGCGTATATAAAGCCAGAACAGTTATGCGTCTGAAGGATTGCGAATCTGCAGCCGATTGCTTCTCGCTATAGTTTAGGTCCCGATGTGTCTATGTACATTACCGGTGAAGGGTTTGATAGTGCACACAACTACTGTCGTCACCCAAAGGCTTTGATTGCCTGTATTTTGACAGCGATCCCTTCAAGTTACCGAGCAACTCTATGTATATGGTGGGTTCGATTCCCGCCGTCTCCACCACTGAATAAATAAAAAGGGCTTCCCCGTTTTGGCGGGGAGGCCCTTTTTATTTATTCCATGCATGCAAAACGCGGGCGTCGAATCCGCGTCCGGCACGGGCGCGGGGGTTTTGCGGGGCCTTCGGCGAGCGCAGCTCGGCGCCGCAAAACCGGGTTGCGCTTGCAAGCGCAACCCTCTCCGATTCCTCTGACCAGGTTTTACGCCGCAGGCGAATTCTCGAAACGACAACACCAACCGTTCAGGCCGTGTCCAAATGGCAGACCTGACCCTCCCCTTAGTTCAGGCCGTGTCCGATTGGCAGACCTGACCCTCCCCCAATGCTATAGTGGCGGCCAAATATTCACTGAAGGAAACCACCATGAAAAATGACGCAAGCGCTCGCCCGCAAGCCACCCAGGCACCTGCCAGACTCAGCAAAGGGGACTTCGTCACCGCACTGCGCAAGCTGCTGCAAGACGAAGGCAAGGCCGGCAAGCCTAGCGTGGACGTACGCGCGGCAACCCTGCACACCGACGTTGGCGTTTATCCCGCGCGCGGCCACTCGATGCCGACCTGTTGCACGGTGATGTACGAGGAGATGCGGCCCGGCGACGAGATACTGCTGACGCCACCCGGCGGCAAGGGACCTTCGCTGCTGATACGGTATAAATTCCCGCGCTGAGCATCGCGGTCTTGAGCTACTGGTGGCGATTCAGCGCGTTCCCATGCTCGGAGATCGGTCAACAGGCTGCTTGTTTATCTCAAAAAGCATCCGTGATTTTCGGCAGACGAAGGCAAGCGATGAAGAGGAAATGGAAAGCCGATGCGGCCTGGCGCCACTACAGCGCCAGGTCTCTGAAACCCGGCGCGATAGCGACGGCCCGCCCCTACCGCTTGCTCAATGGCACATACTCCCCCGGCAAGCCCGCCACCTCCAGCGCATCGGCAAACGCCAGCAAGAACTTGGCCGGGCCATGCTCGGATACCAGCAGGGAGGCGCCCTTGTGGCGCAGCAGTTTCAGCACTTCCTGCTGGTGCGCCTGGTATTCGCTGGAGTTGCCGTAAAACGTCTGATACATCTCCAGGGTTTCCATGGCCTTGGCGGCCAAGATGAATTCGGGCTTGTCCATGATGTCTCCTCGCTGTAGTTGCTATCAAATTGCTGCCAAAACCACGAAAAAAATCCTGTCAGACGTGCGTGCCGGGCGCAGCGCCTTATGCCAGGCACATCTGCATATCCATCATACGCTTCAACCCGGCCATTGCGCCGTCCAATCGTGCAGCTGGCAGCGCGGCCACGTACATGGCATCATGCGCGCTGCCCGTTCACCCTTGCGACACATGGACCCATATCACTTTCTGGTAGGCGAATTCAAGAACGATACGCCCTTCGATCCCGCCGCCGCCAGCGCGCAGCTGTTCGCCTGGTTCGCGCTGATCGGCGAACGCGTCGAGCGCTACGGCAACAAGCGCGGCAAGATCGTCAAGTACTCACAGCGCAATTACGAGAAGATGCTGTTCGCGCCAGAGACCGACGGCATCGGACTGCTGTCGCCGCGTACCGTGCCGCCCGATGAAGCTGACGAGGCCGTCAACTGCGACGCGCAGGCCATGTATTCATCGGGTTCGGAGCTGGTTCTGTCCATCCGCGCCAGCAAGCTTGCGCTGACGCCCTTGTTCGACGCTGCGCGGGCCATACCCGGCCTGCTAGACCATTGCGAATACGTGTACTGCTACGCTGAGACGCAGGGCTATGGCACCGGCTACGCACTCGGCTACCGGCAGCTCGATGAGGCCCATCCGATGACCTTTGGCATTCCTTGTCCCGCAAATAACTGGGCCGCCATCAAGCGGCGCGGGCTGCAAAGTTCGCACCTGCGCGATGTATATCCCATCAATGGCTTCACGCCAGCCAGGCTCGATGCGTTGCCGCCCGGGCGCCGGCAAGCGTTGCGCGACGCGATGCACGCGTATGGCCGCTGCGAAGAGCATGCCGGCTTGACCTTCTGGTACCTGCCTCCCGAGGAACTGGACGCCGCCCGCGCCGCGCTGAACGCGCACGCCATGCTGGGCGCCTATATCAACAACCGACATCCATGAGCAC
The DNA here is from genome assembly GCF_978021625.1 of Janthinobacterium foliorum. Taxonomy (NCBI): domain Bacteria; kingdom Pseudomonadati; phylum Pseudomonadota; class Betaproteobacteria; order Burkholderiales; family Oxalobacteraceae; genus Janthinobacterium; species Janthinobacterium foliorum. The sequence continues at coordinate 185,554 of NZ_CDXDQE010000015.1, read as the reverse complement.
ACATTTATCGCTGCACTGCTATCTGCAGGACGAGGCCGCCGAACGTCCCCTGCCCTGCTCCGACGTGACCATCCACGCCGACCCGGCCACCCTGCGCGCCCTCGCCCATTTTCTGCTGGCCAGCGCGGACACCTTTGAGCAGGCGCAAGATCCCGCCGGCATGCACGCCCACCTGCAAGACGAATGGGCGGGCTGGCAGGACGATTTCCCCGACCTGGTGGTGGTGGCCGCCTGAAACGTTTTACAGCGCCAGCTTGTAGCCTTCATGGCTGGCGACAAAGCCCAGCTTTTCATAGAAGCGGTGCGCGTCCGGACGGCCCTTGTCCGTCGTCAGCTGCACCAGCTGGCAGCCGCGCGCGCGGCATGCCGCGATGGCACACTCGAACAGGCGCTGGCCCAGGCCTGCGCCGCGATGCGACGCGGCGATGCGCACGGCTTCGATCTGGCCGCGCCAGGCGCCGCGGCGGGCAATGCCGGGGATAAACGACAATTGCAGCGTGCCCACGATGGCCTCGCCATCGGCGGCCACCACCAGGCGCTGGTTGGCATCGGCGGCGATGGCCTGGAAGGCGCTGACGTAGCAGGCGGCCGGTGGCGAGGCGACGGTTTCGCGCCGGGCGCCCAGCGCATCGTCGGCCAGCAGGCTGACGATGGCTTCCAGGTCGGACAGGGTGGCGGTGCGAAAAGTGATGTTATCCATGTTGGCTCCAGTGCATCGGCAGCACGATTGTACGGCCGCGGGGTCCGTCCTGCCCAGGCCTCAGGTAACATACGCCACCATCGCCTCACCGAGAACACTTGATGCCCCACTCCCGATACGCCCTGCCGTGGCTGCGCGCGCCCCTGCAAGCCCTGCTGCTGGCCATGCCGCTGGCCACCTTGTCCGCCTGCGCCAGCCCGCCCGCGCACGAAGCGCTGTTCCTCGCCACCACCCTGACGGCCCCGCATTCCTTCACCAAGGGCATCGAAGGCCCGGCCGTGGATGCGGACGGCAATATCTATGCCGTCAACTTCGCGCGCCAGCAAACCATCGGCAAGGTGCGTCCCGACGGCAGCGGCGAAGTGTGGCTGACCCTGCCCGGCACCAGCATCGCCAATGGCATCCGCTTCGGCAGCCGCGGGCAGATGTACCTGGCCGACTACATGGAACACACGATTTACCTGGTGGACCCGGCCACGCGGGCGCTGACCATCCACGCGCGCGAGCCGCGCATGACGCAGCCGAACGACATCGCCATCACGGCAGACGACGTGCTGTACGCGAGCGATCCGAACTGGAAGGAAAACACGGGCCGCGTATGGCGCATCGCGCAGGACGGCACGGTGACCCTGGCGCTCGACACCATGGGCACGGCCAACGGCATCGAGGTGAGTCCCGACGGCAAGACCCTGTACGTGAATGAAAGCGTGCAGCGCAATATCTGGGCCTACAACATTGAAGCGGACGGCACCCTGACGGGCAAGCGCCTGCTGATCAAGTTCGACGATTTCGGCATGGACGGCATGCGCGTGGATGTCGACGGCAACCTGTACGTGACGCGCTACGGCAAGGCCAGCGTCGTCAAGCTGTCTCCGCAGGGGCGCATCCTGCGCGAGATCAGCGTGCCCGGCGCCAAGCCCAGCAACATCACCTTCGGCGGCCCCGATGGCCGCACGGCCTACGTGACGGAAGTGATGCAGGGCCGGCTGCTGCAATTCCGCGTCGACCGGCCGGGTCTGGAATGGCAGCGGGCGCAGGAGCGCAAGGCGCATGGGTTGGCGGTGCCTCCTCAATAGCCCAACGGCGAAGTACCGGGGTCGGCCTCCGGGGACTCGGCGCCCCGTCCTCCCCCGGTCCTTGCTTTTGGGTTTAAAGTGGAATCACGCGCTCTTCCTTCAAGCGCTCGAACAGCTTGAAAAATGCCTCGGGCGTGTCCTGGTAGTCGAGGAAGCCCGCCTTGCGGCTCTTGCCCATGCCCGTCATGACTTCCATCGGCCGTCCCAGGTCGGCATCCGTATGCCACCATGAGGCGAGGCGGCCGATGTCAGCCTCCGCCAGCCCATGCTGCTGCGCGATGGCGCGCCACTGCGCGGGGGCGTCCTGCATGCGGCCGGCCAGCGGCGCCATCGTCTCAGGCATGTCCGCCGCCGCGACGCCGAAATACGCGGCCAGGCGCGGCCACAGCCACTTCCAGCGGAACACGTCGCCGTTGACGATATTGAAGTCCTCGTTGCGCGCGGCGGGGCTGTGCGCCGCCCATGCCAGGTGGCGCGCGATCTGGCCCGCGTCCGTCACGTCGGACAAGCCATGCCACTGCGCGGAGGAACCGGGGAAGACGAAAGGCTGGCCGCTGGCCTTGCACAGGTTGGCGTACACGGCCAACGTCAAGCCCATGTTCATGGCATTGCCCAGCGCGTAGCCGATGATGGTGTGCGGGCGGTGCACGCTCCACGTGAAGCCGTATTGCGCGGCCGCCGCGAACAGGCGGTCTTCCTGTTCATAGTAGAAATTGTCCACGTCCTGGCGGCCTTGCTCTTCGCGGAACGGCGTCACGGGCACGCTGCCCTTGCCATACGCGTCGAAGGGTCCCAGGTAATGCTTGAGGCCCGTCACCAGGGCCGCGTGGCGCAAGTGGCCGGCAGGCCCCAGCGCGGCCAGCACGTTGGCCACCATGGCGCCGTTGACGCGGATGTTGTCCCGTTCATTTTCCTGGCGCGCCCAGGCCGTGAAGAAGACGTGGCTGGCGTCGAGGCCCGCCAGGGCGGCACCGACGGCCGCGCCATCCGTCGCATCCAGGTGCAGTACGGCGCAACCGGCCGGCACCGGCGTGCGGCCGCGCGAGACGCCCGTGACTTGCCAGCCTTGCGCCAGCAGATGGCTGGCCAGGTTGCTGCCGATGACGCCGCTGGCGCCGATGATGAGGGCGTGCTGTTGCATGAGGGTTGCCTCCAAAAGAAAAATCCATCATATCCGCGACGCAAATTCTTATCCGCGATACTATTTCACTCCATTCATGAATAAAATTCTCCAATCATGTTTTCATCGGAACATTTGAAGGGCATCACGCCGTTTCTTGCCACGGCGGACGCGGGCAGCTTTACCCGGGCCGCCGAGCGCCTGCACCTGAGCAGTTCGGCCGTCAGCAAGAGCGTGGCGCGGCTGGAGGAGCGGCTGGGCGTGGTCCTGTTCGAGCGCAGCACGCGCCGCCTGAAACTGAGCGAAGCGGGCCGCGCCTACTACGCCACCTGCAAGCGCGTGCTGCAGGAACTGGCCGATGCGGAAGACGTCCTGGCCGAACACGCGACGGAACTGGCGGGCAAGGTGCGCATCGGCGTGCCCGCCTCGTACGGCCGCCTGCGCGTCATGCCGGCGCTGCTGGCGCTGTGCGCGCAGTATCCCGGGCTGCAGCCATCCGTCGCCTTCAGCGACCGCTTCGTCGACCTGTTCGAGGAGCGCATCGACATCGCCGTGCGCATCGGCGCGCCATCGCACTGGCCCGCCGCGCTGGGCCAGATGCAGCTGGGCGCGGAACGCCTGATCCTGTGCGCGGCGCCCGCCTACCTGGCGCGGCGCGGCACGCCCGCGTCCATCGCGGAACTGGAGCGGCACGACTGCATCGCCTATGGCCGCGGCGACGGCTCGCCCATGCCCTGGGTCTTCCCCGACGGGGAACCTGGCGGCCAGCTGGAATACCGCGTGGCCGCGCCGCGCATGACGGTGGGCGACGCCGAGGCGCGCACGGCCGCCGTGCTGGCCGGCCTGGGCGTGGCGCAGCTGGCCACCTGGCTGGTGGAAGAATACCTGGCGTCAGGCGCCATCGTGGCCGTGCTGCCGCAGCTGTCCACGCCAGGCCTGCCGCTGTACCTGGCATGGCCGCTGGCGCGCCAGCTGACGCCGAAGACGGGCACCCTGCTGCAGGAATTGCGCCAGCGCCTGACGATCTGAGTTTCCGAAAAATCAGTACAGCACGTTCTTCGCTTCCGGCAGGTCGACGTTGGCCTTGGTGACGATGACCACGCCCGTGTTGACGAATGGCGCGACCTTCTTGCCTTCGATCAGGCTGACCACGGTTTTCACGCCCAGCGCGCCCATGGAATACGAACCCTGCACGGCCGTCGCATACAGGATGCCATCCTTGACGAAGTTCTTCAGGTCCTCGTTGCCGTCAAAGCCCACGGCGATCACCTTGCCCGCCTTGCCCGCCTGCGCGATGGCGCGGCCCATGCCCACGGCCGTCGGCTCGTTGGCGCCAAAAATGCCCTTCAGGTCGGGGTTCGACGCCAGCACGTCGGTGGTCTGGTTCAGCGCCGTGGCCATCTGCGACTGCGAGTAGTACGTGCCGACGATCTGCAGCTGCGAATTCTTTTCGATGTAGCGCTTGAAGCCGCCCACCCGGCCCGTTTCGGAGCCCGCGCCGGCCACGTACGACATCACGGCGATCTTGCCCGTCTTGCCCACCTGCAAGATCAGCGCCTTGGCGCTTTGCTCGCCCGCCGCCTCATTGTCGGTCGACAGGAAGGACTGGTAATAGCGCTTGCCGCTGTCGGCCACCAGTGAATCGATCAGCACCACGGGGATCTTCGCTTCCCACGCCTTTTTCAGGGCCGGCACCAGCGCGTCCGGGTCCGAGGCGGCCAGCACGATGCCGGCCACCTTGCGCGTCACGGCGTTTTCCACCATGCTGACCTGGTCGGCGATGGCCGATTCCGACGCCGGCCCCTGGAACGTCATGGTATAGCCCTTGGCATCGGCGGCGCTGGCGGAGGCGCCCTTCTTCACGTTCTGCCAATAGTTCGAATTGGTCGTCTTGACGATCACGGCGATCTCGCCCGGCGCGGCCACGGCGGCGCTGGAGCTCAGGGCACATGCTGCGGCCGACAGACCGAGCAGGATGGTGTTCAAGGCGTTGATGGTTTTCATTGTCGTCCTCATTTAATTATAGATTTATAGGTAAGACTGCGTTACTGCACTGCCTCAGGCGCGGTTGCGCTTCTGATCGATCCAGACGGTCAGCAGGATGACCAGTCCGATAATGATTTGCTGGATAAAGCTCGACACGCCGTTCATGTTCAGGCCATTGCGCAGGATGCCGATGACGAAGGAGCCGATGACGGTGCCGGAAATGGTGCCGATGCCGCCGATCAGCGAAGCGCCGCCGATCACGGCGCTGGCGATCGCATCGAGTTCATACATCACGCCTTCGTTCGGCTGCGCCGTCACCAGGCGCGACATCAGCACGCAGCCCGTCAGGCCGGACAAGGCGCCCGACAAGGTGTACACCAGCAGGGTGACGCGGCCGACCTTCACGCCGGACAGGCGGGCCGCCTCGGCGTTCGAGCCGACGGCGTAGATATGCCGGCCAAAGGTGGTGCGGCTGAGCATGACGGACACGGCCACCGCGATCACCACCATCAGCACCACGGGATACGGAATGCCGGGAAAGACCACCTCGGGAAACGGGCCGCCCGTGTCGCGCTCGACGCGCCACAACACGCCGTTGCCCAGTTCGCCAAACGATTCGCCCAGGCCCGAGATGGCGCGCGCGCCCGTCACCTGCAAGGCCAGGCCGCGCGCGATCAGCATCATGCCCAGCGTGGCGATGAAGGGCGGCAGCTTCAATTGCGTGATGCAAAAGCCGTTCACGGCGCCGCACATGGCGCCCACCGCGATGCCGCCCAACATGGCGGCCGGCACCGGCACGCCGCTCTTCACCAGCAGCGCGGCGGCCACGCCGGCCAGCGCCAGCACGGAGCCGGAACTGAGGTCGATGCCGCCCGTGATGATGACGCAGGTGGCGGCGATGCCCAGGTAGGCGATCGACGTCACCTGCAGGGCCACGCTCATGCCGTTGCTGACGGAGAAAAAGGCGTCGCTGGTCAGGGAAAAGACCAGCAGCAGCAGCGACAGGCTGCCCAGCGCGGCGAATTTTTGGATCAGTTCTTTGTTCATTATTGTCAGCTTTCTGTTCTTAATGGACTGCCGCCTGGCCAGGGGCGGGACTGATGACGCGCCCCGAGGCGAGATGCATGATTTCTTCCTGCGATGATTCACGCGTGTTGACGATGCCGCTGATGCGTCCCTCGTGGAACACGGCCACCCTGTCCGTCATGCCCATGATCTCCGGCAGTTCGGAGGTGATCAGTACCACGCCGATGCCTTCGGCGGCGAGCTTGTCGAGCAGCTGGTAGATGGCGAACTTGGCGCCCACGTCGATGCCGCGCGTGGGCTCGTCGAAGAAGATGATTTTCGATTCGCGGTACAGCCATTTGCTGATGACGATTTTTTGCTGGTTGCCGCCCGACAGGTTGCGCGCGATCTGCCTGGAGTTCGGCGTCTTGATGCCCAGCGCCGCGATGTACTGCTTCGCCACCGCTTCCTCTTTCGCGAAGTCGATGAAGCCGAAGCGGTTCGACAGCGCCGACACATTCGTCAGGGTGAGATTGGCGGCCACCGACATGCGCACCGCCAGGCCGTGGCTCTTGCGGTCTTCCGACAGATAGGCGATGCCGTGGCCGATGGCGTCGATCGGGCTGCCGATGCTGATGGCCGCGTCGCCCAGGTGGATCGCGCCGCTGGTGAGCGGATCGGCGCCGAAGATGGCGCGCGCCACCTCCGTGCGCCCGGCGCCCATCAGGCCGGAAAAGCCGAGGATTTCGCCGCGCCGCAAATCAAAGCTGAGCGGCCCGAAGACATCCTTGCGATGCAGGTCCGTCACGCGCAGCAGCACGTCCCCGGTCGGCTGCGACACGCGCTCGGGGAATTTCTCGTCGAGCGTGCGGCCCACCATGTTGGCCACGATGGCGTCGAGCGTGGTGGCGGCGAAATCCTCGGTGCAGACAAACTTCCCGTCGCGCAGCACCGTCACGCGGTCGATGATGTGCTGCATTTCCTCGAGCCGGTGCGAGATGTAGACCACGCTCACGCCATTGCGCTTGAGTTCATTGATGATGTCGAACAGCTGGCCCGTCTCGCTTTCCGTCAGCGAGGATGTCGGTTCGTCCATGATCAGCACTTCCGTGTTGAGCGACAGCGCCTTGGCGATTTCCACCATCTGCTGCTGCGCGCAGGACAGGTTCTTCACCAGCTGGCGCGGATCGATGCGCAGCTTGAGGCGGTCCAGCAGGGCTTGCGCGTCGGCGCGCATTTTCCTGCGGTCGATGAAGATGCCGCGCACGGGTTCGCGCGACAGGAAGATGTTTTCCGCCACGCTCAGGTGGGGAATCAGGTTCAGTTCCTGGTGAATGATGGCGATGCCGGCCGCCTCGGCCTCCACGCTGCAGGTGAAGCGGCACACCTTGCCCTTGTAGACCAGCTCTCCCTCGTCGGCCTGGTAGACGCCGCTCATCACCTTCATCAGGGTCGACTTGCCGGCCCCGTTCTCGCCGCACAGCGCGTGCGCCTCGCCCTTGCGCAGGCTGAAGCTGACGTTGTCGAGCGCCAGCACGCCGGGAAAGCGCTTGCTCACCTTGTTCAGCGCCAGTATCTCTTCGGATTGATGCATCGTGTCTCCTCCACTGCGATAAGCCGGCGCGCCCATGTCTGTGCATGTCGGGTGGCGCGCCAGTCTGGTGCCGCTGTCAGCCGTCGATCAGTTGCGGATTCCACGCATGCACCGTCTGCCGCTGCTCACCGAGCCCGCTGATCCCCAGGCGCATGCGGTCGCCCGGCTTCAGGTACACGGCCGCCGGCTTCTGCCCCATGCCCACGCCCGGCGGCGTGCCCGTGCTGATGATGTCGCCCGGGTACAGGGTCATGAAGCGGCTGATGTAGCTGACCAGATTGGCCACGCCAAAGACCATGGTGCGGGTATTGCCATCCTGTACCCGCTTGCCGTTCACTTCCAGCCACAGGCCCAGGTTTTGCGGGTCCGCCACCTCGTCGCTCGTGACCAGCCACGGCCCGATCGGGCCGAAGGTGTCGCAGCCCTTGCCCTTGTCCCACTGGCCGCCCCGCTCCAGCTGGTACTCGCGTTCGGACAGGTCGTTCACCACGCAATAGCCGGCCACGTGCGACAGCGCGTCTTCTTCACTGACATAGCGCGCGGCAGTGCCGATGACGACGCCCAGCTCCACTTCCCAGTCGCTCTTGCCGGACTCGCGCGGCAGCACCACGGCGTCATTGGCGCCGATGACGGCGCTGCTGGCCTTCATGAACAGCACCGGCTCGGCCGGCACCGCCATGCCCGATTCGGCCGCATGGTCGGCGTAGTTCAAGCCCACGCAAATGAACTTGCCCAGCCCCTTCCACGGCGGCGCGATGCGGCCCGGATTGGCGACCAGCGGCAGGCTGTCGATCTGCAGGGCCGCCAGGGTCGCCAGGCCATCCTTGCCCAGGGTGGCGGCCGTGATGTCGGGCAGCACGCCGGACAGGTCGCGCACGGCGCCATTCGCATCGATCAGTGCCGGTTTTTCCGCGCCCTTGGCGCCATAACGCATCAGTTTCATCATTCAACTTTCAAGTGAACAGCAAACAAAAAATTCGAGAACGTTCGGGCTCGCGCCTTCACGGCGCCCGGCAGCGTAGGCCGGGTGGCATCAGTTGGACCAGCCACCGTCGATGACGTGCGTCATGCCGGTGGTGAAGGCCGCTTCATCGGAAGCCAGGTACACGGCCAGCGCGGCGATTTCCGTGGCGCGGCCCACGCGGCCCATGGGCTGGCGCGCCACGAAGGCGGCCTGCACGTCAGCGATGCTGGCGCCCGTCGCCGCCGCCTGCGCGGCGATGCGCTCCTGCAGCGACGGCGACTCGATGGTGCCGGGGCAGATGGCGTTGCAGCGGATGCCGCGCGTGACGAAGTCCGCCGCCACCGCCTTGGTCATGCCCACCACGGCCGCCTTGGTGGTGCCGTAAATGAAGCGGTTCGGCGCGCCCTTCACGCTCGACGCCACCGACGCCATGTTGACGATGGAACCGCCGCCCCTGGCCAGCATGCCGGGCAGCACGGCGCGCATCAGCCGGTACATGGAGCGGGCGTTGATCTCGAAGGAGCGCTCCCACGCCGCATCGTCGCAATCGAGGATGGTGCCGCCGTCGACGAAGCCCGCGCAGTTGAACAGGATGTCCACGTCGCCGATCTCGCCCACCAGCGCGGTGATCGCCGCGCCGTCGGTCACGTCGAGCCGGCGGATGGCGCATCCCGTCTGCTCCTTCAGCGCATCGAGCTGCGCCTGGTTGATATCCGTGGCGATCACGGCGGCGCCCTCGCGCACGAACGCTTCGGCCGTGGCGCGGCCGATGCCCTGGCCGGCGGCGGTCAGCAGTGCGGTTTTCCCTTGTAGTCTGCCTGTCATGCTGTCTCCTCTTGTATTGGCCTAGGCCATGTGAAATACGTGTTCCATCATCGCCCAGTGTTCGCCCTCGGCGCGCGAATCGAGCGGCAGCTGGCACGGCGCGCAGAAAGTCCACCAGCGCCGCGTTTGCGCATCGTCCGCGATGGCCGCCATATCGGCGGAAAAATCGCTGCCGTGATATTCCCAGTAGCCGAACAGCAGGTTTTCCGGCTGGCGCAGGAAGATCGAATAATTGCGCACGTACGCCTGGCGCAGCCGCTCCTGCACCTGCGGCCAGACAGCCGCGTGCAGCGCCTTGTATTCGTCGATGCGCCCGGGCGCAATGCCGATGACCATTCCCATTCTTTGCATGCCGCTCCCCTATTCCAGTGCGTAGAAATGCAGCGCGTTCAAGCCGAAGATGCGTTCACGCTCGGCCAGCGGCAGGTGCGCCAGCAAGGCCTCGCTGGCCGCCAGCCAGGCGTCGTAGCCGCCCGCCAGGTCGACCACCGGCCAGTCGCTGCCCCAGATCACGCGCTCGCTGCCAAACGCATCGAGCACGTGCGATACGTAGGGACGCAGGTCGTCGACGTTCCACGCCGCTGTCGCTTCCGTCACCATGCCGGACAGCTTGCAGTACACGTTCGGCAGCGCCGCCAGTTGCGCCATGTCTTCGCGCCAGGCGCCAAAGGCGGCAGCGGCGATGGGCGGCTTGGCCGCGTGGTCGATCACGATGTCCAGTGCGGGATGGGCGCGCGCGCATTGCAGCAAGGCGGGCAAATGGCGCGGCAAGACCAGCGCGTCGAGGCGCAGGCCGTGCGACGCCATGGCGGCCAGCGCCGGCGCCAGCGCGGCATCGGCGATCCAGCCCTCGTCGGCCAGGTCCTGCAGCATGGGCCGCAAGCCTTTCAGCCTGGGCTGCGCCGCCAGGCGCGCGATCCGGGCGGGCGCATCGGGCGCCAGCAGGTCGGTCCAGCCCACCACTGCGCGGATGAAGGCGCTGCCTTCGGCCAGCGCCAGCAGCCAGGCCGTATCGGCTTCGGAGGGCAGCGACTGCACCAGCACCGTGCCGGCGATGCCGTGGCGCGCCAGCAGCGGCGCCAGGTCGCGCGGCGCGAAGTCGCGGTGGATGGCAGCCAGCGAGGGCGGCGGCCAGGCGCCGGCGCGCGTGGCCAGCTGCCAGAAATGCTGGTGGGCATCGATGCGCATCATGCCGTGGCCGCCAGGAATGGCGCGCGCAGCGGCACGGGCGCGCGCTCGTCGATAAGGCCCGCGCGCAGCAGTGCCAGCCACAGTGCGTCGGGCAGCGGCGCGGCGAACCAGCCGAGATTTTGCCGCAGCTGCGCCAGGTCCTGCCCGCCGGGGATGCACGACACCACGGCCGGATGGGCGAGCGGGAATTGCAGCGCGGCCGCCTGCAGCGGCACGCCGAACTTGCGGCAGACGGCGTCGAGCTGCGCGACGATTTCCAGTATCTCGGCGGGCGCATCGGCATAATTGAATTTGCCATTCCCGGCCAGCACGCCCGAGTTGAACGGACCGCCGACGACGATGGCGTTGCCGCGCTCGACGCACAGGTCCAGCAGCGGCGACAGCGACTCCTGCTCCAGCAGGGTGTAGCGGCCGGCCAGCAAGGTGCAATCGAGGTCGAACTCCGCCATCGCCCGCTCGATCACCTCTGTCTCGTTGACGCCCAGGCCCACGGCCGCCACCTGCCCGCTGGCGCGCAGTTCGTCGAGCGCGCGAAAGCCGCCGCCCTGCGTCAGCTGGCGCCAGTACTGGCCGTCCTTGTCGCCATGCGTCGCCTTGCCGATGTCGTGCACGAAGAGGATGTCGATGCGCTCCAGCCCAAGGCGCTGCAGGCTGTCGTCGTGCGAGCGCAGGATGCCGTCGTAGGTATAGTCGAAATGCGGGCGGAATGGCAGCGGCGCGGCAAAGCCGTCGGCGCCGGGCAGCACGCCGTCGTCGGGCCGCATCAGCCTGCCTGCCTTGGTGCTGACGACGAACTGCTCGCGTGGCCGGCCGCGCAGCGCGGCGCCCAGGCGGCGCTCGGACAGGGTGTAGCCGTAGAACGGCGCCGTGTCGAAAAAGCGCACGCCCGCGTCCCAGGCGCCATCGAGCGTGGCGCGCGCCTGGGCCTCGCCGACGGGCTGGTACAGGCCGCCCAGCGGGGCGCAGCCCATGCCGATGCAGGGGAGCGACAGGCCGCCGCGCGGCAGGATACGACGTTGTGTCACGTTCATCATGGCTACCTCAGGCAGCGCGCAGCGGGAAACAGCCTGGCCCCGCCGCGTCAAATTGTTTATACGTCAGCACGAACTCCTGGTGTCCCAGGTCTTCCGAGCGGCTCGCCTCACCGTTGGCCACGCGCAGCACGGCGTCGACGATCTCGGCGCCCACTTCCGCCAGGCTCGCGTCGCCCGTGAGGATCTTGCCGGCGTTGACATCCATGTCGTCTGCCAGGCGCTCGAAGGTTTGCGGATTGGCGCACACCTTGATCACGGGCGAGATGGCCGAACCGACGACGGAACCGCGGCCCGTGGTAAACAGGGTGATGTGCGCGCCGCAGGAAATGAGTTCGACGATTTCCGCATTGTCCGAGACGTTCGGGAAACCGAAGCGCGGCTCGCCGTCCGGCACCACGTCGAGCAGGTACAGGCCGCCGCCGGCCGGCTGGTCGCCCGGTTTCAGGATGCCGACGATGGGCGACGAGCCGCTCTTGGCGTAGGCGCCCAGGGATTTTTCCTCTTGCGTGGTCAGTCCGCCGTCCGCATTCCCCGGCGAGAAGCTGCCATGGCCCATGATGGTGTAGTAGCGCGCGGCCTTGGCCACCGTCTCGACGATCGCGTCGCCCAGCGCCAGGCTGACGGCACGCCGCTGCATGTGGTATTCGCAGCCGACCAGCTCCCCCGTCTCTTCGAAGATGCAAGGGCTGCCGGCGGCGATCAGGGTGTCGAAGGCCACGCCGACGGCGGGATTGGCCGTGATGCCGCTGGTGCTGTCGGAGCCGCCGCAGATGGTGGCGACCACCAGTTCGTCGAGCGCCATCGGCACGCGCACCTGGCCTGCCAGGTGCTCCAGGGCCCAGCCTATCCATTCCACGCCGCTGCGCACGCTGGGGCGCGTGCCGCTGTTTTCCTGGATGGTGACCGTATGCACGGGACGCTCGCTGTCGGCCACGGCGCTGCTCAGGCCATACTTGTTGAAGCCTTCGCAGCCCAGCGACACCAGCAGCACGGCGCCCACGTTCGGGTGCGTCAGCAGGCGGCGCATCACCTGGTCCGCGTACTCGTTCGGGAAGCAGCCCGTGAAGCCGATCAGGTGCACGGGCTGGCCGGGGAAGGCATTGACCATCTGGCGCGCCACGTGGTGCGCGCATTCGACCATGTAGGCCACCACCACGATATTGCGGATGCCCTTGCGGCCGTCGGCGCGCAGATAGCCCGACAGGGGCGGATTTGTCAGGGGAGCGTTCATGGCGTGGCGTCCTTGTCCAGGAAATGGTGGCCGTCCTGGCCCAGGGTAAACGTGGGGATGTAGTCGCTTTCCAGATTATGCGTATGGATATGCTCGCCGATGGCGACGGGCGCCGTGATGCTGCCGATCAGGGCGCCGTAGCGCAGCACCTTGTCGCCCACGGCCAGCGCGCGGCGCGCCACCTTGTGGCCGATCCGGATATCCTGCGCCAGGATCACGGCGGCGCCGTCGATGCTGACGCTGTCGCCGCGTTGCAAAGCAGTGCGGGCGATCAGGCAATTGTCGTCGGCCGACATCAGCAGCAGGCTCGGTGGCGTGGCGGCGCTCATGGCCGCCCCTCGCCTGCCGCTGCGGCGAATGGGCCTAGGCGCCGGGCTGGGTCAGTTTTTCGCGCGTGATGATCGATTCGAGCATGGTGCTGCGCGAGGAATTGAGGTGCGACTGCATGCACTCGAGCGCCTTGGGCACGTCGTGCTCGGCCAGCGCCCGCAGGATCGCCAGGTGCTCCTGCACCGCGTACTTGTTGCGGCCCTTTTCCTCGCCCTTGTCCCACTGGTAGTGGTAGTGGAAGACAAACGAGACGATATCGTAGAAGCCCTGCGCGAAGCGGTTGTTGAGCAGTCCGATCAGGAAGGTGTGGAACTCGCGGTCCAGCGCCGGAAACGCGTTGTGGCGCGTGTCGATCTTCGCCGCCAGCTTTTCGTGCTGGCGTATCAGGCGCGCCAGTTCCGCGTAGGCCGGATCGCCCGGCGGCAAGGTGCCGAACTGCTCCACGGCCGCCATCTCGAACATGCGCCGCATGTCGGCCAGCTCCGTGGCAAACGAGCGGTCGAATGCGCACAGGCGCCAGCCGCCGCGCGGCTTCTTTTCGATCAGGCCGAAGCGCGAAAAGCCGATCAGGAATTCGCGCACGCTGACGGTACTGGCGCCCGCCTCGCGCGCCAGTTCCGCTTCCGAAAACTCGGCGCCGGGCGGCATGTCGCGCTGGTACACGCGCTCCATCAGCACTTGCTGGATACGCTCGGCGCCCGACTGCAATTCGGCGATGTCGAAGTAGTCGCCCGGGATCGGCTTGCGCAGCAAGCGCCGTTCCGCCGGACTGCTGATCAGGCGCCGCGTCGACAGATACGCGATCGCGCTGCGGATCGCCGTGCGGCTGCCCTGGCAGATGGTCGTCAGGTACTGCTCCGTCGGCAGCATCTCGCCCACGGCGACATTCTCGGCGAGAAATTGCAGTAGCAGATTGGTGCTGCGCTTGAAGACGGTGGCGGGTTTTGACATGGAAGGGTGCGGGCGCTATGTCAGCGAAAGGGAAAGTGGAATGAGTTGGCATTTTAGTCGATATCGCGTGGAATCGGCACGCCGCTGCGGCATGGCTGCAAGCGGGCTGGCGGTGGGGAAGGTAGCGCATCTCAGACCTCGACGATGGCCTTGATGACGCCAGCCGACGGCTGCATCCAGTGTTCCAGCACGCGCGTAAAATCGTCGAGCGTGGTGCGGTGCGTATTGAGCAGCGCGGTGGGCACCAGCCCCGCCTTCAAGGCCGCCACCACTTCCTCGAAGTCCTCCGCCGTGGCGTTGCGGCTGCCCAGCAAGGTGGTTTCGCGCTTGTGGAATTCCGGGTCGGAAAACGACAGGCGGTCGCGCACGATGGACACCAGCACGTAGGTGCCGCCATGAGCGACGAATTCCAGGCCCCGCTCCATGGCGCCGATATTGCCGGTGGCGTCAAACACCACGTCGAAGAATTCATCGTCCGTGCAGGCGGCCAGCTGCGCCTTGTCGTCGGCACCCAGTTCCACCGTGCGCGCGATGCCCAGCGCTTCGCGGCAGAACCGCAGGCGGTCGGCGCGCGCGTCGAGCACTGTCACGTCGGCGCCCTTGAGGGTGGAAAACAGCATCACCGCCATGCCGATGGGGCCTGCGCCCACCACCAGCACGCGCTTGCCCGCCGCCACGGCGCCGCGCGTGACGGCATGCGCGCCGATGGCGAGAAATTCGATCATGGCCGCGTCGTCGAGCGAAATGCCTTGCGTCCTGAAGACGAAACGCTCGGGCAGCGCCAGGTATTCGCTCATGCCGCCATCGCGGTGCACGCCCAGCACTTCGATGCGCGTGCAGCAGTTGGTCTTGCCCTGGCGGCAGGCGACGCACGTGCCGCAGGACAGGTACGGCATCACGTACACCTGGTCGCCCTCGGCCAGGCGCGAGCCGGCCGGCGCGCTGGCCACGTGGCCGGACAGCTCATGGCCCATGACGCGCGGATAACTGAGAAAAGGCTGGGTGCCGCGGAAGATATGCATGTCGGTGCCGCAGATGCCGATGCGGCGGATGCGCAGCAGGACTTCGCCTTCCGCTGGCATGGGCACGGGCCGCTGCTCCATGCGCAAGCTGCCCGGCGTATCGCAAACGATACTCTTCATCATGGTTGTCTCTCTTGCCGCCAGCCTTGGCCATCGGCATATTATATTTAACGTACAAACAAACTGTGAAAAAAATCCGTCTGCGCGGATTGTTTTTCCAGTCCTGCTGATGGCGCCTCACCGGCCGTGGAGCGTATCCACCGGGCTTTCGTGCTGCACCGCACAACGGTTGTTCCGTATTTCCATGTTGCCGGTCCGCCCTACCCTGCCGCGGAGCTGGCTCCAGTACGGCTTGTGCGGGAATGCGTTATTCGGTTTTATAAATATACCGTACAAAAAAATGCAGGTCAACGGATTCTTTCGCGACATTTTTTCACGGCCAGCACCGCAGAATGCTACATTCGCGCTTGACCCTGACGCGGCGTCAGGCGCGATTCTGCAGGCACGCACCAGGAAAGGAGCATCCCATGCTGTTGAAAATCGGCGAACTGGCCAGGCTGACGGGCCTGACCATCCGCACCCTGCACCATTACGACAGCATCGGCCTGCTCTCGCCCTCGGCGCGCACGCAGGCCGGCTACCGCCTGTACCAGCGCGGCGACATGGACCGGCTGCACCGGATCATGGCGCTGCGCAGGTTCGGGCTGCCGCTGGCCGATATCGCCGCCGCCCTCGCCGGCCCCGAGCTTCCCCTGGCCTCCATCGTGGCGCAGCAGATCGCCATGCTGGACCAGCAGATTGCGCAGGCCGCCACCCTGCGCGAACGCCTGCACGGCCTGCAAGCGCAGCTGGCGCAGGGGCAGGAGCCGGAGCTGGCCGAGTGGCTCACCACAATGGAGTTGATGACCATGTACGACAAATACTTTACCCCCGAAGAATTGCAGCAATTACCGCTGCTGACAGATAGCGCCGTGGAACAGGAATGGCAGGCGCTCGTTGCCAGGGTGCGCGCCCTGCAGGCGACGGGCACCGGCCCCGACGATGCGCGGGCGCAGGCGCTGGGCACGGAATGGATGGTCAAGCTGGTGCGCGACACGGGCGCCCATCCGGGCCTGTTCGCGCGCCTGAACGCCATGCATGCGCGGGAGCCGTCCATGCAGCACACGACCAGCATCGATGGGGAGCTGATGCAATTCATCCTGGCCGCCTTCAACGCCTCGCGCATGGCGCTGTACCGGCCCTTCCTCGACGCGCAGGAATATGCGCACCTGGTGGCCAATTATGGCAAGCGCTCGGGCGAATGGCCGGACCTGATCGCCGCCGTGCGCGCCGCCATGGATGCGCGCACGCCGCCCACCGCTCCGGCCGTGCTGCAGCTGGCGCGGCAGTGGCTGGAGCTGTTCCGCTCCTATGCGGGCACGGACCCGGCCACGCAGCTGAAATTCCGCCAGGCGCACCAGCAGGAACCGCGCCTGATGGAAGGCAGCTTCGTCGACGGTGCCATGCTGCACTACCTGGGCGCGGCGATGGCCGTGGTGGCGCAGGAAAAGCCAGCGTAAAAGTTGACGTGCGGCACATCGCTGGCATGGCCATGTAGAATCGGCCATCGCCAATCACAGGAAAACCCGATGCGCCGCTTTTTGTTCGTATGTCTGTCCCTGCCCGCCCTGCATCTCGCCATGGCCGCCGATGCGCCCGTGCAAGGGGTGTGGCAGGGCACCCTGGGCAAGGCCAATATCGTGGCCTGCTTCAACCAGCCCAGCCCCACGCAAGGGGCGGACCGCAGCGGCAGTTATTACTACACGCGCTACAAGACGCCGATCATGCTGGCCCAGCCCAACGGCAAGGTGCTGTGGCAGGAACTCGATGCCAAGGGCGACACGACGGGCACGTGGTCATTGACTGCGCCGCAGGGCCGCTCGCTGGCCGGCACCTGGACGGAGCCGAAAAGCGGCAAGACCCTGCCCCTGGCCTTGACCCTGCTGGAAGCGGCAGGCGACCGCGAGCACCCGTCCTGCGCCAGCGATGCCTACAACCTGGCGCTGGAAGATTTCCCCAGCACCAAGGTGAGCAAACCCATCGCCTTCGAAGGCAAGCAGTACCGCAACCTGCAAGTGGGCGACACCATCACGGTGGAACTGATGGCGCCCGGCGATGGCATCGCGAAAATCAATGCGCAGCTGCGCGCCGTGCTGGCGAAGAACAAGAAAGACCTGGCCGACTTCCATGCCACGCGCCGCGAATACCTGGGCCGTAACGGTTTCACGACGGAAGACGAAGTGTACGCGGAGCCCACCTACTGGTCGCCGCGCTGGGTGACGATCAAGTTCTACCGCTGGGCGGCCGGCTATGGCGCCAACGGCATTTCCATCAGGTTCCGCACCTGGGACGTGAAAACGGGCCAGGAAACGGACGTGTGGAACTGGTTCGGCGCCAGCGCCAGCGATGGCGACGACAAGGCCGAATTGCCGGACCGCCTGCGCCAGGCCCTGTTCAAGAACGTCACCATCGACGCCGAATGCAAGGGCACGGATTACGACGGCCGTGGCCGCTTCCACCTGTCCTTGAAGCCCGAAGGCGTGTCGTTCTGGGAAGACGCGAACGGCAGCGGCTGCGAAAACGAGTTCCTGCTGCCGTACAGCAAGGTCGGCCCTTTCTTGACCGTCAAGGGCCGTGCCGCGCTCAGCGACTTATTGCCGAAGAACTAGGCGCAGCCACCGCCTTACTCACCATCGCCGCCACCAGCTCGGCCGTCGCCGCTGCCAGGGTCCAGCCCAGGTGGCCATGGCCCGTGTTGTAGTACACGCCGGGTGCCTTGCCGCGCCCCACTTTCGGCAACATGTCGGGCAGCATGGGGCGCAGGCCGGCCCAGGGAATCACGTTGCGCGTCTGCACGCCGGGAAAACATTGCTCCACCCATTGCAGCAGCGGGCGGATGCGGTCGGCGCGGATGTCGTGGTTGATGCCGTTGAATTCCGCCGTGCCCGCCACCCGCAGGCGGTCGTCGCCCAGGCGGCTGCTGACCAGCTTGGTGGCATCGTCGAGCAAACTGACACACGGCGCCGCCGCGCGGCTGGCGTTGTCGTCGAGCTGCACGGTGATGGAATAGCCTTTCACGGGATACACATTCACATGGTCGCCCAGGCTTGCTGCCATGGCGCGGCTGGCCGTGCCCGCGCAGATGACGACGGCGTCAAACACGGTGCCGTCCCCGCCCATGCTGACGCGCACCTTGCCATGCTCGCGCGCCAGCGCCGTCACCTGCGCGCCGTAGCGGCAAGCCACGCCCAGGCGCGCGCAGGCATCCGCCAGGCCGCTGGTGAATTTGTGGATGTCGCCCGTGGAATCGCTGTCCGTGTAGTAGCCGCCGTAAAACTCGCCGTGCAAGGCCGGCTCGATGGCGCGCATTTCCTGTGGCGTGACGGCGCGCCGCTGCAGGCCGCCCTGCGCCAGCAGGCGCGACACGCCGGCCGCCCGCGCAAAGCTGGTCTGGTCGCGGTAGACGTGCAGGATGCCGGCGCGGCGGTGGTCGAAGTCGATATGTTCATCGCGCGCCCAGGCAAACAGGTGTTCGCGCGCGGCGATGGCCATGCGCGCCGTGGCGATGGTGTTGCGTTCATAGTCGGGCATGGCGGCGAGAAACTCGGCAAACCAGCTCAGCTTGTGCCAGCTGGGCATGGGATGGAGCAGCAGGGGCGCATCGCGCCGCGCCATCCATTTCAGGGCGTTCAGTATCGTCGCCTTGTGGTTCCACACTTCCGCATGCGAAGCGGACAATTGCCCGCCATTCGCGAACGACGTTTCCATGGCCGCATAGCGGTGGCGCTCGATCAATGTGACATCGACGCCACGCCTGGCCAAGGCATAGGCCGTCGTCACGCCCGTGATGCCGGCTCCCAGCACGGCCACCCGCTTCATGCCCCGGACTCCATCGCCGGACCGACCTTCAGCACCAAGGTATCGCCTGCCTGCAAGACGCGCCCGTCCGGCGCCAGCACTTCCATGCGGCGCACGGGCGCGTGCGTATCGCGCTCCAGCAGGATGGAATGCGCCTCGCCCGCGTCGAACAGCTGCGCCTCGCTCCACTGGCGCAAGCCGACCACGACGGGAAACAGTCCCAGGCCCTTGGGAGTGAGCACATATTCCTGGTACGCCGTGCCGTCCGAGGCGGGTGCAATCGAAAAAATGCCCTCTTCCACCAGGGTGTGCAGGCGGTCGGCCAGGATGTTCTTCGCCACGCCCAGGCTTTTCTGGAACTCCCCGAACCTGCGCATGCCGTCGAAGGCGTCGCGCACGATCAGCAGCGACCAGCGCTCGCCGATCGCATCGAGCGCGCGCGCCACGGGACAGGGGTCGGTTTTCAGGCTCTTGCGCTTGGCCATGGTCGTGCTCCAGGATTGAGTGGTTGCATTTTAAAACTATTCGCCGTAGACTCCAACTAGTTTTAATTTGAAACTACTTCAACCAAATCCCATGCGCGATACCACTTCATCTCTTACGACGGCACTTCCCCTACCCCTCGTCTGGCTGTTTGCCACGGCGGCCGGCCTCAGCGTGGCCAATGTGTATTACGCCCAGCCCTTGCTGGCCACCCTGGCGCAGGAATTCCGCATGACGGAAGCGGCCAGCGGCATGGTCATCACGGCCACGCAGATCGGCTGCGCGCTGGCCCTGCTGCTGCTGGTGCCGCTCGGCGACATGCTGAACCGGCGCCGCCTGACCCTGTTCCAGCTGGGCATGCTGGCCCTGGCCTTGGCGGCGCTGGCCTGCGCCCGTTCCACGGCCGCCTTGCTGGCTGGCATGCTGCTGGTGGGTTTGCTGGGCACGGCCATGACGCAAGGCTTGATCGCCTATGCGGCCAGCGCCGCGGCCAGCCATGAGCGGGGACGGGTGGTCGGCATGGCGCAGGGCGGCGTGGTGATCGGCTTGCTGCTGGCGCGCACCCTGTCCGGCGTGGTGGCGGACATGGCCGACTGGCGCGCCGTGTACCGGGTC
The DNA here is from genome assembly GCF_978021625.1 of Janthinobacterium foliorum. NCBI lineage: Bacteria > Pseudomonadati > Pseudomonadota > Betaproteobacteria > Burkholderiales > Oxalobacteraceae > Janthinobacterium > Janthinobacterium foliorum. Next base: position 165,530 of record NZ_CDXDQE010000015.1, on the reverse strand, counting down.
TCGGCGGCCATCGCTGGCGCCCTGTTATTGCTGCTGTGGCGCATGCTGCCGCCCCCGGCACCGCAGCACAAAAAGCTGACGTACGGCGTCCTGCTGCTGTCGATGCTGGACATGCTCAGGCATGACAAGGTCTTGCGCGTGCGCGGCATGCTGGCCTTGCTGATGTTTGCCGTGTTCAATATTTTCTGGAGCGCGCTGGTGCTGCCCCTCACGGCCCAAGGCTATACGCACGCAGCCATCGGCGCCTTCGGCCTGGTGGGCGTGATCGGGGCGCTGGGCGCGGCCCGCGCGGGCGCGCTGGCGGACCAGGGCCGCGCGCAATGGACGACGGGGGCAGCCTTGCTGCTGTTGCTGGCGGCGTGGCTGCCACTGGGTTTTGCCGGTGCTGCCCTGTGGCCCTTGATCGTTGGCATCATCGCGCTGGACCTGGCGGGCCAGGCCATCCACGTGACAAACCAGAGCCTGATCTTCAAGGACGACAGCGACGCGCACGGCCGCCTGGTGGCGTGCTACATGCTGTTTTATGCGGTGGGCAGCGGACTCGGTGCGATTGCCGCCACCAGCGTGTATGCGCTGGCGGGCTGGCATGGGGTGTGCGGGCTGGGCGCGGCGGTCAGCTTGCTCGCCCTGCTGTACTGGCGGCTGACCTTGCCTGCTGATGCAACGTGGTGAAAAACGCTTAGTTCAACAGCGCCGTGGCGGAGCCATGGCGGTAGGTTTTCAGCGCATCGGGCTGGATCTGGATCAGCGAGCCGCTGACTTTAATCAGGTGCAAGTCCGTCAGCTGATGCAGCACGCGCGACAGCGTGGCGGGCGCCAGGTTCAGGAACGATGCCAGCAGACTCTTCTTCAGGTCCAGCTTGACCTCGTTCGAGCGCTGCTGGTCCGATGCCTGCAGCAGATACTCGACCACGCGCTGGGTGGCGTTCTGCACGGAGCAGCGCTCCACGTTGCGGATAAAGCCCATCAGGTGGTGCGACAGGCTGTTCATCATCTGGCGCGCGATGCGCGGCGACTGATCCAGCAGGCGCAGCAGCGCATGCGGCGGGATGCGCAGCAGCAGGCAGTGCTCGAGCGCCTCGGCGCAGAAGGGATACGGTTCATCGAGGAAAATCATGGCTTCGCCGAAACTCTGGCCCGGACGGATCAATTCCAGCACCTTGTCCGTGCCTTCCATGGAAAACACGCTGAGCTTGACGAGGCCGAAGACCACCACGTAGGCGCCTTCCGCCACTTCGCCCTTGCGGAACAGCACTTTGCCTTTTTCCACTTCAACGCGCACGACATCCTGGCGCAATTGCTCTAATTGCGAAGGGGAAATATGGCGGAACAGAGCCTGGCTCGATAGCAAGCCATCGACGTTGACCTTATGCATGACACTCTCTTATTAGATTAGCGAATGACTAAGAGTGTAATGCGCAGGCACGGTCAAGGCCATACGTCAAAGGAACTAGGTTGTCTAGGCCGGAACGCCATGCAGGTCAAACAATCGCGCATTCCTGGTTCACTATTTGCGCATTTTTTGATTTTTAGCGTAGCTGGCGGAACCGTAGCGAGCGGCAGCGAGTTGCGACTGAGAAGCGGAACTGTGCTTGAGCACAGTGAGCATCGGAGGTCGCAAATGGCGACGCGCAGCAGCTTATGCAGGTACGCTTATTTACCCAATTCGCGCTCGACCGCATACACGGCGATCTGCACGCGGCTGCTCAGCTTGAGCTTTTTCAGGATGTTTTGCACGTGGATTTTTACCGTGCTTTCCGCCACATCCAGCTGGCGCGCAATTTCCTTGTTGCTCTGGCCCCGTGCCAGGCACGCCATGGCTTCCCGTTCGCGCGGCGTCAGCTTGTCATAGTCCGCCTGCGGTGCGTTCTGTCCGGCGCGGAATTGCGACACCAGCTTGGCCGTCATGGCGTCGGCGATCACGGACTCGCCGGCGGCGGCGCGGCAGATGGCCTGGCCCAGCTGCTCGGCCTCGATATTTTTCAGCAAGTAGCCACGCGCGCCCGCGCGCAGGGCCGCACCCAGGTCGGCCGCGTTTTCCGACACGGTGAGCATCAGCACCACCATCTGCGGCAAGTCCTGCAGAATCAGCTGCAGCGCTTCCACGCCGGACACGCCGGGCATGTTCAAATCCATCAGCACCACGTCCGGCTGCAGCTCGGCCGTCAGGCGCACGCCGTCGAGCCCGTTCGATGCCTCGCCCACCACCTGGAACAGAGGATTGCGCTGCAACAGCAGCTTGACGCCGCTGCGCAGCAAGGTGTGGTCGTCGACCAGCAGGATTTTGATTGGAGCGTTCACTGTATTGATATCTTCTGCTTGATAAGTATGAGTCGTCTGTTACGCGGCCTGGCGCCGGGCCGCCGGCAAGGCCAGCGAAATCGTCGTGCCGCCGCCGGGCGTGCTGTCGATGGAAAACTGCGCGCCGAGCCGCTCGGCCCGTTCCTGCATGATACGCAAGCCGATCTGCAATTCCGTTTTCTTGTCGCGCACATTGGCGGCGAAACCTTCGCCATCGTCGCGCACCTGCAGCGAAAAATCGCGTCCGTTTTCCACCCGCAGCGCCACGTTGCCGGCCTGCGCATGCTTGCGGATATTCGACAGCGCTTCCTGCACGATGAAGAGGATCTGCAACTGCTGCTCGGGCGCCAGCGGCGCGCCATTGCCGCTCATGTCCAGGGTGCCGACGACGCCCGTCTGCAGCTCGAACTTGGCCAGCACTTCCGCCAGCTTGCTTTCCAGGTCGCTGCCATGCCAGCGCGTGCGGAAATTGACCAGCAACTCGCGCACATCCTGGTAGCTCTGTTCGACGCCCATGCGCATCAGCGGCAGCACTTCCGCTGCCTCGTCGAGCTGGCCCCGGCGCACGGAATCGTCGAGCATCTGCACTTGCAGGCTGATGAAATTGAGGCTTTGGGCGATGCTGTCATGTAAGCCTTCGGCCAGCAGGCTGCGTTCGCGCGCCACGGCGAATTCCTTTTCGCGCGCGATCAGGCGCTGGTTTTCGATGGCGATGCCCAGGCTCTGGCCCAGGGTTTCCAGCCAGCCCTGCTGCTGCGCATGCACGGCTTGCGGACGCGCAAAGTGCAGCGAAAAACTGCCCACCACCTGCTCGCGCGCCAGGATGGGGAAGACGGCGATGGCGATGAAGCCTTCATCCTGGCAACGGTAGCGCTGCAGCGCATCGACCTGGCGGAAATCGCGGATCTGGATCACGCCTTGCGCCACGGCAGCGCCGCACAGGCAATCGTTGTTGCGGATGCAGTGTTCCTCTTCCACCATGGCATCAGAAATGCCTTCATGCACGATCATGTGCACCGTATCCTGCTGCGCATCGAGGATGCGCACGGTCCCGCCTTCGGCCTGCGCGAACTGCATCACATGGCGCAGGAAGCCCCGGCACAGCGCATCGATGGCGTGCTGCCCCGCCAGCAGGGTGGAGATCTCGTGCAGGGTGGCCAGCTGGCGCTCCTGCGCGGCGCTCAGGCCAGACGATTGCGCCAGGCGGCGCTGGCGCCAGCGCGAAGCGGGAAGTTGTTTGCGGGAAGAATGACTGCGCGGCGCTTGCATGAAAAACTCGAATCTGAAAAGTGATGCGCCCGGCCAGCGCGACTGCGGCTCGCCGGGCAAAAAAGGTTACAAATGGATCTCGGTACCGAGCAGCTTGACGAACTGCGCCAGCCAGGCCGGATGCGCGGGCCAGGCGGGCGCCGTGACGAACTGGCCATCCGTGACGGCGTCTGTGACGGCGATGTCGGCATACGTGCCGCCCGCCAGTTTCACTTCCGGCGCGCAGGCGGGATAGGCGGAAATGCGCTTGCCGCGGATGACATCGGCGGCGGCCAGCAATTGCGCGCCGTGGCAGACGGCGGCGACAGGCTTGCCCGCGTCGGCGAAATGGCGCACGGCGGCGATGACTTTCTCGTTCAGGCGCAGGTATTCGGGGGCGCGGCCGCCGGCGATCATCACGGCGTCATAATGGGCCGGATCGATCTCGTCGAAGCTGGCGTTCAGGGTGAACAGGTGGCCCGGCTTTTCCGTGTAGGTCTGGTCGCCCTCGAAATCGTGGATGGCCGTCTTGATCGTCTCGCCGCTTTTCTTGCCGGGGCAAACGGCATGCACGGTATGGCCCAGCATCAGCAGGGCCTGGAATGGCACCATCGTTTCATAATCTTCTGCAAAATCGCCGGTCAAAAACAGAATTTTCTTCGCTGCCATTTGGTTCTCCTATGAAAGATTGATCCCGCATCCCCGCCTGCCGGACGCACCGCAAGGCGTATCTTAGCGCGACTTGGCAGCCATACTGGATATTTATCAAACTTTTGCGCCTTAATGCAGGAATTTAGAGGCTGAGCCAGAATTATTTCAAGGCTCACGGGTCAAATTCAGACAACACCTTCCGAAAGCCTGGCCATGAGTACCTCCACCAGCAGTCTGTCTGCGCCCGCCCTTCCGCTTGTGCTGATCCGCATCTTCGACCATTTCGCCGAGGCGCAGCAAGCCCGCAGCGCCTTGCTGGAACAGGGTTTTCCGCCGCACGCGGTGGAACTCGACACGGTGGGGGACGAGGCTGGCCCCGTGCGAGGCAAGGACGCATGGCGCGGCATGTTCCGTCTCGTCGTTGCCGTGCGCCATGCCGAGGAACGGGCGCGCGCGCACGCCATCCTGCAAACGCATGGCGGCAGCGACATCGAGCAGCGCACGGCCAGCCACGGGGGCGATAAAGGCGGCAATAAAAACGGTGACAAAGGCGGTGGCAAGGTCGGTGACTTGGCCCGTAACGAGGTCGGCGGCCAGGCGGGCGGCAGGGTCGGCGGCCAGCATGCGGCGCATGGCGACAACGGGCAACAGCGGCAATAGGGGCAATAGGGCATTAGGGGCAACAGCGGGACAACCGCGAGGACAAGAGCGGACAACAGCCGCGGCATTCGCGGCGGCGGACCGGCGGTCGGGTGCCGCGCCTGCCCTCCCCTGCGGCGCCAAACTATGGCAAGATCAAGCTTCCTTCATCCCACAGCGAAACTTGCCATGATTTTTGAAATTGCCCACATCCAGATCAAACCGGCCACGCACGCAGCGTTCGAAGCGGCCGTGACGCAAGCCGTGCCCCTGTTCCAGCGTGCGCGCGGCTGCGAGTCGATGCGCCTGGAGCATTCGATCGAAAACGGCAATGCCTACCGCCTGGTGGTGGGCTGGACGACCCTGGAAGACCATACCGTGCATTTCCGCGGCAGCGACGATTTCCAGGCATGGCGCGCCCTGGTGGGCGAATTCTTCGCCGCCCCGCCGCAGGTGGAGCACATGCACACGGTGGTAGCGGGATTTTAAGAAAGCTGGTGCCGCGAACCTGGCACACATGGCGGACCGCGCAACTGTATTGCCGTCCGCCTTGCCGGCCATTAAGTGATGTGCTCCGTCCGTTCAGCGTGTCCGGTCACGCGCGGCCTTGGCGCGCTCATCAGACCGGCTTAGACAGGTGCCTGGACGGCGGGGTGATGAAACACTTGCCGCAGATATGCGAGGAAGGTTTCATCCTTGCACAGGGTCTTGCCGGGCGAATCGGACAGTTTCGCCACGGACTGGCCATTGCAGCGCACCAGTTTCATGACGATGTTAAGCGGCGTCAGGCCGACGTCGTTGGTCAGATTGGTGCCGATGCCAAAGCCCGTCATGATGCGGTCGGCAAAGTGCTGGTAGAGGGCAAAGGCCTTGTCCAGGTCCAGGCCATCGGAAAACACGAGACGCTTGGTATTGGCGTCGATGCGCAGGGCCGCGTAGTGGGCCAGCGCCTTTTCGCCCCACTCGACCGGGTCGCCCGAATCGTGGCGCAAGCCATCGAACAGCTTGGCGAAATACAGGTCGAAGTCGGCCAAAAAGGCATCCATGCCCACCACGTCCGTCAGGGCTATCCCTAAGTCGCCGCGGTATTCCTGCACCCAGTCTTCCAGTGCCGCTTTTTGAAAATCGCGCAGGCGCACGCCGAACGACTGGAACGATTGCATGTATTCATGGGCCATGGTGCCGATCGGCACGATGCCCAGCTTTTTCGCCAGGTAGACATTCGACGTGCCCTTGAAATACTCGGGCACTTCGCGCGCCAGGCGCTGCACCACCTCGTCGTGCCAGGCGCCGGAGAAACGCCGGCGCACGCCGAAATCGGAAAACTCGAACGGATGCTTGCGCCGCGGCAGCTTGCCGAATTCCTTCACGGCCGCCACTTTCAAGCCCAGGCGGTGGCGCCCTTCGCGCATGGCGGCGTCCAGGTCGAAACGGCGGAAATACAGTTCATTGATGATGTACAGCACGAAAATCTCGAAACCCATCACATGCACCTGCGGCCCGGCCGCGTGCACCAGCAAGGTGTCGCCATCCGTGCTGACCTCGATGAACTTGCGCTGGAAGCGGAAGACCGTCAGGAAGTCGACGAAGTCGCTCTTCATGAAGCGCAGGGTGCGCAGATAGGCCAGCTCGTCGTCGGCAAACGACATCGAGCACAGGTGGTCGAGCTGCTCTTCCAGTTCGCCTTTCAGTTCGGCCAGGGGAAACGCGGTGGTGTTGCGGCAGACAAACTCGTATTCGGTATGGGTATTCGGATGACCGTGCAGCAATGCTTGCCACATTGTAAATTTATACAGATCGGTTTCCAGCAAACTGCGCACTATCGGGGTCATGTGTGTTTTCTCCAACTTCCTGAAGCCAGAATAGTACGCCACCGCAGGGATTTCAGCAGCGTCCGTCAGAGAAACAGCGTCAGGCTTGCCCATTGGCCAGCAATTCAGGCAATGCCTCGGCCGCCGTGGCCAGCCGCACGCCCCGCTCGCGCATGGCGGCAAGGAAGTCGCGCTGCTGTGCCTCGAAGCCCGTGACGGGGCTCATGCAGTCCGTCAGCAGCGCCAGCCGCGCCAGCGCCTGCGGTCCCTGCTGCGCCTGCAGGTAGTCGGCGATATGTTCCGTGCTGGCTTTCACGCAATGGCTGCCCGCCTCGCCGCCGATATAGATCTGCTGCGCCGGCAGCAGGGTGTCGAGGAACGCGCGGTTGAGCTGGGTGGCGGCATCCTGCGCATCGGGCACTTCGGCCATGACGGCCGAGTAATGCTCGGTCCAGGGATTCGAACCCTTGCTGAGCTTGGCGGCCACTTGCAGGTTCGCCACTTCCCAGTCGTTGTAGGCGGCGCGCACGGCCGCATGGATGTTCTGTCCCCAGGAACCGATCTCGCAATGCACGGGCCACACCATCAGCTGGTAGCGCCCGGCCTGCTCCAGCGCATCGAGATAGGCCAGCGCGCGCGGCAAGGCGTCGCTGGCGGCGGGCAGGAACAGGCGGTCGCGCACCTGCCGCGCATGGATTTGCGTGAACGGCGCCACGCTGCCGCCGTCGCCCGTGCGCCAGAAGGCGGGGTGCGCGATGTCGTAGCGGTGGTGCGCATCGAGGGTAATGCTGATCTGCGTCAGGCCCGCGCCGCCGTCGCGGATCAGCCCCGCCACGCGCAGCATGTCCTGGTGGGCGCCGGGCACGGCCAGCGCGGGCGCGGCGCCAGGCGGCAGATAGTCAGGCGGCAAGTCGCAAAAATCGTTTTGCGGATCGATGACGAGCAGGTGCAGCTGGCGTTTCATGATGGTCCTCGTGCGTGGCGGATATGGCATGATAATGCCAACATCGCCATTCCGCCATTTCACTGCCCGCCATGAACATTCCAAAGCGTAATGACTTGCACCCGAACAAATTACTGAACAGCAAATGGACGGCTGTCACCCCTGCCGACAAGGAGAAACACTTCCTCGTCGTCAAGCTATGCCCGCCGGCCACGCCGGATGAAGCCGTCACGCACGTGATGCTGGAAGCCGTGCATACGCGCCGCGTGCAGACCCTGCCCTGGCGTGCCCTGCAGGACGGGGCGCTGTGGCATCAGGGATGGAAGACATAGCGGCGCCGGCGCCGCTCGACCAGCTTGACCGCCACTTCGCCCGCTTCGGCGACGGCATCCGCTTGCGTCGTAAACTGATGGTCGGCCGAGACGCGGCGTTTTTTCACCAGATTCATGCGGTGCATGGGATTGGGCGACGGCGCATAGATGGCGACGTAGGCTCCCCACAACTTGCAGCCCCGCAAGGGTTCCGCCGTGTAGTTCACCTCATAAAATTCAACATACTTTATCGGCACGATGTTTGCTCCAAAAATTGGCATGGCCGGACAGCTTGTCTCTAGGGACTGACGCGGTAGGGAAAACCATGCGCACGCATTTGCTCAACATGCAGCGTTATCTTTATTTTTATAATGCGGCACAGAAAAAATGAATGAATGGCTGCATCTTCTGCAGGCTGGACGACAGCAGGACTGGGCAAGGCCCGGGCGCTCCGCTGTCAGCTTATATGCGCATGCACGCTAAAAGTATAAACGATGCAAAAAAATTGTTAATCGGAAACCCTGTACAGAACGCAGGTGAGACGCTGGCACATATGCCGGCCGGTGGTCTCCGCCGCTTTCCGCCCGCCTGCCTGCGGCAGATGCACATCTTTCATGCAAAAAACGACGCCGCCATCGACATCGCGCCAAAGGCATCGCAAGCCAACAGGCCTGGCGCATGGCGCTGCGCGGGGATACGGAGAGGGTGGAATTTTTCTTGCGCAGCAATGCGCGCAGGCAGGCAGTGCCGCCGGGTATCAGGCAATCAGGCGTGCGATGGCGGGCATGGCTTGCCAGGAGGAACATGAGGGACTTTCATGGCGAACCGCTCGCCCGGCTGGCACGGGGCGTGCCGCCGGCAAGCTTATGCCAGCCCCGCCAGGCTGGCAATCCCTCAAAAGACGTAGTTCAGGCAGCCAAGGCTTCGATCGAGGCGCGGCCCTTGGCGATGGCGCTGGCGACGGCTTCCTCGCCCATCGCCACGCCTTCGGCTTGCACGAACTCGATGTCGGTGATGCCGATGAAACCCAGCGCCGTGCGCAGGTAGGTGCTCAGGTAGTCATACGCGGCGCCCGGGCCTTCGCTGTAGACGCCGCCGCTGGCCGTGAAAATCACGGCTTTCTTGCCCGTGGCCAGGCCGACGGGGCCGGTGGCCGTGTACTGGAAGGTGCGGCCCGCGCGCGCCACGTGGTCGATCCACGCCTTCAGGGTCGATGGCACGGAAAAGTTGTACATGGGCGCGGCCAGCACCAGCACGTCGGCGGCCAGCAGTTCATCGACCAGGGTATCGGACAGTTGCACGGCGGCAGCCGCTTGCGCGCTGCGCTGGTCGGCCGGGGTGAAGAACGCGCCCATCACTTCTTCCGTCAGGTGCGGCACGGGGTCCAGGGCAAGATCGCGCTCGACGATGGCGTCGCCTTGCGCGGCCAGCGTGGCGACGAATTCGCCGGACAATTGACGCGACAGGGAACCGTTGTTGCGCACGCTGCTATTGATGTGTAACACCTTGGCCATGGGAGGCTCCTTCGAAAACGGATGATGGAATGCCGCATCGCGGCGCTTGCACACATCATAGTTCGGGTCTACCATCGATAAAACCGTGTAAATATAAATGATTAGCATCGAATTTTTAGATATGGAGCCATCATGAGAGAACCGGGCCAGCCTTCGCTCGACCAGTTGCGCGTGTTTGTCGCCGTCATCGACGCCGGCGGTTTCGCCCACGCCGCGCGCCAGCTGCACCGCACGCAATCGGTGATCAGCTACACCATCGCCAACCTGGAAGAGCAGCTGAATGTCGTGCTGCTCGACCGCGGCAAGCGCAAGCCCACGCTGACCGATGCGGGCCGCGCCCTGCTGGCCGACGCCCGCGCCGTGGCCCTGAAAGTGGACAGCATGCGCGCGCGCGCCAAGGCGCTGGCCGGCGGGCTGGAAGCGGAAGTGTCCGTGGTGGTCGACGTGATGTTCCCCACCTGCGTGCTGGTGCGCATCCTGGAAGCGTTCCAGGCGCAGTTCCCCACAGTTGCCCTGCGCCTGCGCATGGAAGCCATGGGCGCGGTGGCCCAGCTGGTGATGGATGGCAGCTGCCACATCGGCCTGAGCGGCTGGACGACGGCCAACGCCGACGTCTTCGAGCGCCTGGCCGCCGGCCACGTGCGCTTGATTCCCGTGGCCGCGCCCAGCCACGCGCTGGCGCAGCAGGAGGGCCCAATTCCGTCCGCCGTCGCGCGCGAGCATATCCAGCTGGTGCTCAGCGACCGCAGTGCCCTGACGGAGGGCCAGGATTTCGGCGTGCTGGGGCTGCGCAACTGGCGCCTGGGCGACCTCGGTTCCAAGCATGCCTTGCTGCGCGCCGGGCTGGGCTGGGGCAACATGCCCGAGGCGATGGTGCGCGACGACTTGCGGGCCGGGCGCCTGGTGCACCTGCCACTGGCCGTCGACAAGGGCGAGAATTATCCGCTGTACCTGATCCAGCGCGCCGACACGCCGCCAGGCCAGGCGGGCAAGTGGCTCACGGAGCGCTTTGCGCAACAGCTGCCGCTGCTGCTCGAACAGGGGTTCTAGAAGCGGGCACGGGCGGGTATCATGCCGGGGCAAGCCCAAAATAACTGCTGGGGTCAGACGGGGACGCCGAGTCCCTCGACACCGCCAACGCAAAGCTCCGTGCCAACGTGTCCGGGGATCTGGCCCCGATTTCAGACACAACCTTGAAGAGATTTCCCATGGCCGGCATCGACGACTTCGTCAACAAGCAAAAACCTGGCGCGCGCTTCGTCATCACGGCGCAGATGCTGCGCATGACGCCGCAGCAATTCGACTCCGTGGCGCAGGAATGGATGGAAGACGGCGGCCCCGGCTTCGACGTGGCCGGCATCCCGCACCGCGTCGTCGTCAATGGGCAGTTTTACATTGCCAGGATCACCGTGCAACGGCACGGCGACCCGGCATAAGGCCTATTCGACGCCCAGCACGTGCAGGCGGCGCCGCAAGCGCGCCACTTCCTCGGACAGATCGACCACCAGCGCGGCCAGGTCCGCGTTGGCGTCGAACACGGATTCGATTTCATGCAGGCGGCGCGCGCGCACCAGGTCCATGCTGGTGAAGCGCCAGGCCGTCCATTGCCCCGGCGGCGGGCCATCCTGCAGCAGCACGCCCGTCTGCACATGCTGCACCACCCAGTCCGGCTCCACGGCGCAGGCACGCGCCAGCTCTTCCAGGCTCAGGGCGCGGTCTTCCAGCAATTCGCCGATTACGTTGTTTGCCATGATTTATGCTCCCAGCTTCTGGCGCGGATTGAAGGCCATCTCGCGCGCCATGGTTTCATACAGTTCGCGCGCCCTGGCGTCGTTCGCCGGCGGCAGCACCACTTCCAGTAGCAGGTACAGGTCGCCCGGCTGGGCGGCGGGAATGCCGCGCCCCTTCAGGCGCAGCTTGCGTCCCGTCTGCGAATTGGGCGGCACGGTGACGGCCACGGTGCCGGACGGCGTGGGCACGGAGATTTCGCCGCCCAGCGCCGCTTCCCATGGCGTCACCGGCACGGTCTCGAACACGTCGCGCCCTTCCACCTTGTAGCGGGCATCTGGCTGGAAGCGGATTTCCAGGTACAGGTCGCCGGCGGGCGCGCCGCCGCTGCCGGGGTGGCCCTGGCCCTTCATGCGCAGCTGCTGGCCTTCCGTGACACCTTTCGGGATCGTCACTTCCAGGGTGCGCTCGCGCGTGACGACATGGCCTTGCGCGTCCGCTTCGGGCACGCGCATGACGATGTGGCGCTTGGCGCCCTGGTAGCTGTCCTGCAGGTCGATGGTGATGGCGGCGTGGCTGTCTTCGCCCTGCATCTGGAAACTGCTGCTGGCGCGGCGCCGCCCGCCCACGTGGGCGAACAGGTCGGCAAAGAAATCGCTGTCGTCGACGCCCGACGATTCGTAGCCAGATCCCCAGTCCGGCGGCGGGCGGAATGGCTGCCCCTGCGCGCCCTGGTTGCGGCCCAGCTCATCGTAGGCGGCGCGCTTCTCCGGGTCGCCCAGCACGCCATACGCCTCGTTCAGGGCCTTGGTGCGCTTGTCGGCGTCCGGTTCCTTGCTGACGTCGGGATGGTATTTGCGTACCAGCTTGCGGTACGCCTTCTTGATCTCGGCCTCGGTCGCCGTCTTGTCGACGCCGAGTTCCTTGTAGTAGTCCTTGTATTCCACCGTGCTCGCTCCCCATGGTTGAACCGCCTGTGGGAAGAGTACACGAATTGGTCAAAGGACAGCGTGCGCACAATACAACAGCGCCGCCGGCCCGTCAGCGCACGCGGCGCAGCGAGGAGATGCGGCGGTCCAGGCCATTGTGCAGGCGGCCATAGCTGCCCGGCCCCATGACGACGCAGCGGCCGCGGAAGTTGGCATCGACGCAGAATTCCCAGCGGCCGTAATTGACGACGATCGATTCGGCGCGGTCATTGAAGCCGTAGCGGCTCAAGTCGCGCACTTCGCGGTCCAGGCGCACGGGCCGGCCGCGCATGCCCGCATCGGGGAACATCAGCACGGCGCCGTTCGCGTCGGGACGGTGGCCGCCGCCATGGCCGGGATAGCCGGGATACGGGCGCTCCGGCTCCGGACGCGGAGGACGCGGCGGGTAAGGACGGTGGTCGCCGCCGCCGTGGCCGGGACGGCCCGCTTCGCGCACCGAGGAGATGGCATCGTTCATGCCCGGCATGCTGCTGTAGCGGCCAGGCCCCAGGGTGCGGCAACTGCCGCGGTAATTGGCGTCCTTGCACACTTCCCACGTCCCCGAGCGCACGATGATGCTGGAGGTCTTGTCGTTAAAGCCCATGCGCGACAGGTCGCCCGCGTCGGAACGCAGGGTGACGGGGCGGCCACGGAAGCCGGCATCCTCGAACAGGGTGATCTCACCCGCGAAGACGCAAGCAGGGGCAAGGAAGGTGGCCGCGCACAACAGCGCGGGGCGGAAAGATCGAACCATGACAACTCCAATACAGATTACATTTTCGCCAGTGTAGTCCAGGTGGCAGGCGGCGAGTGTAACAAAGGGCAAGCAAATGTCAGCACACGGCAGGGAATGTAAAAGCCGCCTGGCGGGATGCCCCCGGCAGGCGGCCTGTCAGCCAGAGGCCGGAAGGTGATCAGCGCACGCGGCGCAGCGAGGAAATCTGGTTCTCCAGGCCATTCAGGCGGCCGTATTCGCCCGGCCCGATCACTTCGCAGCGGCCGCGGAAGTTCGAGTCGCTGCACACTTCCCACTGACCCTCGTTGACGACGATGGCCGAAGCGCGGTCGTTGAAGTTGTAGCGCACCAGGTCTTCCGCACTGCGGTCCAGCGCCAGCGGTTCGCCGCGCATGCCCGCATCGGGGAACAGCAGGATGGCGCCGCGCTGCTGGTACTGCGGCTGCTGGTATTGCGGATACTGCTGTTCGTACTGCGGCCGCGGATACTGATTCTCGTATTGCTGCTGGCGCCGCGCCTCGCGCTCGTCGACCATGCGCGCCGACGATACGCGCCCATCGAGGCCGCGTCCCAGGTCGTCGTGGCGGCCAGGGCCAAACACGCGGCAGGTGCCGTTGTAGTTCGAATCGCTGCACAACTGCCAGTAGCCGTTGTAGATGACGATGCTGGTGGTGCGGTCATTGAAGCCGATATTGACGAAATCGTCCGTATCGCGGTTCAGGCGCGCCGAGCCGCCGTTCTGGCCGGCGCCCGAATACACTTCCAGGGTCGAGCCGCGGCCGTAGCCGCCGTTGCCGCGATCCGGATCGCGTCCCGGGCGCCCGGGATTGTAGCCATCGCCGCGGCCCGATTCGCGCACCGAGGTAATGGCATCGTTCATGCCCGGCAGCGAGCGGTACTCGCCCGGCCCCAGGGTGCGGCAATTGCCGCGAAAGCCAGAATCCGTGCACACGTCCCACGTCCCCGAGCGCACCATGATGCTCGACGCCTTGTCGTTGAAGCCCAGGCGCGACAGGTCGTCCGTCGTTTCGCGCAGGGTCACCGCGCGGCCACGGAAATTATCATCCTCGAACAGGGTGATTTCGCCCGCGTGGGCGGCAGCATGCGCCCCCAGGGAGAGCAGCAAGGTCGCCGCGCATGCCAGCGCGTGTTTGAAAGGGCCCGTCATGATTTACTCCATTCTTCATTCTTTGGTGATGATTTTCCTGGCCAAGACGCCAGGGTGCCATTGTAACAAGCGCCAGCCTGCGCAAAAATCTCAATACAGCCGGCGCAGCGAGGAAATACGCTTGTCTAACTCCGTGCCCAGGTATTCATATTTGCCCGGCCCCATGCGCTCGCAGCTACCCTTGAACTGCGAATCCGTACACACTTCCCACGTGCCTTCGTTGACGGCGATAGAAGCGGCCTGGTCGTTGAAGTTCAGGCGCACCAGGTCGCTGACATCGCGGTTCACCTGCAGCCCGGGGCCCTTCAGGGAGGTGCGGCCGTACAGCACCACCAGGCCCTCGTCATTCTGCGGCCGGTTCTCCTCGCGCGGATCGACCAGGCGCGCGGACGACACGCGGCCATTCAGGCCGCCCAGGTCATCGTGGCTACCCGGCCCGAACACGCGGCAGCTGCCACGGTAGTTGGAGTCGCTGCACAGCTGCCAGTAGCCATGTTCGACGCGCGCGCTGCTGGCGCGGTCGTTGAAACCGATGTCGACCAGGTCGTCGCGGTCCGAATTCACGCCCGCCGACGCACCGCGCTGGCCGCCGTCGGCAAACAGTTCCAGCGCCGCGCGCCGTCCCCCGCTGCTACTGCTACTGCTACTGCCGCTGCCGCTGCCAAGTTGGCGCACGGAGGAAATTTGATCGTTCATGCCCGGCAGCGAACGGTACTCGCCCGGTGCCAGGGTCTTGCAGTCGCCCTTGAAGTCGGAATGCGTGCACACTTCCCACGTGCCCGATGCGACCTTGATGCTCGACGCGGCATCGTTGAAATTAACACGCGACAGGTCGTCCGTCGCGTCGAGCAGGACCACCACGCGTCCCTTGAAATTATCGTCTGTGTACAGGCTGATTTCGCCGGCCTGCGCGGCTAGGTGGACAAACAGCGAACTGGCGCACAGCAGGGCGAAGGCGAACGGGCGATTCATGGGGCGGTCTCCGGTGGCAGTAACGATAAGTGATCGACATGACAACTGCTGTCAGTGTAGCCATCCGCACAAAAAACGGTGTAACAAAGTATGGGAAAAGCACAATAAATTGTTACCAAAAGCAATAACAGGCCCCCGCGGGAGCCTGTTGGCGTCACTTGCCGCGTCGCGTCAGCGCACTTCGCGCACCGAGGAAATGCGGTTGCTCATGCGTTCCAGGCTCGCATAATCACCGGGGACGAGCGTGCGGCAGCGGCCACGGAAGTCGGCGTCCTCGCACACTTCCCAATAGCCGGCGCGCACGCGCACGCTTTGCACCGTGTCGTTGAAATCGCGCTCGCGCAAATCGGCCGAGGCATTACGTACGGTCAAACTGCGGCCGGCGAAATCGTCGCGAGTATAGAAGGTCAGTTCGCCGCCCAGGGCGCGCCCTGGAAGGTGGCCCCGTTCGCGCTCGCGTTCCCAGCGGCGGTCCCGGTCCCGGTCGCGCCCCGGATGGCCGTCCCAGCCGCCGCGCACTTCGCGCAGCGACGTGATCTTGTTGGCGCGTCCATCGAGCGACGGATATTCGCCCGGCTCGAGCAGGAAGCACGCGCCGCGGAAATCGGCTTCCTCGCACGCTTCCCAGCGGCCCGAGCGCACGCGGATGCTTTGCGTCGTGTCGTTGAACCGCAGGTCTTCAAGATCGGGGATGGCGTCGCGCACGGTCTGCGAACGGCCGTGATAATCGTCGCGCGAATACAGGGTCAGCTCGCCGGCGCCGGCCAGTTCCGCCGTCATGGCGGCGCCCAGCAGCAGGGCGCAATTCAAGGCTTTCTTCAACATGGTCATGCTCCATAGTCAGGATGTTGCGGTGTGACTATTTGGTCATCTTGCCAAATAGAGCACGCAGTCTAGCCGGCTCTCGCCTGCCAAGCTGTAACAAATGATTACCGCGCCGGCGTGCCCGGGCGCCGCAACGGACAAGCGGACGGAAAATCAGTAGAATCCCGTGTTTAGTCAAGCTCGCCGCCCATGCCCCACACTACCTCGTTCACCCTGCCCGCCGTCCGCAATGAAGTTTCCTCGCTGTGGAAACTGGCCTGGCCCATCCTGATCGGCCAGCTGGCCACCGTCGGCATGGGGGCGGCCGACGTGGCCATGACGGGGCACACGAATCCCGAGGAGCTGGCGGCCGTGTCGCTGGGCGCGGCCATCTGGTCCATCGTGCTGGTCACCGTGAGCGGCATCATGATGGCCATCAATACCCTGGTGGCGCATGAAATCGGCGCCGCGCGCCATGACAAGGTGCCGCACATCGTGCGCCAGTCGCTGTGGAAGGCGCTGCTCGTCGGCCTCGTGGCCTGCCTGCTGACGAACATGGCGGCGCTGGTGTTCGACCACCTGATGCTCGAACCGGCGGTCGCCGCCAAGGCCAAGCTGTTCGTGCACATCATCAGCTGCGCCCTGCCGCCGTTTGCCGCCTACCGCGCGCTGTACGGCTACAGCACCAGCATCAACCAGACCAAGCCCGTGATGGTCATCGCGCTGGCCGCGCTGGCGCTGAACATTTTCGTCAACTACCTGCTGATCTACGGCCACTGGGGCATGCCGAAACTGGGCGGCGTGGGCTGCGCCGTGGCCACCACCTGCTGCGTGTGGATGATGCTGCTGGCGATGCTGGCGTGGATCAAGATCGCTCCAGCCTATCGCGCCACCTATCCGTTCACGCACCGGGAAGGGCCGCAGATGGCATCCATCGGCCCCATGCTGCGCCTGGGCCTGCCCATCGGCGTGACCTATTTTGCCGAAGTGAGCGCGTTTGGCGTCATCAGCCTGCTGGTGGCGCGCTTCGGCGTGATCCAGGTGTCGGCGCACCAGATCGCCCTGAATTTTTCGTCCGTCGTCTTCATGGTGCCGCTCACCTTCGGCATCGCGCTGGTCACGCGCGTGGGCCACGCCGTGGGCGAAGCCAACCTGCGCCGCGCGCGCTTCATTTCGTGGGTGGGCGTGGCCATGTCGCTGACGGCGGCCATCGTCTCGGCCACCCTGATCACCGTCTTCCGCCACCAGATCGCGCAAGCGTATACGTCCGATCCGCAGGTGCAGGCCCTGTGCGCGCAGCTGCTGCTGTTCGCCGCCCTGTTCCAGCTATCCGACGCCACGCAGGTGGCCACCTCCTGCGCCATCCGCGGCTACAAGGTGACGCGCCAGCCGATGCTGATCCAGCTGCTGGCGTTCTGGGGTTTCTCGCTGCCCATCGGCTATGTGCTGGGCCTGGCGCCGGCCGGTTTCCCCTGGTCGCCGGCCGAGCCGATGGCCGCCGCCGGTTTCTGGATCGGCCTCGTCACGGGCCTGACGGTGGCGGCCGTGCTGCTGACCTGGTATTTGAACCGCCTGTCGCTGCAGCGCCTGCGCGCCGCCCGCTAAATACCCAGCCGACAAGGAACCGTTGATGCCGCAGCCGCGCCCCTTCAAGCAGATCGATGTCTTCAGCAGCGTGCCCTTCCTCGGCAATCCGCTGGCGGTGGTGCTCGACGCCGATGGCCTCGACGACGCGCAGATGCAGGCCATCGCGCGCTGGACGGGCCTGTCGGAAACCACCTTCGTGCTGGCGCCGCGCGACCCGGCGGCCGACTACCGCGTGCGGATTTTTTCGCCGGAGACGGAATTCCCGTTCGCCGGCCACCCCACCCTGGGCACGGCGCACGCCCTGCTCGACGCCGGCATGCGGCCGAAAGGCGCGCGCATCGTGCAGGAATGCGGCGTCGGCCTGGTGCGCATCGAGCGGCAGGCCGGCGGCGGGCTGGCGTTCCAGGCGCCGCCCGGCACGGCGCGCGCGCTCGACCCGGCGCTGCTGCCGCTGCTGCAGGCGGCACTGGGCGTTGCGCCTGCCGCTGCCGGCAGCATCGTGGAGATGGGCATCCGCTGGCTGTGCGTGCCGCTGGCCGGCGCCGCCGCCTGCCTGGCCGTGCGCGCCGACATCGCCGCGCTGACGGCATTGCTGACCGCGTCCCGGGCCGACGGGCTGGCGCTGTACGGCGCCCACGCGGCGGGCGGCCCGGCCGACTACGAAGTGCGCGCCCTGCTCAGCGAGCACGGCGCGCTGGTGGAAGATCCCGTCACGGGCAGCGCCAACGCCTGCATCGCGCACTTGCTGCCGGGCGCCGATTACCGCGTGCGCCAGGGCACGTGCTTGCAGCGCGATGGCCGCGTGGCCGTCAGCTTCCGCGATGGCCACGCGTGGATAGGCGGCGCGTGCGTGACGGTCGTCGAAGGGTCGATATTGGCCTGAATGGGCAAAGCGCCATGGAATGGGCGGCACCTGGAGATTTTTCACGAAGAAAATACGGCCAGCACGGCCTTATTCCGTGGCCGGCGCTATCGCATAAACGGGCACGCTCTGGTATCGTCTTACGCTTGGGCATCGCTCACGCCAGCCTTCCCCGCGATGCAGGCCGTGCCCTTCATTCTTCCAACTACCGAGACATCCATGCGTTTTATTCTTTGTTTCCTGGCCGCGATGGCCAGCGTTCCCGCATCGGCTGAAAAGCTGACCCTGGAACGCATCCACGCCGATCCGGCGCTGGCCGGCCCCGGCGTGCGCAACCTGAAGGTGTCGCCCGACGGCGAGCGCGTCACGTTCCTGCGCGGCCGCGCCGACAACCAGTTCCAGCTCGACCTGTGGGAATTCAAGCTGAAGGACAAGAGCACGCACCGCCTGGTCGACTCCAAGGCACTGGTGCCGAATGAAAGCATCTCGCCGGAAGAACAGGCGCGCCGCGAACGCGAGCGCACGGCCAGTCTGAACGGCATCCTCAGCTACAGCTGGTCGCCGGACGGCAAACAGCTGCTGGTGCCGCTGGCCGGCAATCTGTACCTGGTCGACGCGGCCCACCCGGACCAGGCGCGCCTGGTCGCCAAGGGCAATGTGCTCGACCCGAAGATCTCGCCGAAAGGCCGCTACGTGTCGTTCGTGCGCGACCAGAATATTTATGTGATCGACCTGAAGTCGGGCCAGGAACGCCAGCTGACCACCGATGGCAAGGGCACCATCCATAACGGCGAAGCCGAGTTCGTGGCGCAGGAAGAAATGGGACAGCGCACCGGCTACTATTGGGCGCCCGACGATTCCGCCATCGCCTACAAACGCTACGACGAAGCGCCCGTGCCCGTCGTGCGCCGCTTCGAGATCTTCGCCGACCGCACGGACGTCGTCGAGCAGCGCTACCCGGCCGCCGGCGATCCGAACGTGCTGGTGCAGCTGCTGATCGTCTCGCCGGAGACGGGCGCGCAGCGCCAGGTGGACCTGGGCGCCAATCCCGACATCTACCTGGTGCGCGCCGACTGGAGCGCGGATGGCAAGTCGCTGGTGTACCAGCGCCAGTCGCGCGACCAGAAGACTCTCGATCTGGTGGCCGTCGATGCCGGCACGCTGGCGCAGCGCACCCTGCTGACGGAATCGTCCAAGACCTGGGTCAGCATCCATGACGACCTGCGCTTCCTGCCGAACGGCACCTTCCTGTGGTCGTCCGAGCGCACGGGCCGCAACCACCTGTACCTGTACGACATGGGCGGCAAGCTGCTGCACCCTGTCACTTCGGGCGCGTGGGGCATCGACAGCGTGCTGGCCGTGAACCAGAAAACCGGCAAGGTGTTTGTTTCCTCGAACCGCGACGCCGTGATCGACAAGCAGACCTACGCCCTGGCCCTCGACGGCAGCACGGCCGACAAGCCGCAGCGCGTGACGCAAGCCGACGGCTGGCACGACACCACGTTTGCCAGCAATGGCGCCGTCTTCGTCGACACCTATTCCGATCCTGCCACGCCGCCGCAGGTGAGCATCCGCCGCCCTGACGGTTCGATGGTGGGCTGGCTGGAAGAAAACGCGCTGAACGCCAGCCACCCGTACGCGAAATACAAGGCCGACCACCTGCCGACGCAATACGGCACCTTGACAGCCAACGACGGCCAGACCCTGTATTACTCCATCGTCAAGCCGTCGAACTTCGACGCAAGCAAGCGTTATCCCGTCTTCCTGTCGACCTACGGCGGCCCGCACTCGCAGCACGTGGCGCGCCGCTGGGGCAACAACTTCGACCAGTACATGGCGCAGCAGGGCTTTGTCGTCTTCCGCCTGGATAACCGGGGTTCCTCGCGCCGCGAGCGCGCCTTCACGGACGCCATCTACCATAACCTGGGCGCGGCCGAAGTGGCCGACCAGCTGGTCGGGATCGACTGGCTGGGCAAGCAAAGCTTCGTCGACCCGAAACGCATCGGCGTGTTCGGCTGGAGCTATGGCGGCTTCATGACCTTGCGTCTGCTGTCGGCCGCGTCCGACAAGATCGCCATGGGCGTCTCCGTGGCGCCCGTCACCGACTGGTCGCTGTATGACACCCACTACACGGAGCAATTCCTCGGTATGCCGAAGGAAAACGTGGATGGCTACAAGGCCAGCACCGTGTTCGCCCACCTGGACGGCCTGAAATCGCCGCTGCTGCTGGTGCACGGCATGGCCGACGACAACGTCCTGTTCAGCAACAGCACGCGCCTCATCGATGCGCTGGTGAACCGCGGCGTGCAGTTCGACCTGATGACCTATCCGGGCGCCAAGCACGGCATCTCGTCGCGCGCAGGCCAGCGCCACGTGTACAGGAAGATCGAGATGTTCTTCAAGCAGAACCTGGACGTGGCCAAGTAAGCATCGCGCCCCAATAAAAAACCGCCGCCTGTCTCGCGACAGGCGGCGGTTTTTTCATGCGTGCATCAAATTACGGTTTGCGCGTGACGGTTTCTACCGCATCTTTCACGTCGCCCACTTTCTTTTGCACTTTGCCTTCGACCTGGTTTGCCAGGCCCTTGGCTTGCTGTTCTTCGCTGCCGACGACCTTGCCAGCGGCTTCCTGGATTTTACCGCCGACTTCCTTCAGTTTACCTTCGACTTGATCTTTGTTCATGATGGATCCTCACTGTAGTTGGTACATCTGTTGTCCTGCCCAAAGGGCCGGTACTGCGGCTCACACGCTGCTGGAAGCAGCTTGCGCTGCTTGCTGCGTGTCGATGTATCCATAGTACGCCCGAGGCCGCAAAAACTATGTACGGTTCCTAACACATGCCCAAATTCAGCCAACATACGAAAATCAGGCCGGTTTGCGCCATACCGTGGCCAGCCACGGCTGCTGTTCGCGCGGCAAGCCCGGCGGACGGTAATACTGCTCCACCAGGGTAAAACCGGCCGCCTGCACATACGCGGCCCAGCGCTCCTCGTCATGGTAGCTGCCATAGCGCGCGCCATTCCAGCCTTCCTGGTTCTGCCCGCGCGGATTCGAGCTGAACAGCACGCCGCCCGGCTTCAGGCAGGCGAACAAGGCGCGCAGCACGCCGGGCAAGGCGGCGCCGGGCACGTGGAACAGCACGGCATTGGCGAACACGCCGTCGAAGTGCGCGGCCGGCAAGTCGAGGTCGACGAAATCCTGCTGCCACACGGTGCAGCCGCTGTAGGCGCGCGCCATCTCGACAAAGCGGGGGCAGCCATCGACGCCCGTGGCATGGTGGCCCATGGCCGTGAACGCCTTTAAATCGCGGCCCGGGCCGCAGCCCAGGTCGAGGATGGCCAGCGGCGCCGGCTTGCCGATGGCGTCCAGCAGCGCGCCGATATTCTGGCTGACGTCGTGGTCGCGCGTGCCTGCGAAAAACTGCTCGGCGCTGGCCTCGTAATGGGCCAGGGTACGCCCGGTAATGGCGTGCAACGGGTCTTGCTGGTCTTGCGGGGTCGGCTTCATGGCGCTCCAATCGGTAATCCCGCCATTTTACGGCGCCGGCGCGCTGCGCGTCCGGCACCGTCCATGACTACCAGACGCGCACGCGCTGCTCCGGCGCCAGGTACAACTGCTGGCCCGGCTGCACGCCGAAGGCCGGATACCAGGCGTCGAGGTTGCGCACGCTGGCGGCACGGTATTGCGCCGGCGCATGGCCATCCGTGAGGATCTGCTGGCGCGCCGCCGCTTCGCGCGCCTTGCTGCGCCAGCTGATGCCATAGCCCGTGAAGAAGTCGCGGTCCGCCTCCGCCTGCACCGGCTTGCCTTGCTGCGACAGGGTGAACGCATCGTGCGCGGCCGCCACGCCGGCCAGGTCAGCCAGGTTTTCGCTCAGGGTCAGCTGGCCATTCACGGCCAGGTCGGGAAACGGCTTGTAGGCGGAAAATTGCGCCACCAGTTGCTTGGACGCGGCCTGGAAATGCGCCAGGTCGGCCGGCGTCCACCAGTCGCGCAGCTTGCCCTGGGCGTCGAACTGCGCGCCCTGGTCGTCAAAACTGTGGCTGATCTCGTGGCCGATGGTGGCGCCGATGCCGCCATAGTTGGCCGCATCGGACGCTTGCGGGTCGAAGAAGGGCGGCTGCAGGATGGCGGCGGGGAAATTCAAGGCGTTTTGCAGCGGCAGGTTGACGGCATTGACCAGCTGCGCCGGCATGGCCCAGGCCTTGCGGTCGGGCGGCGTGCCCAGCTTGGCCAGCGCCTGCCGGTAATGGAACTGCTCCGCCCGCTGCGCATTGCCCAGCGCATCGCCGCGCACCACGCGCAAGCCCGCGTAGTCGTCCCAGCGTTCCGGGTAGCCCACGCCCACGTACAGGGTCTTGAGCTTGTCCTGCGCCTGCGCCTTGGTCTGCGGCGCCATCCAGTCCAGCTTGTCGATGCGGCGCGAGAAGGCGGCAACGATGTTCGTCACCATCTCCTGCACGCGCGCCTTCGATTCAGGCGGGAAATAACGTTCCACATACAGCTTGCCGACGGCATCGCTGAGGGCCGCGTTGGTTGCCGCCAGCGCCCGTTTGCTGCGCGGCGACTGCTGCGGCGTGCCGCTGAGAGTCTGGCCATAGAAGGCGAAACGCTGAGCGGCCGCCGCTTTCGGCAAGGTCGTGCTGAAATGATTAATCGTATGGAAGGCGAGGAAATCCTTCCACGTGGCCAGCGGCACGCTTGCCACCAGGGCCGCGCTGCCCGTCATGGCCGTCGGATGCCAGACGATGAAGTCCTGTTGCGCGCCCAGGCCGGCCGCCTGGAAGAAGACCTTCCAGTCCAGGCCCGGTGCCTTGCTGGCGAAGTCGGCCGCGCGCCAGGGGTTGTTCCCCTTGGCGACATCGGCCGAATCCTCGCGGCTGGCGTGGCTTGCGGCAATTTTCTGCTCCAGCGCAAACACGCGCGCGGCGCGGGCCGGCGCATCGCCGTAGCCAGCCATGGCAAGCATGGCGGCGATATGCGCCTGGTAGCCCGTGCGCAAGCCCTGCATGCGCGCGCTGTCGCTCTGGTAAAAGGCGCGGTCAGGCAAGCCCAGCCCGCCTTGCAGCAGATAGGCCACGTTGCGCGTGGTGTCGTTCAAGTCCTGTGCCACCCACAGGCCGAACAGGTTTTCCGTATAAAAATTGGTGGAGTTGAGCGGATCGACATCGGCCCGCAAGCTTTCGCCCAGCGCCCGCGCCAGTCCGGCCTGGTCGCGCACGGCATCGATTTTCTTCAGCAGCGGCTTGATCGGCGCCCAGCCTTTCGCTTCGATAGCCGATTCGTCCATATAGGTGCGGTAAAAATCGCTGACCTGGCGCGCGCCAGCGTCCGCCTGTTGCGTGGCGGACAAGCCTTCGACGAGGCCAATGATGCGCTCGTTGGTGGCGTTGGCCAGCATGGCGAACGAACCCCAGCTGCTGCGGTCGGCGGGAATCTGCGTGCTGCGCATCCAGTCGCCATTCACGTAGTCATAGAAGTCGTCGCCGGGCAACGCTTTCGCCGGGACGGCGGCGGGAGCGGAAGCCGCCCCATCCTGGCCGTGCGCGTGGGCTGGCACGCTGGCCAGGGTGGCGCCCGCCAGGACGAAGGCGATGGCAGCCTGGACTGGCGTTTGGCGCCAGGAAAAACGCAAACCGTGCATGGTGATCCTTTCGATGGAATAGCCAAAATCATAGCCTGTTTCCCGTGAAAAAAGCGTGCGTGATCTTTTTTGCATGAGAACAAAAAATCGGCATATAGTTTCACGACCCATACCGTGCCGCGCGAACGCCAAGGAGATTGCCATGCAACTGGAAGCGCTGTTCCAGCATCCCCATGCCCTGCCTACCGCCCCGAAGATCGTCGATGAACTGGTGCGCAGTTTCGACAACCCCGCCATTTCCACGGAAGACATCGCCCGCAAGCTGGGCGCGGACCCGGCCCTGAGCGCCAAGCTGCTGCGCCTGGCCAATTCCGCCTATTACCACGTGTCGCGCAGCATCGGCACGGTGGAAGACGCCGTGCTGATGCTGGGCTTTGTCACCGTGCGCACCCTGGTCATCAGCTCGGGCCTGGTCAGCGGTTTCAAGGCCGTGCCCGGCTTGAACTTGCCGCAATTCTGGCGCTACAGCCTGCACAGCGCCGTCTCGGCCCGCTGGATCGCCAGGCAGACGGGCGACAACCAGGAGCTGGCCTTTACCATCGGCATGATGCATGCGATCGGCCAACTGGTGATCCACGCCGCCATGCCCGAGCAAGCCATGCAGCTCGACAAGATCGCCCCGCCCTTCGATGCGCGCCGGCTCGATGCGGAACGGGTCTCGCTGGGCTACAGCTATGCGGACGTGGGCGCCGAACTGGCGCGGCGCTGGAAATTTCCCGCCGCCTTTGCCGACGCCATCGCCGCCTTTCCCGACCCGCTGGCGAAAACGCCGTTGAACCGCCTGGCCGCCATCGTCCACCTGGCCGCCTGGCGCGCGCGCATTGATGAAAATCAGCTGAGCAATGAAGAAATCATCGCGTGCTATCCCGGCGAGGTGGCTGAAGCGCTGGGCTTGCCGCCGTCCGTGCTGGTCGACAAAATGCCGCCGCCCGCCGAATTGAGTGCGGGACTGGAAGAACTGGTCAAATAAGGCCGCCGCCCGCCGGCATCGCCGCCTGCCATCCCGGCATCCATGTGGCCTGGCGGGCGATGCGGGCGAGCTTCGGAAAATAAGCCAAATTATTTTCACTTTTTTTCAAAAACACCCTCAAGTTCCCCGTGAAGCTGCCGTTAATCTGGACAAGCGGTAATCCATTCACTAGTTACGGGTGTGCTCATGACCTCCAACGACGTTCTCTCGATGTACGAAAATATTGCAGGAATGACCAACAAAATGGTCGTGGCCGCACGAGCGAGTGACTGGGATGGCTTGAACACGCTGGAAAACCAGTGCGCCAGTGCCGCCAGCCCTACCCTGCCGGGCAATGTGCCTGCCCTGGCCGGCGCCGCGCGCATGCGCAAGATCGACCTGCTCAAGCAGATCCTGGCGAACGACCGCGAAATCCGTACCATCACGGAACCGTGGATGGCGCAGATGGCCAGCGCCATGCCGGCAGCCCGCGCCAATATGTAAGATTGCCGCAGCAGAAAACAGAAAAGCACCCGCGGGTGCTTTTTTTACGTCTGCCGCCATGCCCTTGCCGCGTATCTGTTGCTGTTCGCGGCGTCCAGGACATGGAGGGGAATGTGGAAGGCGAACCCCAGGTATCTCCTGGCGTCGCCTCGCTGCCGGTTGCATCCGGCGTCCGCGAGCACATCGTTGGCATCGCAGACCGCTTCCAGCCCCAGGCGTTTATGCAACGCTACACCTGTTTGCCGCGCCACACTATCGTTGGTGACTGCGCCAGGCAGGAGCTGTTTTGTCGTAGAGCAAGTCCACTGAATTAATTATATCGCCATCTTTGAAAAATAGGCAACGCTATTGGCAAGCGTTTCCATGTATTTTTTCAATATCTTTTTTCATATCAAATCACCGCAGCGCTTAACGCGAAAACGGCTCCGCTTCCGGCTCGCGCTCCCCGGACTCTTGCCTTGCCTCCGTCAGGACGGGCGGCGCCGGCTTGCGGCGGAAGGGCTTGCGCAGCAGCACCCAGTATTTCGACGGCGCCGCCGCCTGGCCCGCCTCCTTGCGCTTGCGCAAGAGATACACGATCACGGCTGTCAGCAGCAGGAAGGCCAGCGTCCCGATGCCCAGCCACAGCAAGCCATTGCCGCCCGCCTTCTTCTCCTTCTCGCCCGCCGCCGGCACCAGGGGCTTGGGCTTGGCATGCTGAGGCTGCGGCACGGCTGGCGCGGCGGCAGGCAAGGCGGCCGTCGTGACAGGTTGCGCCAGCGCCTTTTGCAGGGCGCCGATCTTGCCTTCCAGTTCGCCCAGCTTGTCATTCAGGGCCGCGTTCTTCTGGTCCAGCGCCACGCAAGCTTCAGCCTGGGCCGCATCCGCCTGCGGCGCGCAGGCCGCCACGGGCACGGCCGGACGGCGCAGCGGCGGCGGGCCCACCGTCGCGGGCGGGCGGATGACGGCGGCGGCTGCCCTGGGTGCGGCTGGCGGCGCCACGAAGACGGCAGGCGGGCGCAGCATGCCTTCCGCGCGGGCGCGGGCCGCCAGCATGGCGGCATCCGGCGGCGCGGCAAGCGACGGCGCAGGCCTGGCCGGCGCGACAACCACCAGGGAAGGCGGCGGCGGTGGCGCCGGCGTCAGCCACAGCGTTGCCAGGCGCACGATGGCGGCGTTGCCATTGCCCAGCAACAGATACAGATGCACGTGAGCCGCCTGGATCGCTTGCTGGGTAGACACGCGCACGTAGCGGTGCCCGCCCCGCTCCAGCGGCGTGATGGTCAATGTGCTCAGGGCCGCATCCATGCCGATGCCGCCGCCGCGGTACACGTCGGGCGAAGCCAGGCGCACGGCCACGCCGTTGGCCTCCTCGGGCGCCAGTGCCGTCAGCTCGATCTCGGCCTGCAAGGGCTGGCCCACATGCGACTGTACCGTCATCTCGCCCAGTTCGGCCGCCATAGCCGGCGGCAAGGCCAGGCTGGCGGCGGCGCACGCGATCAGGGTCGAATGGAAAAAGGCGCTACGGGGCATGGGCTGATCGCTTTGATAACAGGGTAAATAAACGGGACTCGCTCATCTTTAACGGCAGGAAAGCGTAAAAATAGAGAGGGAATGCTGGAGAAATGATGCAATACAGCATCATCCTGTGCCTTTTTGGCGTCTGGAGTACACTCGATCCACCTCCATCGATGAAAGGGATGCCATGAGTAGCAGAATCGAACGCGACAGTTTCGGCCCGATCGACGTACCCGCCGACCGGCTGTGGGGAGCGCAAACGCAGCGCTCGCTCGAACATTTCCATATCTCCACGGAAAAGATGCCGCCCGAACTGATCGCCGCCCTGGCCACCGTCAAGCGCGCGGCCGCCCACGTCAACCTGGACCTGGGTTTGCTGGATGGCAAGAAGGCCGTGGCCATCACGCAGGCAGCCGACGAAGTGCTGGCCGGCAAGCATGACGGGGAATTCCCGCTGGCCGTCTGGCAGACGGGCTCGGGCACGCAGAGCAATATGAACATGAATGAAGTGCTGGCCAACCGTGGTTCCGAGCTGATCGGTGGTCTGCGGGGCGCCGAGCGCCTGCTGCACCCGAACGACGACGTCAACCTGGGCCAGTCCTCGAACGATATCTTTCCCACTGCCATACATGTGGCGGCGGCAGTGGCCGTCGCCAACACCGTCCTGCCGCCGCTGCGCCAGCTGCGCGCCACGCTCGATGCGAAAGCCGCGGAATTTGCCGACATCGTCAAGATCGGCCGCACCCACTTGCAGGATGCGACCCCGCTGACCCTGGGCCAGGAATTTTCCGGCTACGTGGCGCAGCTGGACTTTGCCGAGCACATCATCACGGCTGCCTTGCCGCCGCTGCTGCAGCTGGCTGCCGGCGGCACCGCCGTGGGCACCGGCTTGAATGCCCACGTGGAATTTGCCGACCGCATCGCCGCCGAACTGGCACGGCTCACCAAACAGCCTTTCGAGACGGCCAGCAACAAGTTTGCCGCGCTGGCCGCGCACGACGCGCTGGTGGCCGCCCATGGCGCGCTGAAAACCCTGGCCACGGCGCTGATGAAAATCGCCAACGACGTGCGCTGGATGGCATCCGGCCCCCGCTCGGGCCTCGGCGAAATCACCATCCCCGAAAACGAACCGGGCAGCTCCATCATGCCGGGCAAGGTCAACCCCACCCAGTGCGAAGCGCTGACCATGCTGTGCTGCCAGGTCTTCGGCAACGACGTCGCCATCACGGTGGGCGGCGCCTCGGGCAATTTTGAATTGAATGTCTTCAAGCCCCTGATCGCGCACAACTTCCTGCAAAGCGCGCGCCTGCTGGGCGATGGCATGCGCAGTTTCGACGAGCATTGCGCCCACGGCATCGCGCCGAACCGCGAACGCATCGCCGAGCTGATGGAGCGCTCCCTGATGCTGGTGACGGCCCTGGCGCCGCATATCGGCTACGACAAGGCGGCACAAATCGCCAAGCAGGCCCAGCACGAAGGCACGACCCTGAAGGAGGCGGCGCTGTCCCTGGGATTTGTTACTGAAGAGCAATTCAGTGCCTGGATCGTGCCCCTGGAGATGACGCGCCCCAACAAAAGCTGAGGCTCTGCCTGCATCCCGGACGGCTTCATGTAAACTAACAACTTGGTTGACGCCGTCATCAAGTGTTGAAAACACATCATTGCAATAAGGGATACAATGCAAAAAGTAAGCTTTGATTTAACATCCGAGTTCGTCGAGCTGAACCAGCTGCTCAAGCTGGTCGGCCTGTGCGACAGCGGTGGCGCAGGCAAGGTCATGGTCGATAGCGGCGTGGTGAAGGTCGATGGCAAGAAGGAATTGCGCAAGACGGCCAAGATCCGCGCCGGCCAGGTCGTCAGCGTGGGCGATATCCGCATCACGGTCGTCGGCCCGGCATGATCCCCGCATGGGGCGCGCGAGCAGCCCCATGCGTCTTGCCCGTCATTCCGCCATCGGCTGCCTGATCAAGCTGCAACATGTCGTGATTGCCAGCGTTATTGCCAGCGTTGTGTCATTGAATATCGATTGCGGAAGGGAAGCGCCATGGACCATCCCGAACAAGGTACGCGCAGCCAGGAGCGCCTGATCGGCGACTTGCGCCAAGTCATAGAAAATGCGGAAGAATTGCTCCGCAACACAGACAAATACACAAGCACCCTGTACCAGAGCGCGCGCGCCAGGCTGGAGCTGGCCCTCGTCGCGGCCACTGCCGAACTTGCCCGTTTTGAAGAAGAACAAGTCACGCGCATGATGGACGCCACCTCGGCCGCCAATGCCCTGTACCAGGACCAGTCCGGCGAAGCACGCCTGCTGCGCGCCTTCGACTAGCCAGGCAATATTTCAACCAGCAGCCCATGCGCCAGCCACAGGCGCAACTGTCCGCCCAGGTCAAAATCCTCATCGCGCTCGAATGCCGCATCGAGCGCGGCGCCGAACGGCCGCCCCTGCTGCAGCAACCCCAGTGCCGCATGCGCGGCTGCATCCAGTGCCAGCACCTGCGCCTTCCAGCGGGGACGGCAAACCAGCGCATGGCTGGCTGCCTGCAGGTCTTGCGGAAACTCCCCCTGCCCGTCACCCTCCTGATGCGCCTGCCACAGGGCGGGCACTTGCCAGCGTGACGCCAGCAGGGTGCAGGCCGGATGCAGGGCCCAGCGGCTCGCTTCCAGCTGCTGCGGACTCAATGCGGCCAGCGCCTCGGGGCCCACGCCCTGCGCATCGGGCGCGTAGTGGGCCAGGTGCAAGGCCCATTCCAGGCGCGCCATGTCCGGCAGGTAGGGCAAATCCGCCACGTGCGGGAAGGTGGCGAGAAAATCGGCGAAACGGGCGCCAAACTGGTTCAAGTCGGGACTATCTGACGGATGCTCCCTGCCATACGCGCGCGCCAGGCCGGCAAAGAACTCCTCCCCCACCAGCGCCAGCACGACGGGATAGGCGTGGCCGAGGGTGCGGCGCCAGGTAGCATTCAATTGACCGCGGTACAGGCCGAAGCGCGCCGCCGATGCGGCCTCCTGGCCTTGCCACAGCCGGCCCGTGTCGCAGGCTGGATCAAGCAGGGCCGTGGCAAATGCCTGCTGGTCCGCGGCCAGCGCATCGCCGGACACGGGCGATGGCGCCGCCGCCAGCGTGCCTTGCCATGGAGAATGCGGCGCATGGCGCGCCAGCATCGTTTGCGCCTTGCCCGCCTCGCCCAGCAAGACATCGAGGGGCGGCAAGTCCGTATCCCATTCGATCAGGGTGGGCACCGCGCCGTAGCGCTGCAGGGCCGCCGCATACAGGTCCCAAACGGGTTCGGCGACGGTGGTGCCATGGTGGTCGACCACGGCGTGCGGCGTGACGAGGTGGCCCGCCAGGTGCAGCTCGCCCACGCTGCCGGGGGCGATGCACTGCAGGGCCGCCAGCGCATCTTCGCCGTGGTTGCACTGATTTACATACAGGTTATTGATGTCGAGCAGCAAGCCACAGCCGCTGCGGCGCGCCAGCTCGGCGAGAAATTGCGCCTCGCCCATGGCATCGTCTCGAAAACGCAGGTAAGTGGAGACATTCTCCAGCAAGATCGGTCTTTTCAAGGCATCCTGTACCCTGCCTACCCTGGCGCACAGCAAGTCCATGGCCGCGCCATTCAAGGCCAGCGGCAACAGATCATTGAGTTGCTGATGCGCCACGGCGCCCCAGCACAGGTGCTCCGATACCATGGCCGGCTCGATGCGCTGCACCAGCGCGCGCACGCGCTGCAAGTGCGGCTCGGAAAAACCGCGGGCCGAGCCCAGGCCCAGGCCCACGCCATGCAGGCTGATGGGGTAGTCGCGCCGCAGGCTCTGCAGCACTTGCCAGTCCCATCCCGATGGCTGCAGATAGTTTTCGGTATGTACTTCCAGCCAGGCCACCTTGGGCCGCTGCGCAAGAAAGTCGCGGTAATGCCCGGCGCGCAAGCCGATGCCCGCGCCGGAAAGCGCGGAACCCGGCTCCACGATGTTGCGTGAAGTGCTTATGGCTGCGTGGCTGGCTTCGTGCCCTTGGCGGCCTTGACGGGCTTGAGCGAACCGCCCGCCTGCGTGCACGTACCCTTGGCAACATAGGCCCATTCCGTGGGCAGGTTGTCCGTGGCCGCCTGGCCCGCGCAGGAGTGCGCGCCATCGGACGAGGCGCAGTCATTCTGGCCAGCCTTGGCCACGCCGTAACATTTTTCCTTGTCACCTGGCGCGGGGCCATCATGGGCGGCCACGGTGGTGCTGGCGCAAATGCCGGCGAGGGCGGCGGCGACGAGAGCTTGACGTTTATTCATGGGTAATCCTCTGGCATGGTCGGGGTAATAGGAAATACGGCAAGGCGCCTGGCAACACTGCCGGCAGCCAGGAAGCAATGCACGTCATTCTACTGAATCGGCCGCGCCATGGCGAATAATGCTGCAGCCAAGGCCGCATGCGGCATGCCGATGGGGAGCCGGAGGAAGAGGATAAATGGGGAAAGGCAGCAAACGCGGTCAAAAAACAGCATGCGATGCCCACGCGCCACCGTGGCGAACGGTAGCGTGGGCATGGCTGGCGCCGCGATGGCGCCAGGGTACGGCTCAGGCAGTCGTGTTGATGCGGTTACCCAGGTGCGCCGGCAGACTCGCCGACGACTGCACTGGTGGCAAGGCTTCCAGCAAGGCGTTTGCCGTGGAACTCTGGATATCCTGGGCTTTCTTGAGGACGGTCAAGCCGACGGCTTGCCGCGTGCCTGTCTCCGCCATCGTGGTTGACAGTTGAGCAATGCTTCCGACGTCCATACGTTTCTCCAATGAGGTTCTACCCTTGTTAACGGACAACGATCACAAACCTTTAGCCTTATTTTTCCAGCCGCCGCAGCAGCCATTCCAGCACCAGTTCGCGCGCATTCAAGTCCAGCCATTGCACGCCGTCGCGCAAATCGGCGGGCGCGGGACTGTCGGAAGCCACGGCGATCACATGCGGATCGTGCGGATACAGGGGCGCCTGCCCCACTTCCGGCCGGAACACTTCCAGTTTCGGTATCGGGTCCGTCTTGAAACCCTCCACCAGGGTCAGGTCTGCCGGCCCCATGCGGGCCAACTGCTGCGCCAGGCTGGGCTCCGGCGCGCCGCGCAATTCGTGCACGATGGCAAAACGATATGGCGACGCCACCAGCACTTCCGCCGCGCCCGCGAGACGCAGGCGGGCGCTGTCCTTGCCCGGCGGTTCGAGCGCCAGGTCATGGTGGCTGTGCTTGACCAGATTGACGCGCAAGCCCCGCGCCGCCATTTCCGTCACCACAAATTCCAGCAGGGTCGTCTTGCCGCTGCCGGAGCGGCCAATCACACCGAGTACCGGGTGCGCGGGCATTGCATCGTGCATGGGTCATTCCTTGAGTGAGTATGGCCCATTATACGCAGCCACTCCCCCGCACAAGGGCACGTCGGCAGCCCCGCCCTTGCCCGGGCCGTGGCAGGTCAGGCATTTCGCAATCGGACAGGCAGCATGCGAAACACGCGGCTGCACCGCCGCTACGATCGCGCCATCAGCCCATGCCTTCGCCATCCGGCCTGCCGCCATCCCCTGCCACGCCCTGGCCAGCCACCCGGGCGGCCAGGCCGCCTTGCGCGGCGCCCTTGCCGCGCCGGCGCCGGGCGACCGACTGCGGCGCCGTCTTGCCATTTGCCGCCAGCGCATTCCTGGCCGTGCGGGCCAGTTGCCGGTGCGCGGCAATCGCTCCCGCCTCCTCATCGGACATGGCGGGCACCGTGGACACCGTGGCGGCATCCGCGCACGCCGCATCGCCAGCGGCCAGCGACGTGGCGAAGTCCATGGCGCGCAGATCGGCTTCCCACTGCGCGCGCTGGGCCTGCACGCTGGCGGGCACGGCGGGTGCGGCGCGTGGTACGGAAAGATGCAATATCGCGCCCAGGCCATTGGCAGCGGCCACGCGCGCGCCCATGTCGGGCAAGCTGCCGTCGGCGGCGCGGCAAAAACGCTGCAGGATGGTCTTGATGATGGAGGTGTGATCGTAGAGCTCGTGGCTGACGCTGCCGGCGGCGATCCATGGCGACACCAGCAGCATGGGCACGCGCACGCCGAACTGGCGAAACGCGGGATCGTCGTCGATGGCGGCGGGCGGCGGCACGTGGTCGAAGAAGCCCCCGTGCTCGTCGTAGCTGAGGATCAGCAGGGTACGCTGCCAGGCGGGGCCGCGCGCCAGCGCCTGGTACACCTGCGCCACCAGCGCCTGCCCCGCGCGGATGTCGGCAGGCGGGTGGTCATCATTGACAAAGAAATGCGGATCGATCCAGCTGACGGCGGGCAAGGTGCCCGCCAGCGCATCGCCGATGAAGCCATAGCGGCGCTGGCTGGAACCGAAGGGCTCGTAGAATTCGGACGAGCGGTAGTGGTCATCCGTCAGCGCCAGGCTCCACGGCTTCCAGGCGGAATAAAACTTCCAGCTGACCAGATTGCGCTCCAGCTGGCGCACGAACGATTTGTTCGCATACAGGGGCACGCGCTTGCTATCCTTGCTGCCGGCCGCCCTGCCGCTGATCGCATACAGGCGGTTCGGCCAGGTGGCGCCCGGCACCGAGCTATGGCAGCGGTCGCAGACGCAGAACTGCTGCGCCAGGAAGTCGTACATGGGCAGGTCGGTCCCGTTGTAGTAGCCCATCACCAGGTCGATATCCGGGTCGCCCGGATGCGTCTGCGCATAGTCGTCGACGAAGCCGCCGTTATCGTTCTGCAACTGCTGCGCCACCGACATGCCCGTGTGCGACGGGTCCTGCTGCGCACCGAACGCCGTGCGGCGCAGATGGTGCACGGGATAGGTGACGCCCGCATGCACGTTGGCATGGCCGGCGCGCAAGCCATCGATGTCGCTGCGCCCGCCTTCCAGGCTCAGGTAGCCCAGCATGTGGTCGAAGGAGCGATTCTCCATCATCAGCACGACGATGTGATCGATCTGCGCCAGGTTTCCCGGCGCCAGGTCAGCAGAGACAGATTCAGCAGCGGTCATCAGCACTCTCCGGCCGCGCGCACAGGCGCGGCAACCCTGGTTCGACCAGGCGCCGCCAGTATGGTTCAGCTAGCGGCGCCAGGCCTTGAGGCGCGACAAGTCAACCAGTTACAACCGCCTCAGTACGGCACGCGGTAGCGGTAACCCTTGAAGCTGAAAATGGCCGCCTTCGGCTGCAATTTTTCCAGGACCAGGCCTGGCGCCAGTTCTTCGCCCTCGTGGCGCAAGACCTTATCGATCAGCAACAGCCGGTCGGCCGGATTCTTCGAATAGATATAGCCGCCGATGGCGATCGGTGGAATCTGCCGCTGTATCGGCTCGGGCAAGTCGCGCATGCCGGGCACGGCCTCGTCGCCTGCCGGCGCGGGCGCAGGCACGGCAGGCATTGGCACTGGCGCTGGCATGGCCGGAGCGGGCACGACGGCGGGCGCCGGCGGCGCTTCGCGTTGCGGCGCAGGTTTCGCTCCAGGCAGGGGCGCAGGTGCGGCTGCCGGCGCCGTTACCGCTGCGGCCACCACGGGCGCCGCGATTGCTTGCGGAACCGGCTTCGGCGCAGCGGCAGGCGGCGTCGGGGGCGGCACCACTGCCGCCAGCACGGGGACCGGCGCAGGCACAGGCGCGGGGGCCTGCCAGGGCTGCCACCACAGCAAGGCGGCGGCCACGGCCAAGGTGATGCCGCCCAGCGCCAGCCAGACGGGGCCGCGCCGCGCGCTGCTGGCCGCCATGCCGCCCTGCAGCTGCACCTGTGGCGCATGGATCGAGGGCAATTCACCCAGCTGGCGCTCGGCCTGCGATTTTTTCAGTGCTTCGAGTATGTAAGACATCTTATTTCCCTGCCACCATTGCCGTCGCGGCAGGCGCGGACACGGCGGGAGCGGCGCCCGCCAGGCGCGGCTCCGCGTTATCGCCCAGCTGCATCAGGCGCATGAAAGTTTTCGGTCCCGCCAGGCCATCGGCCTTCAGGTTCTGGCTTTGCTGGAAGTCGCGCAGCAGGCGTTGCATCTCGGCATCGAGCGGCTGATTCGCCTGCGGCGCCGGCATGCCGTGCAGTTGCGCCAGGCGCTGCGCCAGCCAGTCCACGTCGGCCCCGCGGGCGCCCACGGGCACTTCGTCGCGCCAGTTGCGCGGCGCGCGCCAGAAGGTCGTGAAACCGCCATCGCTGCGCTGCGCCAGTTCCGCCAGCGGCAGGCTGTGCTGCTTGCCACCGATCGCCACGGTGGCCGTCTCGCCTTGCAGCCGGGTCAGCAGGGCCAGCTGTTCCTGGCCCGCCGGCTGGCGCAGCACCAGCATGGCGGGCCGGTCCAGCACGCGCAGTTCGGCGATGCCGCCACGGCTGGACAGGCAGCGCAAGCCTGCTTTGGCGGCAGCCTGGCACGCGTCGCCATCAGGCAAGTGTTCGCCCCACAGGATGGCCAGCTGGCGCAGCACGGCATTGCGGTCCGGCACGCTGGCAACGGCAGGCGCGGCGGCGGATGCAGGGACAGGTGCGGCCGCGGCAGCTGGCGCGGCGACCGCGACGGGCGCTTTCGCCACGGACGCCACGGCCGGTGCGCGTGGCATGAAATGCCAGGCCAGCGCGGCAGTCACGACGGCGCCGGCCAGCACGCCGCCGGCCACGTGCGGCCAGCGCAAGCCCTGCGCCGGCGCCTTGGCGCCCTCTTCCGCAAACACTTCCTCGGCGGCGCGGCGCAGGATCT
The DNA here is from genome assembly GCF_978021625.1 of Janthinobacterium foliorum. Lineage (NCBI taxonomy): Bacteria > Pseudomonadati > Pseudomonadota > Betaproteobacteria > Burkholderiales > Oxalobacteraceae > Janthinobacterium > Janthinobacterium foliorum. Next base: position 130,001 of record NZ_CDXDQE010000015.1, on the reverse strand, counting down.
GGCGCGTCACCTGCGGCTGGTTTTCCACGTAGGCGCCCAGCAGCGCACGGTCGCACAGCAAATTGATGCGGCGCGGCACGCCGTGGCTCAGCGCATGGATCTGCGCCATCAGGCGCGGCGCGAACGGCATCTGCGCCGTGCTGCCCGCCACGGCCAGGCGGTGATGGATGTAGCTGGCCGTCTCGTCAGCCGACAGGGAACCGAGGTGATAGCGGGCGATCACGCGCTGCGCCAGTTGCTCCAGTTCGGGGCGGGCCAGCATGGCGCGCAATTCCGGCTGGCCGATGAGGATGATCTGCAGCAGCTTGCGCTCGCTCGTTTCCAGGTTGGTCAGCAGGCGCAGCTGCTCCAGCACGGCGGCGGACAGGTTTTGCGCCTCGTCGATGATCAGCACATTGTTCTTGCCCTGCGCGTGGCTGGCCAGCAAATATGTATTGATGGCGTCGACATAGCCCTTCACGCTGGCAACCTCGGGCGCCAGGGCAATGCCGAACTCTTCGCAGATGGAATGCAGCAATTCCTCGACCGACAGTTTCGGATTGAAGATATAGGCCAGCTGGCAATTCTCGGGGATCTGCTCCATGAAACAGCGGCACACGGTGGTCTTGCCGGCGCCGATTTCGCCCGTCAGCAGGACGAAGCCGCCGCCGCTGCCCACGCCGTACAGCAGGTGCGCGAGCGCCTCGCGGTGGCGGTCGCTCATGTACAGGTAACGGGGATCGGGGGCGATCGAAAACGGCGATTGCTTGAGCTGGAAATAATGCGTGTACATGGAGACCCTGCGGTGGAACGATCAAAATACGCTGCAGCAAGCTGGTTCGGCAAGCCAGGGGCTTACCGCGTTTGCGCGGGCGGCAATGGCTTGTATTTGGCGCAATAGACTTTAGCCTTGCTACGGAAGTAGACGATTTTACTGCCAGGCACGGAACCACGGACAGGAAAGGCGGAATTATCCAGCTTGCTGAAGCGCATGCCCGAGGCGCTGCGGATGGCCGGTTCCAGCTTTTCCGGCGTCGTGTCCGCCACCACGCCCATGAAGACGAGGGGACTGGTATCGTCACTGACGATCACATCGGTAACGGGCGCGCCCCACAGGCTGGCATCCGTGCGGAACCAGTAGGCGCCGCCCTCGTGCTTGTAGGCGGGACCGAAGGCCGTCAGCAGATACGCATAAAAAGCCTTGTTGTCGATTTGGTCGACGCACAGCACGGCATTGCCCACCACTTGCCCGAATGTCGTCGGCGGCGGCTTGGCCTGCGCCAGCACGCCGGAGACGGGCGCGCCAGCGCCCAACAGGGCCAGCAAGCCCAGCAGGGCCGGCGCGCGCCATGGCCGCATCAGGAAACGGCATGCACGCATGATCAGCGTTTGCGCTCTTCTTTCTTGACCTTCTTGGCTACCTTCTTTTCCTTCATGGTCTTGGCCGGTTCTTTCTTGGCTTCTTTCTTGCTGTCCTGTGCCTTGCTCATTATCTACTCCATGCCTGGGCGGGGATGCCGCAACCATTATGACACCGCCCCATGAAAATGCCACGTCATTTCCCAGGTGCAACGGAAGCGGTGCGGCAGCGCGCGCGGCCCGCATGCACTTATGTGAAAAAAGACGTTTGCATTTTCACTTTATTATGTTTTAATACACGCACTTTATAAAAAGATATCTTTCCAGTGCAGCTGACTGCGCGCTGGCACCAAGCATACAACTGGGGACAGGAACTGGCCGGCGTGCGTCGCGACCAGGTGGAATCAGTGCAGCCTTGGACAAAGACCTACCATGATGAGAACAATGATCTTGCTGAGCGCGGCCCTGTCGTTCTGGGCCAGCGCCCATGCCGGCGCGGCGCAAGCACCCGGCACCCGGAGCGGCTACCAGGCAGCAAATTCCGCCGCCATACAACTAGCTAGCTTTCAAGCGCCGCGCAGCGCGCTGCGCGCGCGCATTCCGCACGAGCCGAGCACCTATTCCCTGCTGCTGGTCGCCGTTGGATTGCTGAGCCTGCGCATGCACACCCGCGTCAGCAGCGAAAAGTTCAGTCTCTGACGTCAAAACGGCCGCGCAAGGCGGCCGTTCCGGTCACACCGCAGGCGTGATCAATGCAGGCACAGGCGGCGGCGGGTCTTCTCGATCAGCGCCGCATCGTAGGGATACAGGTTCTCGATAAAGAACAGTTCCGTTTCCGCTTCATCTTCCAGGCACATCTCGATCATGACCGGGCCATCGCTTTCGCGGCCCAGGAAATCCTTCGGCCAGCGGTTCTTGCGGTGCGTGCGCATCAATTCCACGCCCAGCGCGGCCAGCGGCGCCGACACGCCAGCGGCCAGCGCCTCTTGCTGCCAGTCGTCCCAGTACGCGCTCTTTGCTGCCTTGTCGTTCATCATGCTCTTCCAACTCAGGTGTAAAAGGCGGACTCTACTCTTGATGGCCGGGCTTGCCAAGCATGCGTGAAAGCAATATCACGCGCCCATGCGTGTACCACTTGAGAAAAATTGGCATTAAACAAGGCCAATTTTAATACCATTTACCATAAAGAAAAAACCCTTCAATAACAACAACTTAAACACATTCCCAAGGCCAGCCCCGCAGCGCCTTTACACCAATTTACAATACCACTTAAATACCTGTTGACAAGCCATCGAGGCAACAATATAGTGCCTTCAGCTTTTTCGCCGCCCGACAAATAAAAACCCGAGACAGGCGCAATCAACCATAAGCCGGACTGCAAACACATGATCGAATACATAATCGGCGTCGACGGCGGGGGCAGTGGCACCCGTGTACGCCTGGCGCGGCCGGATGGCCAGGAACTGGCCCAGGGCCAGAGCGGCCCGTCCGGCCTGGCGCATGGCATCGACCGCGCCTGGACTTCTGTGGCGCATGCCGTCACCCTGGCCTTCCGCGCCGCCGACCTGGAACAGCCGTCCCTGCAGCGCATGGCCATCGGCCTGGGCCTCGCTGGCGTGCACAACAAGCAGTGGGCCGCCAGTTTCGTCGAACACAATCCCGGATACGCCCATGTGGCGCTCGAATCGGATGCGCTGACCACCCTGCTGGGCGCGCATGCGGGCGAACCGGGCGCCATCGTGGCCATCGGCACGGGCAGCGTGGGCGAAGTGCTGCATGCCGACGGCAGCCGCCAGGAAGTGGGCGGCTGGGGCTTCCCCACCGGCGACGAAGCGGGTGGCGCCTGGATCGGCATGCGCGCCATCAACCACGCGCAGCAAGTGGTTGACGGCCGCGTGCCCGGCAGCGCCTTTGCCACCGCCATCATCCACGCCTGCGGCGGCCAGCGCGACGCCATGCAGGTGTGGCTGGCGGCTGCCAGCCAGACCACCTTCGCGCAGCTGGCGCGCCTGGTGCTTGAACACGCCCCCAGCAATGCCGTGGCGCGCGCCATCCTCGTCGAAGCGGGCCAGCAGGTAGCGCTGATCGCCAGGGCGCTCGACCCGGCGGGCAGCTTGCCGGTGGCCCTGTGCGGCGGCCTGGCGGCGCCATTGTCGGCCTACCTGCCGGCGGAATTGTTGAAACTGGTCGTGCCGGCACAGGGCGACTCGGCGGCAGGCGGCCTGCGCCTGATACGCAAACACTTGCGGGAGCCATCGCCATGCTAGCCAAACTGTCGGCCTTCAAACCCAATCCCGCCAGCGACACGCCGCTCTACATGCAGCTGGCGAACATGCTGTCGGACGGCATCGCCAGCGGCGACTGGCGCGCCAACCAGGCCTTGCCTTCCGAGCGCGTGCTGTCCGACATCCTGGAAATTTCCCGCGTCACGGCGCGCAAGGCCATCGACATGCTGTGCGACCGGGGCATGCTGACGCGCAAGCGCGGTTCGGGCACGTATATCACGCCGAAACTGGAACAGCCGCTGTCGCGCCTGACCAGCTTTTCGGAAGAACTGCGCCAGCGGGGCTTCACGGCCGGCTCGCGCTGGCTGCAGCGCGACATCGGCGCCGCGGCGCCGCTGGAGCTGCTGTCGCTGGGCCTGTCGCCGCACATGCCGGTGGCGCGCCTGCGCCGCCTGCGCACGGCCGACGAAGTGGTGATGGCGATCGAGACCACCACCATACCCGCGCTGTACATGCCGGACCCGCAGCAGGTCACCGATTCGCTGTACGGCTACCTGGAATCGCGCGGCACCATCCCGATGCGCGCGCTGCAGCATATCCGCGCCGTCAACGCCACGGCGGAACAGGCCAAGCTGGCCAATATCAAGACGGGTGAAGCCATGCTGCACATCACCCGTGTCAGTTATCTCGACAACGGCGCGGCGGTGGAACTGACCCACTCGTATTGCCGCAGTGATTATTATGAATTCGTAGCGGAGTCGCGCAGATGAGCAGCACAATCAAAGGCAATATCCTTACCCCCGGCGGCTGGATCCACGGCGCCATCGCCTTCGGCGAAAGAGTCGACAGCATCGAGGGCGGCTCCGTCCACCCGTCGACCAACAGCGACGACTACATCCTGCCCGGCTTCATCGACCTGCACGTGCATGGCGGCGCCGGCAAGGACATCATGGAAGGCGGCGAAGCCGTCTACGCCATCGCCGCCATCCATGCGCGCCACGGCACCACCAGCCTGCTGGCCACCACCATGACGGCGCCGCCGGAAGACATCGACATGGCCCTGACGGCCATCGGCGCCGCCGCCAAGGACCGCCGCCCGAACACGGCCCGCGTGCTGGGCGCCCACCTGGAAGGCCCGTACATCAATTCCGGCAAGCTTGGCGCGCAGCCCAACTACGCGCGCGCCGCCACGCTGGCCGAGATCGAGCGCCTGCAAACCCTGGCCAAGCTGCGCGTCATCACCGTGGCGCCGGAAATCGCCGGCCACCTGGACCTGGTGCGGGCGCTGGCCGACGCCGGCGTGCGCGTGCAGATCGGCCACACGCTGGGTTCCTATGAAGACGGCGTGGCCGCGCTGGAACACGGCGCCATGGGTTTCACGCACCTGTTCAACGCCATGAGCGGCCTGCATCACCGCGAGCCGGGCATGGTTGGCGCCGCGCTGGCGCACGCCGAATACGCTGAACTGATTCCCGACCTGCTGCACGTGCATCCGGGTGCCATCAAGGTGGCCCTGCGCGCCATTCCGCGCCTGTACTGCGTCACCGATTCGACCGCCGCCACCGGCATGCCGGACGGCGAATACATGCTGGGCCGCCACGCCGTGCAGAAATGCATGGGCGGCGTGCGCCTGCCTGACGGCACGCTGGCGGGCAGCACCCTGACCCTCGACCAGGCGCTGCGCAACCTGGTGGGACTGGGACTGGACCTGGCCGACGCGTCCAAGCGCGTGTCGACCAACGCCGCCGATTACCTGGGCCTGGAAGAACGTGGCCGGCTGGCCCCCGGTACTTACGCCGATCTGGTGGTACTCGATCGCGATCTCAAACTCAAAGCTGTGTATATAGAAGGAGAAATCTGTGACCTCAATGATGCTTAAAGAAGCCATTTCCGCCGCCGAATGCGTCGCCCTGCAACTGGCCAGCGACACGGAACGCTACGCGGAACTGGGCCGCAAATTGAGGAGCACGTCGTTCTCGACCGCGCTGACCATCGCGCGCGGCAGCTCGGACCACGCCTGCAACTACGTCGCCTACCTGATCATGGCGCGCCTGGGCCGTGTCGTCGCCTCGCTGCCGATGTCGCTGGTCACGCTGAACAAATCGCCGCTGGTGACGCGCGACACGCTGGCCATCTCGATCTCGCAATCGGGCCAGAGCCCTGACGTGGTCGAACCGATCCGCTACTTCCGCGACGGCGGCGCCACCACCGTGGCCCTGGTCAACGATATCGAGTCGCCGCTGGCGCACGCCGCCGAATGGGCCATGCCCCTGCGCGCCGGCAAGGAACAAAGCGTCGCCGCGACGAAAAGCTTCATCACCAGCCTGGTCGCCGGCGCGCGCATGGTCGCGCAATGGCAGAACGATCCTGAACTGCAGGCGGGCCTGGAAGCGCTGCCCGAAGCGCTGCTCGAAGCGACCCGCGTCGACTGGTCGCCCGCCATCGACGTGCTGGCTCCTGCCCGCAACATCATGGTCGTGGGCCGCGGCATCAGCTTCCCCGTGGCGCTGGAGTCGGCGCTGAAATTCAAGGAAACCTCGGCCCTGCAGGCGGAAGCCTTCAGCGGCGCCGAAATCAAGCACGGCCCGATGGCGCTGATCGAAGACGGCTACCCGCTGCTGATTTTCGCCACGCGCGGCCCGACCCAGGCCGGCCTGCTGCAACTGGCCAGCGAAATGCGCGGCCGCGGCGCCAAGGTCCTGCTGGCGGCGCCAGCCGACGTGGCCGAGCGCGACCTGACCCTGCCCGTGTCGGCCACGCCGGATCTCGATCCGATCGTTGCCATCCAGTCCTTCTACGTGATGGCGGCAAAGCTGTCGGCCGCGCGCGGCATGGACCCGGATGCGCCACGCCACCTGAGCAAGGTAACAAAGACGAACTAAGTACTCCCCGGCCAGCCCGCCCCCGGCACGGGGCCGGCTGGCCGGCAAAACAAGAACATAAGCGACGGCAAGGGCATGTACCCGCGCTGCGGATTCATATAAACGTGGGGCCTTCCGCCCCAGGATAAAAATGACCATCAAGAGACTGTTGGCGGTAGTTGCCTGCGCGGGCCTGTTCGCGCCGCAGGCAGGCGCTGTCGAGAAAATCGAATTCTGGACCTTCAGCATGAAGCCCAAGTTCACGCCGTATTTCAATGCGGTGGTGGCGCGCTATGAGGCGCAGAATCCCGACGTCAGGATCGAATGGATCGACTTCCCGTGGGACGTCATCCAGACCAAGCTGGTCACGCGCATCGTGGCCGGCACGCCGCCCGCGCTGGTCAGCCTGAACGTGCCCTGGGCCGACGAATACGCGCGCGACGGCTTGCTCACGCCCGTCGATGGTCTGATCGCGCAGGCGCGCGCCAGCTACATTCCCAGCGCCCTGGAAGACCTGCGCTTCAAGGGCCACACCTATGGCTTTCCCATGTACAGCAATGTCGCGGTGATCGCCTTCAATACCGATATCTTCAAGCAGGCGGGCCTGTCGCGCGGTCCCGCCAGCCTCGACGAACAGCTGGCGTTCGCGCGCCAGATCGCGCAACGCACGGGCAAGGCCGGCATCGCGCCCGCCCTGTCGAAAATCGACGGCCTGTTCATGCAGCAGGGCCTGGCCGTCATCAGCGACAACCGCGCCGTCTTCAATTCGCCGCAGCACGTGGCGCTGGTGCAAAAGCTGGCCGACACCTACAAGGTGGGCGGCCTGCTGAAGGAAAGCCTGTTCGCCGAAGATAACTTCCCCGCCGTGATCGACGCCTACAAGGGCGGCCGCCTGGGCATGCTGCTGGCGCCGCCCACGGCCATGCAGCGCATCCGCGGCGATGCGAAGGACATCTACGCCATCACCGACGTGGCGCCCGCGCCGCTGGGCCCGACGGGCATCGCCGACGGCGGCTGGCTGGTGCACTTCGCCATTCCGAAGGGCGTGCCGGCGCGCCTGCTGCCGTCGGTCGGCAAGTTCGCGCGCTTCCTGACGAACGACGCCAACCAGCTGGACTTCGCCCGCCAGGCCAGCGTCTTCCCCACCACCGTCAAGGCGGCGGCCGACCCGTTCTTCCTCGCCACGCCGGCCAACGCGGGCGCGGCCGAAAAGGCGGTGGCCGCCGGCGCCATGTCGATGAATCACTCGCGCACCCTGTACGTGGCCGGCATCGGCGACTACGACGAACTGCGCCGCTCGCTGGTGAAAGCCGTTGAAGCGGGCGTGACGGGCAAGCAGGACGTGAAACAGGCGCTGGACCAGGCCGTCGCCATCTGGAACCGCAAGCTGGCCACCCTGCCGCGCCACTGAGGACACCATGAAACTCGCCCACCGCCACACCGCGCAAGCCTGGCTGTTCCTTGCCCCCGCCCTGCTGCTGCTGGCCGCCTTTTCCTTCTGGCCCGTCGGCTATGGCTCGGTGCTGGCCTTTACCGACTACAGCCTGATACGCGAGACGCGCTTCGTCGGCCTGGACAACTTCCGCTACATCTTCAATAACGAGATGTTCGTCTCGGGCTTGAAAAACTCGCTGATGTTTTTGCTGATGGTGCCTTTCGTGCAGGTGGGCGCCATCACCCTGGCCGTGCTGGTGAACAACCGCCTGCCCGGCATCCGCCTGTTCCGCGCCGCCTTCTACGTGCCCGTGGTGACCACCGTTTCCGTGGTCGGCATCATGTGGGGCTTCATGTTCCACGAACAGGGCGCGCTGAACTACGTGATGATGACATTAAGGCTGGTGAATGCGCCCGTGGGCTGGCTGTCGAACGACAGCCTGGCCCTGTTTGCCGTGATGTTCGTCACCCTGTGGCGCGGCCTGGGCTGGTACATGGTGATGTACCTGGCGGCGCTGCAATCCATCCCGTCGGACATGCAGGAGGCGGCCATGCTCGATGGCGCCAGCCGCTGGCAGCGCTTCTGGAAGATCACCGTGCCGATGCTGCGCCCGACCATCATGCTGTGCTCCATCCTGTCCGTGCTGGCAGCCCTGAAGGCCTACCAGGAAGTCGACGTGCTGACCCAGGGCGGGCCCATGAACTCCACCTTCACGGCGCTGTACTACGCCTACGACCAGGGCTTGAAGCATTTGAAACTGCCGCGCGCGCTGGCCGCCAGCTTCGTCGTATCGCTGTTCTGCATCGGCATCGCCCTGCTGTGCCTGCGCTACCTGAAACCCAAGCACCGCTGACAAGGGAGTGACCATGACCACCCGTTCCCGCCCATTGACAACGCGCCTGCAGCGCATAGGCCGATATGCCGGCCACTACGCCGTGCTGTGCGCGATTGCCGTCGTCTGCGTCTTCCCGTTCTGGTGGACGCTGGTGACGGCCATTTCCACGGAAGGCAATATCTTCGCCTTCCCGCCCACCTTCTGGCCCAGGGCGCCGTCGTTTGACAACTTCATCGAAGTGTTCAACGCGATTCCCATCTGGTCGTTCTTCAAGAACTCGGTGCTGATCGCCGTGTTTACCGTCTTCTGGAAACTGCTGCTGTGCTCACTGGCCGCGTATCCGCTGGCGCGCCTGAAGTTCCGCGGCCGCAAACTGGTGTTCGGCCTGATCCTCGCCACCCTGGTGCTGCCGTCGGAAGTGAACTTCCTCGTCAACTTCATCACCATCACGCAAATGAGCCTGGTCGACACCTACACGGGCGTGATCCTGCCCAACGTGGTGACGGCCGTGGCCATTTTGCTGCTCAAGCAGGCGTTCGAGGAAGTGCCGCAAGACCTGATCGATGCGGCGCGGGTCGATGGCGCGTCCGAGTGGGTCATCTTCAGCCGCATCATGCTGCCCCTGATCACGCCGTGGCTGGCCACCGTCGGCATCCTGACGGCCGTCGAATCGTGGAATGAATACATCTGGCCTTCCATCGTCATGAGCAAGCCCGATGAATTCCCCCTGTCGGTGGGCGTGCTGTATTTGCGCGGCACCTTCGGCAGCAGCACCCGCGTGATCGCCGCCGGCACCCTGATCACCATCGTGCCGACCCTGCTGGCCTTCCTGTTTACCCAGCGCTTCTTCATGCGCGGCATGGACGGCGCCGTCAAATGAGCGCCGCCATCGAGAACGACCTGCGCCTGCTGGCCGGGCAGCTGCTGATGACGGGCATCGCGGGCACCGAGCTCGATGCGGCCACGGCGCAGTGGCTGCAGCGCAGCGGTATCCGCGCCGTCTGCCTGCGCGCGGAAAACATCGCCGACAAGGCGCAGCTGCTGCGGCTCACTGCCGCGCTGCAGCGCGTGCTGGGCGCGCAGGCGCTGATCGCCATCGACACGGCAACCGCGACGCCCGCCTACCCGGCCTGGCTGCCCGTGCCGCCGACGGCCGCGGCCCTGTGCGCCGAGGGCGATGCCGGCCTGGCCTACGGCACGGGCGCCTGCGTGGCGCGCGCGCTGCGTTCGCTGGGCGTCAACTGGCACCTGGCGCCCCTGCTGAACTTGGCCCCGGCCAGTGCCGCGCCGGCCGCGCCGGGCGCCGAACACGCATTTGGCGGCGACCCCACGCATGCGACGGCGATGGCGATGGCCTGGATGGCCGGCAGCCAGTCCGAAGGCGTGGCCTGCTGCGCCAGGCTGTACATGCCCAGCAGCGCCGCGCTGTCCCTGCCGCAGGCCAGCCTGCCGACGGTGGCCAAGAGCCGTTCGCAGCTGGAGGAATACGATTTCGTGCCGTTCCGCCAGGCCACGGCGCAGGCAGCGTCGATGATGAGCGCACATGTGCTGTACCCTGCCCTGGACGCGGCACTGCCCGCCAGCCTGTCGCCGCGCGTGCTGCAGGATCTGGTGCGCGGGCAGTGGCACTACGATGGCGTGATCATCAGCGATGGCCTGGACACGGCCTGCGTGCGCGAACGCCACATGACGGGCGAGATCGCGCTGCGCAGCGTGACCGCCGGCAGCGACATGGCCATGGTGCTGGAACGGCCCGCCGCAGTCGCCGCGCTCGATGCCCTGGCCGGCGCGCTGGCCGCCGGGCGCCTGCCGCTCCAGGCGGTGGGGGCGCGCCTGGCGCGCCTGGCCACCCAGGCACGGCGCTATCCGGCCAAGGCGGAGAGCAACGTGCAGCATTACGTGCAGGAGGCGGCCGACCGCATCATCCTGGCCGAAGGCTGGCGCCGCTGCAAGGCGGCGCTGGCGCGGCAGCCATGAAACGCACAAGCGCAGACATAACAGCAGTACCTTCGCCATCGCCAGATGGCGCCATCACCCGAGGAAGTGTTCATGAACGACAAGAGCAGCAATAACAGCAAGAGCGCCCGCAGCCCCATCACCTGGGTGCCGACGCTGTATTTCGCCCAGGGCCTGCCGTTTTACGCCGTGGCCCTGGTGGCCGGCCTGATGTTCAAGAGCATGGGCGTGCCGAACGACCAGATCGCCCGCTGGACGGGGCTGATCGGCTTTGCCTGGGTCTTCAAGTCGCTGTGGAGCCCCTTCCTGGAGCTGGCCGCGAGCAAGAAGACCATGGTGGTGCTGTTCCAGTTCCTCGGCGGCCTGAGCCTGGGCATGATCGCGCTGGCCCTGCAAACGCCGCTGTGGTTCGCCGCCAGCATCGCCGTGCTGTTCGTCGCCGCGCTGGCGTCGTCGACGCACGACATCGTCTGCGACGGCCTGTATATCGCCAGCCTGTCCGACAAGCAGCAGGCGGCCTACGCGGGCTGGCAGGGCGCCTTCTTCAACGCCGGCAAGTTCATCTCGCTGGGCGGCCTGGTGATCCTGGCCGGCTACCTGGAGAAAAAAATCGGCATCCAGCCCGCCTGGTCGGTGATCTTCCTGATCATCGGCGCCATGATGCTGTCGCTGGCCGCATATCACCTGTGGGCGCTGCCGCAGGTGCGCAACGCCGCCGTGGCCGACAAGAGCGTGGCGGGCATCAGCCGCACCCTGTGGGACGTGCTGGTCGACTTCCTGAAAAAGCCGGGCATCTGGGGCATGATCGCCTTCATCATCCTGTTCCGCGCCGGCGAGGCGCAAGTGCAGACCATCGGCCCGCTGTTCCTGCGCGAAGCGCGCGAGCTGGGCGGCCTGGGCCTGTCGACGACGGAAGTGGGCGCCGTGTACGGCACGGCCGGCACGGTGGCCTTCCTGCTGGGCAGCATCGGCGGCGGCTACTTCACGTCCTGGCTGGGCCTGAAGCGCGCCATGTTCTTCCTGATCCTGGCCATGAACCTGCCGAACCTGGTGTTCTATTACCTGAGCCACAGCATGCCGACGGACCTGGCCCTGATCACGGCCGCGCTCAGCGTGGAAATGTTCGGCTACGGCTTCGGCTTCGTCGGCCTGATCCTGTTCATGATGCAGGTGGTCTCCGTGGGCAAATACCAGACGGCCCACTATGCCTTCGCCACCGGCGTGATGCAGCTGGGCTTCGTGCTGTTCAAGATGATCAGCGGCGACATCCAGACGGCGCTCGGCTACAAGAATTTCTTCCTGTGGGTACTGGTGTCGGCCATCCCCGTGCTGGTCCTGTCGCGCTTCATCCGCGTCGGGCCGAGGGAAGACGACGACCAACCTGACCTGACCAAGGCCGATGCCAAGGCCGGGTCGCCACAGACGCCAGCCAGCGCCAGCTAGGATAGAAACACGACATGGCCCATATCGTATTAAAGAATATCGTCAAGCTGTACGACGACAGGCACCCGGTCATCCACGGCATCGACCTCGATATCCGCGACGGCGAATTCATCGTCTTCGTCGGGCCATCGGGCTGCGGCAAATCGACCCTGCTGCGCATGATCGCCGGCCTGGAAGACATCACGGACGGCGAGCTGCACATCGGCGGCAGGCTGGCCAACGACATCGCGCCGGCCGAGCGGGGCCTGGCCATGGTCTTCCAGAGCTACGCCCTGTATCCGCACATGACGGTGTTCGAGAACATGGCCTTTGCCCTGAGCCTCGCGGGGCATAAAAAGGCCGAGGTGCGCGCCGCCGTCGAGCGGGCGGCCGAGATCCTGCAGATCACGCCCCTGCTGCAGCGCAAGCCGAAGGACCTGTCGGGCGGCCAGCGCCAGCGCGTGGCCATCGGCCGCGCCATCGTGCGCAAGCCGCAGGTCTTCCTGTTCGACGAACCGCTGTCGAACCTCGACGCTTCCCTGCGCGTGCAGATGCGCGTGGAGATCTCGCGCCTGCACCAGGAACTCAAGACCACCATGATCTACGTCACGCACGACCAGGTCGAGGCGATGACACTGGGCGAGCGCATCGTCGTCTTCAACGGCGGACGCATCGAGCAGGTGGGCAGTCCCCATGCCCTGTACAACAATCCCGGCAACCTGTTCGTCGCCGGCTTCCTCGGCGCGCCGAAGATGAACTTCATCGCCTGCGAGGCCGTCGCCAGCGGCCCTGGCTCGGTGGCCGTGCGCCTGCCCGGCGGCGCCGTGCTCGATGTCGACGCACAGGGCGGGACGGTAGCGCCTGGCGACAAGCTGACGTTGGGCGTGCGCGCCGAACATGTGAGCCTGCACGACGGCGCTGCCAGGGTGGACGCCAAGGCGGAGGACAACGTCGTCGACGCGGCCGTCAGCCATGTCGAATACCTGGGCGACGTGGCCGTCGTCTACGCCAGCGTGCCTGGCGTGGCCGAGATGCTGGCCGTCAAGCTGCCGGCCGGCGACGGCTTGCGCCAGGCAGGCGACGCCATGCGCCTGCACCTGCCGCCCGCGCATTGCCTGCTGTTCGATGCGGCAGGCCAGGCGCTGCCGCGCACGTTTGGCGCTCCAGCCCAGCCGTTTATGTGACAATAGCCCTTGTTTACCATGCTGCCGCCCTTTGACTTGTGCGGTATGGATGGCAAAATACGTGTTTTTTAAGATTCCCTGCCCCCCGGCAAAACCGCCGCACCCTGTTGCGGCAAGCAGTGTCGGGGCGTATTTTTGTTATTGATTGAAGGATAACCCATGTCCCAATTCCGTCTTGCACGCCTTAGCCTGCTCCTGGCCGCCATCGGCCTGAACGTCCTGCCCGCCCTGTCGCATGCCCAGGACGCCAAACCTGCAGCCCCGGCTGCCGGTGCGCCTGCCGCTGCCCCGGCCGACACGGTGCGCCCTGAAATCTTCAAGCTGCTCGATCCGGCTGCCGTGAAGGCATCGATGGATGCGAAAAACTATGCCGACGTGCAAAGCCGCATCGACCAGGCTGCCGCCATTCCCGCCCTGACCCCATATGAATTGTTCGTGCTGAACCGCCTGCGCGTGGCGCTGGCTTCCACCACCAACAATGCGCCGATGGCCATGACGGCACTGGAAGCGGTGATCGAATCGGGCAAGCTGGACAAAAAATCGCAAGGTGATTTCATCCAGGCACTGGCCAACTACCATTACAACGCCAAGGATTACCCGAACGCCATCAAGTGGTTCACCCGTTACCAAACGGAAACTGGCGATGTCAGCAGCGTGCGCCCGTACATCATCCGCGCCTATTACTTCAGCAATGATTTCGCCCGCGCCAAGCAGGAACTGATGGCCGACCTCACCGCCAAGCAGCAAGCGGGCAAGACGCCAACCATCGAAGAATTGCAATTGCTGGCCAATACGGGGTCGAAAAGCAAGGACCCGGCCACTTACCTGATCGCCATGGAAAACCTGGTGCGCTACTACCCGTCGGACGACTACTGGAGCGACTTGCTGGGCCGCCTGCAGGGCAAGGCCGGCTATTCCGACCGCTTCGCGCTGGACGTGCTGCGCCTGCAATTCCAGGCCGTCGGCAACATGCAGCCGCAGGACTACAGCGACATGGCGGAAATCGCCCTCGTCAATGCCTTCCCGACGGAAGCGAAAAAAGTCCTCGACGCCGGCTATGCCAAGGGCGCGCTGGGCACGGGCGCCAACGCCGCCAAGCACAAGAAATTGCGCGACCAGGCCAACAAGGCTGCAGCCGACGATGCGAAAAACATCGCCAGCGGCGAAGCGTCGGCCATGAAGAGCAAGGATGGCACGGGCTTGATCAACCTGGGCTACGCCTATGTGACCATGGACCAGTTCGACAAAGGCATCGACCTGATCCAGAAAGGCATCGCCAAGGGCGGCCTGAAGCGTCCTGAAGACGCCAAGCTGCGCCTCGGCTATTCCTACGCCATGGCCGGCAAGAAAGACGAAGCCATCAAGGTACTGGAAACCGTCAAGGGCACCGACGGCGTGAGCGACCTGGCCCGCTACTGGATCTTCTGGCTGAACCGTCCTGCCACGGCAGCGGCGGCGCCGGCAGCAGCGGCACAGTAATTGTTGCCAAGGTAATGCCTGCAAGAGCGGTTCCCGGTCAACGCCGGGGCCGCTTTTTTTTCGACTTTTCGCTGCCATCCATGCCACCAGCCACCGTCACCGCCCCTGCCGCCACCGAACGCCTGATCAGCCTGGACGCCTTCCGCGGCTGCGTGATCATCGCCATGATCTGGGTCAACTACCTCGCCGGCATGCCCGGTATTGCCTGGTGGCTCGAACATGCGGGGCCCCGCGCCGATGGCATCACCCTGCCCGACCTGGTCTTCCCCGGCTTCCTGTTCATGGTCGGCATGGCCATCCCGCTGGCCATGCAGCGCCATTGCGGCCACGTCACGCCCGCCTTGCTGGGGCGCCTGCTGTGGCGCTCCGCCAGCCTGATGCTCGCCGGCGTGGTGCTGGCCAACGCCTACCGCTACGATGCGCAGGCGGCGCTGTTGCCGCAGGCCATGTATTTCCTGCTGTTTTACGTGGCCATGATCCTGCTGTGGCGCCAGGGCGCCGGCAAGCTAGAACTGGCGGCGGGCGCCATCCTGATGCTGTTCCTGCTGGCGACGTTCCGCGGCACGCTCGACAGCGAATTTTCCAGCACCTGGCTGCAGCCGTCGTGGTGGGGCATCCTCGGCATGATCGGCTGGGCCTATCTGCTGTGCAGCCTGCTGTACCTGGCGTGCCGCGGCAACAGCACGGCGCTGATGGGCGTGCTGGCCCTGCTGGTCGTGCTGTACATGGGGGGAACGGCGGGCAGCCTGGACTTCCTGCCGGCAGGCATCAACGCCATCGTCAACGTGCCGCAAGTGCTGGGCTCGACGGCGGCCAACGTGTTGGCCGGTACCCTGGTGGGCCAGCTGTTCCTGCGCGGTGCCGCCTTGACGCCTGCCCGCAGGATCCGTTTCATGGCATGGTTCGCGCTGGGGCTGTTCGCGGCCGGCATGCTGCTGCGGCCGTATCACCACATCAACAAGATCGCGGCGACGGAATCCTATACGCTGGTGTGCAGCGCCATCATCCTGGCCCTGTTCCTGGTGTTTTATGTCGTCATCGACGTGTGGCGCTGGCGCGCCTGGGCGGCGGTGCTGCTGCCGGCCGGCACCAACGCCCTGTTCGCCTATATCGTGCCCGACCTGTGGCAGCAACTGGCGGCCGTGCTGCACCTGCCGCGTTTCTGGTGGCCCTACTGGGAAACGGGCGGCGCGGCCGGCCTGTGGAACGCCGCCGCCGTCACCGCCCTGATGCTGCTGCTGACGGCCCTGGCCACCCGGTACGGCTTGAAGTTGAAATTTTAGACCTTGATATAGATCTTGCGCTTGTCCATGGCATACGCGATCAGCCAGCACAGCAGCATGAAGCTGACGGCAAACAGCAGCGACCCCACGCGCGCCGGCGCCCAGCCCGTAAACCAGTGCGCGTACAGCCACTGGTACAGGTTGACGCCGCCGATGCGCACATAAAACGCGATGATCACCAGCACTTCCGACACCAGGTAGATGAACAGCGTGTTCTTGCCGAAGACTTCAAAGAAGTAGGTCCAGCCCGTCATCTTGCGCACGTCGATGATCAACATCAGCCATGCCAGCAGCAGCAAGTCCAGGCCGATGCACAGCATCGCATAGGAGCTGGTCCACAGCTTTTTATTGATCGGCAGCGCCGCGTTCCAGCACAGGGCCACCGCCACGCAGAGGATGCCGGAGACGGCCAGCTGGTACAGGCGGGAGCGCAGTTGCGCCGGCGCCGTCTGGCGCAGGAAGCTGCCCGCCAGGTAGCCGGCGATGACGTTGACGACGGCGGGCAAGGTGCCAAGTATGCCTTCCGGATCGAAGGCGATGCCTTCGCCGTGGTACAGGTGGCTGTCGCCCAGCAGCAGCAAGTCCAGCTTGGCCGGCGCATTGCCGTGCAGGCTGTAGTCGCCCCACAGCGCCAGGATGGCCCAGTAGCCCAGCAAGGCAATGGCGCTGAAGACCAGCGCGCCGCGCGTCTTCCAGTAATGCAGGATCAGGGCGGCGGCCAGGTAGCATACGGCGATGCGCTGCAGCACGCCGGGAATGCGCGTGTGCGACAGCGGCGACCAGGCAAACTGGCCCGCGTCATCGATCTTGAAGAAGGGGAACCAGTACAGCAGGAAGCCGAGCAGGAAGATCAGCGCGCTGCGCTTGCACAGCTTGGCCAGCACGGCGCCATGCCCCAGGTTTTCATACTTGCCGAGCGCAAACGCCAGTGCATTGCCAACGACAAACAAGAAGCTGGGAAAGACCAGGTCCGTCAAGGTAAAGCCATGCCATTCGGCATGCAAAAACGGCGCATACACGGCCCCCCAGTCGCCCGGGGTATTGACGACGATCATCAGGGCCACGGTCAGGCCGCGCAGCACGTCGAGTGCGAGATAGCGCTGGCTCATGGCTTGCCCTTCGACAGGACCGGCGCCAGGGCCGTGCCCAGCACATGCTGCGCGTCGCCGCTCAATTCCCAGAACATGCCGCCGCGCAAACCCTTGTCGCGGATATAGCGCACCTTGCCCGCCACCGACTGCGCATCCTCGTAGCTGATGAAGACGCCACTGTCGCGGTTATACAGATACGGTACTTTCGACTCGGCATTCCAGTAACGCCGGAAACCGCGCCCGCCCTTGCCGTCCGCCAGATAGCCCTGCTCCACCAGGTGCCGGTACGTGAAGGTGGGCGAACCATCGTTGCCGCTGGCCGCGCCCTGGCAAGCCTGGTACAGGCCATCGCCGCGGGGACCGGCGGCGCACTGCTTCCAGCCGTAGCCATAGAAGGGCACGCCCAGCACCAGCTTGGCCGGCGGCACGCCGGCGCGCAGGAAACGCGTCACGGTGGCATCCGCATGCAGATTTTTTTCGCGCTGCGGATCGCGCCTGTCGACATACAGGGGCGCCAGCTGGCCATTCTCGGCATCCCATACGCCGCGGTAGTCATAGGTCATCAGGTTGATCCAGTCCAGCTGCGCCGCCAGGCGCGCCATCCAGCCGGGCGCAGCGTCGCCGTCGTCGGTCAGGCTGGCATGCGCGCCTGCCGCGATGGTGATCAGGTAATGGCGGCCAGCGGCCTGCTTGCCCGCCTGGTCGAAGGCGCTGCGCAATTCGGCAGCCAGGCGCACATAGTTTTCCTTGTCGTCGCTGCGGTGGCACACCTTGCCTTCGACGCAGGGGATGCCTCCCGCGGCAGGATGCTCCCAGTCGATATCGACGCCATCGAGGCCGTGCCGGCGCACCAGTTCCAGCGCCGAGGCGATAAAGGCCTGGCGCGCGGCCGGCGTGGCGGCGAGGTCCGAAAAGCGGTTCGACCAGATCCAGCCGCCCACCGACAGCAGGACGCGCAAGCGGGGATGGTGCTGTTTGAGCGCGATGAGCTTGCGCAGGTTTTCCGTATCGGCCTGTGGCGCCGGCAATACGATGCTGCCGTTCGCCGGCCGGAATGGCTGGCCCTGCGCATCGAGGCAGGCCTGCACGCCGCCGCCATCGGGCGCGGGATTGCCATGCTCGCCATCCCAGCAAATGTCGGCAAACGCGTACTGGATCAGGCTCACGTTGGCAGCGCGGATATTGGTCTCGGTGACAGGGAAGTCGGCCGACTTCCAGCCGGGATAATAGGCGACCACTTCCCTTGCGGGTCCTGCGGCGGCCGCCAACGGCAGTGCACAGGCGAAGGCGGCAAACATTGCGTGTAATTTCATGGGTTGATCTCGCTACAAAAAAACATGAAAACCGGCGCCTGCGCGGCGCCGGTCGATGGTGGTTCCTACAGCTTGGCCCGCAGGCCGAAGTAATACTGGCGGCCATTCGCATACAGCGCCGTCGGCTGGTCCTGGTTGGCGCCGTAATACTTGAGCACCGGGTTGTTCAGGTTCAGCACGTCGAAGGTCAGCGAATAACGCTCGTTGATCTTGTAGTTGAGCGACGCGGCCAGGTTGCCCACGCCATGCACATACTGGGGCGAACTGCTGAACAGGCCGGCCAGGAAGCTGGAGCGGTAGGTATAAGCCAGGCGCGCGCTCAGGCGCTCGTCTTCGTAATAGCCTTCCAGGTTGTAGGTGCCGCGCGAACTGCCGACGACGGCGGCGCCATCGTCGGCCTTGCCATCCGTATACGTGTAGTTGCCGACGACGCCGAAGCCGCCCCACAAGCCTTGCTGATAGCTCAGTTCCACGCCCTTGTTCCTGGCGCCGATATTCGTCGGCGACTGGATCACATAGGTGTTGAATTTCTTGAAGGTATTATTGTAGTAGGTCGCGGGCGCCGTGCCGAAGGTCACGTACGATTTCATGTCCATGAAAAACGCGCCCACGGAGAGCATGGCTTTCGGCGCGAAATACCATTCCAGCGTGGCATCGTAGTTGGTCGAGCGGATCGGCTTCAAGTCCGGATTGCCGCCCGTCCCCGTCAGCAGCTGGTCGTTCAGGTTGACGGCGCCCACCAGCGCGCTGTAGTCGGCGCGCGCCATGGTTTTCGCCACTGCCGCGCGGGCCACCAGGTCCTTGCTCAGGTCAAACTTGATATTCGCGCTCGGCAGCACGTCCGTGTAGCTGTGCTTGACGACGGTAGGCGTATAGGTGCCGAATATATTTTCCTGGCCAATCGGGTTTTCGCCGCCCGGCACGTTCGTCACCGTCGTCTGCTGCGTGCGCACGACGCGCACGCCCACGTTGCCGCGCCACTTGTTGCCCGACAAATTGGCCATGAGGTAGGCGGCACTGTCCTTTTCCTTCACGTCCAGCTCGGCCGGCCAGTTGCGCGAATTCGGTCCGCCCGAATTGTCGTACTTGTTCGCCCACGCCACCAGGTCGGCCGGGTCCAGCTGCCAGTAGCGGCCTTGCGCGTTGCCCCCCAATCCCTTGCCATAGTCGCCCGGATACGTGCCGCCATTCCAGTTCGGCAAGGGGGCGTTTGTCGTGCCATCGCACACGGCGCAGCTGCGGTTTTCCGGCCACGCCACATTGCGGTGGTGCTCCGCGTAGCGGGCGCCGAACTTCAGCGATTCCAGCACGCCATAATCCATGCTCAGTTCGCCATCGGCCTGGCCGTATTTTTCCGTATCCAGGGTTTCCACGTGCGATCCCCAGGCCGACGCCGTCACCACATTGGAAAACCTGGAAATATCGAGGCCGGGGAAATTCAGCTTGGCCGGCGACAGGCCATTCAACCTGTACGACACGCCCACGCCCGTCAAGCCCGCCTCATAGCCAAGGTCGACGGGGGTTTCACCGATGCCGCGCGTATAGCCCAGGCTGCCCGAGATGCGCAGGCGGTCGCTGGCGCGGTAGCTGCCGTTGAAGTCGACATACGCGGTGGAGGAGTTCGAGCCGGGCCGATAGATCTGGTCGACCAGGGC
The DNA here is from genome assembly GCF_978021625.1 of Janthinobacterium foliorum. Lineage (NCBI taxonomy): Bacteria > Pseudomonadati > Pseudomonadota > Betaproteobacteria > Burkholderiales > Oxalobacteraceae > Janthinobacterium > Janthinobacterium foliorum. The sequence goes on along the minus strand of NZ_CDXDQE010000015.1, from coordinate 109,924 downwards.
GGGATACAGCTGGCCGTTGTAGGGCGTGGTGGCATTCGCGGCAGGAAATTGCGACGCAGGAAAGTCCGCCGCCACCAGGGTGTTGTTCTTCACCGTAAACGTGCTGGGAATCACACCGACGTGCTTGCCGTCATTGTCGACGGCATTCAGGTTGGCGCCGGGCTGGTTATAAAAGCTGCGGTTGTAATTGGCCGCGTCCAGCTTGGAATAAAAACCGTTGACGTCGAGCATCAGATCGGCCGTCGGCTTGAATTGCAGGTCGATGCTGCCGCCCTGGCGCTTGCGCACCTGCTCGAACAGGGCCGAGTTGATGCCCAATGGCGCCAGCACGCCGGCCAGTTCCGGGTATTTCTGCGCGGCCGGGCTGTTCGCATCGATTTCGCCATAGCCGAAAAATTCCTGGCCGTCGCGGCGCTCGTGGCGCTTCTCGGAAAATACCTGGAACAGCACGCCCATGGTCTTGGCCTCGTTCTTCCAGTTGAACAGGGCATTCATTTGCGGATCTGTCTTGCCCGGCAAGTCGGCGTAGATCGCCTGCACGGCCAGCTCGGCCGTGAATGGCTGCTTGAAACTGAGCGGCTTGCGCGTCTCGATATTGATGGAGCCGGCCACGCCGCCTTCCACCAGGTCGGCCTGCGCGCTCTTTTGCACGGTGACGCGGCTGACGATTTCCGACGGCAGCAAGGCGAAGCTGACGCTGCGTCCCACGGTGCCCACCTGGTCGGTGACGAACCAGTCGCCCGTGCCGACGGCGTGGCCGTTGATCAGGGTTTGCGTCAGGCTGGGGCTGGTGCCGCGGATGCTGACCCGGTCATTCTCGGAAAAGCCGCCCTCGCCGCCGGCGGACGAGGAAATATTCACGCCCGGCACGCGCTGCACGGCGTCGGCCACGTTCTTGTCGGGCAGCTTGCCGATGTCTTCGGCGCTGACGACATCGATCACGGAATCGCTGTTGCGCTTCTGGCTCAGCGACTGTTCCAGCGAAGCGCGGATGCCGGTGACGACCACTTCGGCCATGGGTGCGGCGGGTTGGTCCGCGGCCACGGGCTGCGCCTGCGCCGGCAGGCCCAGCACCAGCGTGGCGCACGCCCAGGCGATGGGCGTGAGGACGGTACTCAATGATCGTTGCATGTTATCTCCTGAAATCCGGCTGCCTTGGACAGTCCGGCCTGACGTTAGTAAGGATGATGCGCCCGCTGCCGGCAGGAACCATGAACGGCGACGAAGCGCACGATACGGTGGAAATGCGGTGGAAATGCAGATAAAAAAATGGCGGAGCCAACAGCGCTCCGCCATGTGTCATGCCATCCCGGGTGTCCGCCGGGAGGCATCAACTCAGTAAAACGTCTTACATCTTGCCTTGCAGTGCCAGGTAGATCTGACGGCCGTTCTTGTAGAACGCGCCTGGCATGTCATCAAAGCCAGGGGTTTTGATGACCGAACGCGACAGCGGATTGTTCAAGTCCTTGCCATCCAGGGTGATGGCCAGGTTTTCCGTCAGCTGGTAGGCGACCGATGCGGACAGGCTGCCGATGCCGGCCTGGTAGGCGGCGCTGCGGCGCGAGGTGCCGTTCAGGAATTCCGAACGGTAGCTGTACGTCAGGCGCGCGCTGAACTTGGCGTTTTCGAAGAACGCGCCGATGTTATAGGCGTTTTTCGAGGTGCCGATCATGGTGCAATCGCCCGTGTCGCCGCATGGCGAACCCTTGACGTTGCCCGTTTCCTTGCCATCGGTGTAGGTGTAGTTGGCGTTCACACCGAAGCCGGCTGGCAATGCCTGCACGTAGGACAGTTCCAGGCCCTTGACTTCCGCCGTGGTATTGGTCGGCGTGCCCACTTCATACTGCGTGAACTTGTTCTGCAACTGGTTGTAGAACGTCGTCACGCCCTTGCCGTAGGTCACGTAACCATCCAGCGAGGAGTAGAAAATGCCGGCCGAAACCATCGATTTTGGCGCGAAGTACCACTCCAGGCCCACGTCGGCGTTGTTCGAGCGGATAGGACGCAGATTAGGATTGCCGGCGTTGCCGTCGAGCTGGTTGTCGCGCAGGTCCAGGCCGGCCATCATGCCCAGCTCAGGACGGGCCATGGTGCGGCTGATGCCAAAGCGGCCGATGATGTCCTTCGTCACGTCCAGGCGGAAGTTGGCGCTCGGCAGGAAGTCATTGTACGTGTTGGTGTAGTTCTTGATTTCGTACTGGGCGGCCGGGTTCAGCTCGTAACGGTTGACGTCTTCCTTGGTGTGCACGTAGCGCACGCCAAAGTTACCCGACAAGCCTTCCGTGCTGAAGTTCGCCATCGCGTACACCGACTGGGTCGGCTCCTTGATGTTGAACTCGGACTGGCGCAGGTTGCCTTCGTACGTGGCGTTATCCTTGAGCCATTTGTTGACGCTCGCTTGCGAGAACGTCCAGTAGCCGGCGCCATTCACGCCCAGGTCGTTGAAGTTGCTTGGGAACGAGGTCAGGCCGTTCATCGGCAGGTTGGCCGTAACACCCAGCGATGGCTTGGCGACGATGCCGATGGCGGTCAGGTCACGCTTGTGTTCCGCCACGCGGGCGCCGAATTCCACCGACGAGATCGCTGGCAGGTCGAGTTTCAGGATACCGTCGATCTGGCCATAGGTCTCCTTGTCGTTCGCGGTGACATGCGAACCATAGGTGTAAGGCGTTGCCTGACGGCCACCGATCGAGAACTTGTCCGCGCCCGGCGTATCGTAGATCACGCCATGGCTGGCGCCGTTCTGGGTGTAGCCGCCGCCCGTCCAAGGCATCCAAATACCCAGCGCGCCGCTTTCCGTGTTGCCCACGCCCTTGGTCGTGCCGACCTTGCCCGAGAACGTCAGGCGGTCATTGACGCGGTACTTGGCGTCGACGTTGAAGAAGTCGGACTTGCTTTCCGCCACAGGACGGCTGAACTCTTCCTGCACCGCGCTGGAATAGCCGGCGCAGACGGCGCCGCAGTTCGGTGGAATCGTGGTGTGCAGGCTGGTGACAACGCCGCCCTTGTAAATGCCGCTGATATTGCCGACCGGGTAACCACCCTTGCTGCCCGTTTCCAGGCCCACGGTCTGGATGAAGTTGTGGTTGATGTTCGGTGCGTCGAGTTCGGAGTGGAACAGGCTGAAGTCCAGCGTCAGTGCGCTGCTCGGCTTGATCTGCACGTCGATCAGGCCGCCCTTGCGGGTACGCTCCTGTTCGAACCAGGCGGTGCCGCCCATGTAGTTGACGCGGCCACCAGCCGAGCCAGGCAAGGCGCCGGCCACGGCCGAATCCGCGGCAACGGCGTCATACCAGACGCCATTTTCCTGGCCGACGCGGCTCAGCTTACGCTTCTGATAGAAGCCCTGCATCATCACGCCCATGGTGCTGGCGTCATTCTTCCAGTTGATCATGCCGCTGACTTGCGGATCTTTCTTGCCCGAGTTGGACGAGTACACGGCGCCCAGGCTGACCTGGCCCGTGATTTGTTTCTTGAAGTCCAGCGGTTTGCGCGATTCGATATCGATCACGCCTTGCGCGCCGCCTTCCAGCAGATTTGCTTGCGAGCCTTTGTGCACGGTAACGCGGCCGATCAGTTCGGAAGGGAACAGCGAGAAGCTGACGCTGCGGCCGCCGCCGATGATGTTGTCGGCAAACCAGTCGCCACTGCTGACCGAGTGGCCATTGAAGGTGGTCAGGGTCAGGCCGAACGGTGTGCCGCGCAGGGCCACGCGGTCGTTCTCGCCGAAGCTGCCTTCGTTGCCGCCGGCAGCGGCGACGCTGACGCCTGGCACGCGTTGCAGGGAGTCGGCGATGTTTTTGTCCGGCATCTTGCCGACGTCTTCAGCCGTGATCACTTCGACCAGGCTGTCGGAATTACGTTTTTGGTTCAAGGATTGTTGCAGCGATGCACGAATACCCGTCACGACGACGGTCTGGCCTTCATCGACATCGGCCGTTGCCGCCGGCTTGGCTGGCACGGCTTCCTGAGCATGCGCCGAGAAACTCGCGCCTGCCATCAACATAGCCACAGCAGCGGCGATTGGCGTCAAATTGCGTGCTGCAGAGCTAGCTGTCAAATTGCGTTTCATGTACTCCCCCTTGATTTAGATCCCAGGATTGGAACCTTTTCATTTTTAATGTAGGTCTTCTTTCCAGCCCACCCGCTCGCGCCGGCATGCTGCAGACCCTTCGGTACAACCACTTACAAAACCAATTCAACGCCAATATACTACTATCCAATACCAGAACACTACCAGTTGCAACTTTTTTTTTATAACGTTGTTTGAATCACACAGACCACTTCACTTAAATCAATCCGTAGCCCGTATGGCAGCTTCAAATACCCGAGAGAGAAATGAGAAATTGTTGGCCTGATAATTCAAATTGGTTTTATTACGGTCTTTTTTGGTATTATCCAGCGACACAAAACAGATACAGAGCGCGTCTGTAACGCGCCGTAACGGAGACCCTCAAGCGTATGACCACCCTGGCTCACATCATGCAAGACCTGGGGCAGACGAGTAGCCTGCCCCTGTACCAGCAGCTGCAGCGCGCGCTGCGCGAAGCGATCGACAAGCGCATCCTCGGCCCCGACGAAGCCCTGCCGGCCGAACGCCAGCTGGCCAGCGACCTCTCCGTCTCGCGCATCACGGTGCGCAAGGCCATCGATGGGCTGGTCAACGAAGGCTTGCTGGTGCGGCGCCCCGGCTCGGGCAATTTCATCAATACGCGCATCGAAAAAAACTTCGCCAAGCTGACCTCGTTTTCCGAGGACATGCGGGCGCGCGGACGCACGCCGCGCAGCGTCTGGCTCAAGCGCTCAGAGGGAACCGTCACGCCGGAAGAGGCCTTGCGCCTGCGGCTGTCGCCAGGCGCGCCCGTGTACCGCTTCCACCGCATCCGCTATGCGGACGAAGTGCCGATGTGCCTGGAGTACGCCACCATCGTGGCCAGCTGCCTGCCGGCACTCGATGCCGTCGACATCTCCATGTACGACGCGCTGGAACAGGCGGGCAACCGGCCCGTGCGGGCATTGCAGCGCCTGAGCGCGCTGTTGCTGACGGGAGAACAGGCGAGTTTGCTGCAGGCGGAGGAAGGCGATGCGGGCCTGTCGGTGGAGCGGCTGGGCTTTTTGCGCGACGGACGGGCCGTGGAATTTTGCCGTTCCTACTTCCGCGGCGATATGTACGACTTCGTGGCCGAATTAAGTACCAATTAATACCGCAGGCAGCGATGTCGCAATACCAGCGGCGTCCACTTATTGCACTGCAATATATATGGCGGCATGGCGCCGCCATATGCGCCGTCATCGTGAAAGGGAATGCGGCGATTATCTCGCCGCCTGGGGAATAATATAAAAAGACGCATGCGCCAGCTTGGTGCATTGCGGCATGCTGGTACCGGCCTTGTCAGTCCGCCGGCACGGCGCGGCGGCCCACGCACAGCAGGATGCCGCCCAGCACGGCACACAGCCAGCCCACCAGCGGCCCCAGCCAACCGGCCCATGTCGCCACGGGCACGGCTGCCGGCAACGGCCCGAGCAAGGTGCTGCCCGGCATTTCACTGCTGGCCCGCTGCGCCAGCACTCTTCCATACGCGTCGCTGACCGTCAGCACGCCCTCGCGCGCCGCGCGCAGCACGGCATAGCCGTTTTCCACGCCACGCACCACCGTCATGCGCGCCCCCATCCAGGCATCGAGCTGGAAATCCCAGGCCGGCACCAGCATCACGCTGGCCCCGGCCGCGCCGTACGCTTGGCCGAAGCTAGCGAAATGCATGTCCTTGCAGATGGCCAGGCCCATGGCACGCCCCGCCACCGGCTGCACGGCATAGGCGCCGCCCGCCAAAAAATCGCGCTCGGGCGGCGCCAGGTGATGCTTCTGGTAGCTGACGGGCGCGGCGCCGTCGGGCGCGAACAGCCAGGCCAGATTGCGCCGGCCACCGCCCTCCTGCACGCCGATGCCCAGCGTGATCCAGGTGCCCGTGCGCCGCGCCAGCGCCTGGAAGCGCTGCTGCACCGCCGCCGCTTGCGCGGGCGACAGCACGGCTATCTTCTCGGGCAACAGCAGCAGTTGCGCGCCTTGCCCGGCCAGCCGGTCGACATGCTGCGCGTACTGGTCCCAGATGGCTTGCGCGCGGGCCGGCGGCGTGGCCGGGCCGATAAAGTCATCGATGGCCACCAGCCCCGCCAGCGGCCCGCCCGCTACCGGCACCGGCGCCTGCTGCAAACGCCAGGCGCCGCCGGCCCAAGCGGCCGCCACCAGCAGCACGCTGGCCAGCGCCGCGGGGGCGTACGCGCGGCCGCCGGCCAGCAGCAAGGCCAGCGCGGATGGCAGCAGACACAGCAAAAACAGCAGGCCAGGCACGCCCGCCAAAGCCGCCACCTGCAGCATGGCGAGGTGATCCGCCTGCGAATACGCCAGGCTGCCCCAGTTGCCATCTCGCAGCAAGGCCGCCATCAAGGTGTCGACGGCCACCCACAGTACGGGATACGCCAGCACCGTCCAGCCCGCCCGATAGCGCAGCACGATGCGCCGCGTGGCCAGCACCACCAGCAGCCACAGCAGCGCCTTGACGACGATCGCGGCCAGCACGGCCGGCATGGGCATGAGCAAGCGGAAATAGGCAAGATTGGAAGACAGTCCCAGCACGGCGGCAAGCAACGTCATCCAGGCGGCGTCGCGGCGGGACGAACGCAGGGCCAGCCACAGCACGGGCAGCGGCGCGCACCAGGCCAGCACGCCCGCCGGCTGCGGGCCCAGCACCCAGTACAGGGGCCAGCCGGCCGCCAGCGCGGCGGCGCATTGCAACAGGCGCTGCCGCAGCGTGGCGGCACCGGCAAACAGGGGAGGCGCGGACAAGCTAGCGAACATGTTCATGCTTTCAGGGGTAGCCAGATGTCCACGCCGCCGCTGCCGCTGACGGGATCGAAATGGTGGTCGTAGCGTTCAAAATCGGGAGCGTCCGCCACTTCCAGGCCGGACTGGGGCAGCCAGGTATTCCACAGCGTGTGCCAGGTGGCGCGTATCGTGGAAATATGGCCCCGGTGGCGGAAGACGGCATAGCGCCGCGGGGCGATGCGCAGCCGCATCCAGCCCTCGGGCGCCTGGGAAAAGTCGGCCACGGGCATGGCGCACAGGTAATCAAAATTGCCCGCATCGTCATTGTTGCAGCACACGCCATACAGCAGCTGGCCCGGCGCCGCATGGGGCAGGAAGCGCTGCCAGAGGGCGGGGATGCCGGCGCAGGTTTCCGCCCGGTAGCGTTCGACCATGCCCGCCAGCAGCAAGGCCGGTCCCTGCTCGAAACGGGGCGCGTCCAGCGGAACGCCCGGCGCGGCATCCATCCTGATGGCGTCCACCAGCGCCAGATGGGCCACATCGCGCCGGGCCCGCACCATTTCCGGCGTGACATTGAACTGTTCGCGGAAGGCGCGCGTAAATGCCTCGTGAGAACCGTAACCTGCCTGCAGCGCGACAGCGAGAATATCCTGCGCGCCCTGGGCCAGCAGGCGCGCCGCCTCGCTGAGCCGGCGCGCCCGCACATAACGCATGACGGAGTGGCCCGTCGCCAGGCCAAACGCGCGCGTCAAGTGGCACGGCGACGCGCCGCCCACGCGGGCGATAGCATCGAGCGTGAGATTGTCCGCGTAATGCGATTCGATATACCAGAGTGCCTTGGCCAGATAGCTCATGAACGCTTCCCGTTGAACGAGCAGCGACTGTAGCATTTTCAGGTGGCGGGGATTTGACTGAAATTGCGCAATACGGGGCGAGCGGAACGCCGGACAAAACCGTAGCGAGCGGCGGTGAGGCTCGGCATTCCCTTGTGACCGGCAAGTGCAGCCGTGCTCTGGGACGAGCCGCCAAGGCGGTGGGCATCGCCGGCCGCACTGTGCGATGCGCGGCAGGTTTTGACAGGCGGTCCTATTTGCGCGTGCGTTTTTCGTGTACCAGCTGGCCGCTGCTGATGCGCGCCAGTTCGGCCATCTCCTGGGCCAGGAAACCCAGCAAGTCGTCGATGCTGACGATGCCGGACAGCCCGCCCAGGCTGTTGACCACGGGCAGGCGGCGAATGCCGTTTACGCGCATGCGTTCGATGACTTCGTAGACGTCTTCGTCTTCGCTGGCCGTCAGCAGCTGGGCGCTCATGATGTCGCCCGCCAGCAGGCTGGCAGGGTCGAGGCCCAGGGCAATGACGGAAATGACGATGTCGCGGTCGGTAAGGATGCCGACGGGCACGCGCTCGCCGTTGGGCTGCTCGGCCACGACCAGGTCGCCCACATGGTGCTGGCGCATCAGCAGCGCCGCCTGCTGCACGCTGGTGTCACGCTGACAATGAATGGTGTGCAAGGTGCAGATGTCGCCGATACGCATGTCGCCACTCCCAGGCTGCCGGAGTGTCAACGCTACGCCAGCCCGCCAGCGCGGACTTGAGGCAAATCAAGGGAAGCGAAGCTTACTTTTCTTCGGGTGGCGGCAGGAAGCAGGCTTCGACGATCTGCAGGTCGTTATCCTTGGCAAACTCGCGCACGAAGTGAAATGCCATCGGCTCGATCTCGCGCAATTTGGTATTCACGACCACGGATTTGACGCCGTTGACGACGGTCGGGCGCACATAGGGCGAATACTGGAGGTGCGCATTGCGCCCGCCACCTTCGGGATTGAAACAGGACATCACTCCACAAAGGCGCTCGGCCCAATCGCTGGGTCGGAATTGCTTGCCATTGCTGGTGAGACCAAGGATGAAGAACTCGTCTGAGAGTTCCCCTGTTTTTTGAGATAACTCGGCCATGTGGCTTGTCGGGACTGGATTGCGTGAATGGCCCCGGCGGGTAGGCCGGGCTGGTCGTTCAGTTGTGTAACTGCACTGCGTGTACTGCGGTAAGCCAGTATTATATCTTATAGAAGACTTGGGTTCTACCTCCATCTGCCCTGCGCATGCAAACAGGGGCTGGCACGCCTTGCGCGCCAGCCCCTATTTTAACCTTCTTCCACGCGCAGGGCGCATGGGCGGCGACTGTGCGTCCGCACCGGCACGCGCGTCAGCCGAGGAAAACGGCGCCCGACATCAGCAGCAGCAACAGCATCCACAGCAGCAAGGCGCGCCAGACCAGGCCCACCGTGCTCTGCAATGCACGCGCGCCCGGTTCTTCGCCGGGCAGGATATCGCTTTCGCTGTCGCTGTCATCGACGGCCATGTCCGGCGTGGTGAACACGCGCGCGGCCGTTTCCGCTGGCGTGCCCAGGCGTACGCCCATGGCGCCGCCGCCGGCCGTCAGGATGATGCCGATGGCCTCGTCCTGCCAGCGCTGGGCGAAATTGCGCCAGGCGTAGATGGCATCCTCGAAATTGCCCACCACGGCAAAGGCCACGGCCGTCAGGCGCACGGGAATCCAGTCGATCCAGTAAAAGGCGCGCGCGGCGAACTGACCGAACGCTTCATTGCGCATGTGCTCCGGTTCGTTCCAGGCGCGCGCCAGGTATTCGGCCACGCGGTACATCACGGCGCAGGCCGGACCCAGCGGCATCAGGAACCAGAAGAAGACGCCAAAGACATTGCGATGCGTGGTGATCAGGGCTTTTTCGACGGCGATGCGGGCGATTTCGCTCGCTTCCATGCCCACAGTGTCGAGCTTGGTCCACTCGGCCAGCAGGGTGCGGGCGGAAGCCTCGTCGCCGGCGCTCAGGGCCAGCTGGATCGACGTGAAATAATGGCTGTAATGGCGGAAGCCCAGGGTCAGGTAGACGATGAGGACATTCCAGACAAAGGCCAGCGGCGTCAGCTGGTAGTAGCGCAAGAGCCAGTACACGCCGGCCGTCGGCACCATCAGCACGCCGATCATCAGGAACCAGCCCATGCGGCCATGGTTGGCGTGGCCGGCATTGAACCAGGTCTCCATGCGCATCGCCAGGCTCTTGATCTCGGCGTAGATCGGATTGTCCGCGCGCAAAGGTTTGAGCTGCTCGATCAGCAATGCGCAAAGTATGGAGAGAAATGTCATCAAACGTCCTTTTTGTCTTTTTCAGCAATACCGCAATGCCCGCTACGATAGCGCAGTGCAGTGCTGGAATCAAACTTATTACGTGCGGGGCGCCATTTTACGCGCGCAAGAGGTGAAACAGATTGCGCAGCATGCCGGCGGTGGCGCCCCAAATATAAAAGCGCTCGTACGGCATGGCGTAAAACGAGCGCCGTCCGCCCGGCAATTCCACCGACAGGCGCTGGTGATTGAGGCCATCCATCAGGAAGGCCAGCGGCACTTCGAAGATTTCCGCCACTTCCGACGGGTCGGCGCGCAACTCGAACGGCGGCGTCACCAGCCCCACCACGGGCGTGACCTGGTAGCCGGTGCCCGTCAGGTAATCGGGCAGGCAGCCCAGCACCTCGACATGCTCGCGCGACAAGCCCACCTCTTCTTCCGTTTCGCGCAGGGCCGTGGCGATGGCCGAGTCATCGAAGGGTTCGCTGCGCCCGCCGGGAAAGCTGACCTGGCCGGCATGGCTGCTCAGGTGGTCGGTGCGCATGGTGAGCAGGATGGTCAAGCCCTGCGGACGCTGCACGAGGGGAATCAGCACGGCGGCCCGCACCGGTTCGGCGCGGGCGGACAGGAAATCCTGCGTGATCTCGGGCCGCCAGGCGGGCGGCGCGGCCAGGCGCTGGCGCAGCCAGTCCGGCGTCAGGCGTTCGGCATCGAGCGCCGCTTCGCCGGCGATGCTATCGATGGCAAGTTGTTTTGGATCAAATGCGATGGTGGCCATGCAGCTTGTCCCATTGGCAATTCAGAATAAAAAAAGGGGCACCATTTACAGGCACCCCTTTTCCCAACGCAGACGCTGATATTACGCGCTTGCTTTCGCCACAACGCGGCGGTTTGGCAATTTTTCTTTGATACGCGCCGATTTACCCGAACGCTCACGCAGATAGTACAGCTTGGCGCGGCGAACATCACCACGGCGTTTCACTTCGATCGAAGCGATCAGCGGCGAGTACAGTTGGAACGTACGCTCGACGCCTTCGCCGGACGAGATCTTGCGAACGATGAAGTTCGAGTTCAGGCCACGGTTACGACGGGAGATAACGACGCCTTCGTAAGCCTGGGCGCGCTTGCGCGTGCCTTCGACTACGTTGACGCTGACGATAACGGTATCGCCTGGTGCGAAGTCAGGAATCGATTTACCCAGACGGGCGATCTCTTCTTGCTCTAATTGTTGAATCAAGTCCATTTTTAACACTCCGAAAACCATCATGCCGGCGCACTGTGGATAGCGTGCTATCCGCCCGGTAGAGGATGGGTATTACCAATTTGGGCAACATGCCCGGCACTGCAAGGCCACCCTGCCGGCCGTCCAAAAACGGCTTACAGGCTAGCCAGGAATTTTTCGTCGGCCTTGCTGAGCAAGCCGGCGGCGCGCGCACTGGTCAACAGATCAGGGCGTTTCTTCGCGGTCGCTTCCAGCATGCGCTGGCGGCGCCACTTGCCGATCTCGGCATGGTTCCCCCCCATCAGGACGGGCGGTACGGCCATGCCTTCGTACGTTTCCGGCCGTGTGTAATGCGGCGAATCGAGCAAGCCGTTGGCGAAGCTGTCCTCGATGGCCGATGCCTCGGTGTTCAAGACACCCGGCAACAGGCGGATCACGGCATCCATCAGCGCCATGGCGGGCAATTCACCGCCCGACAGGACGAAGTCGCCCATGCTGATTTCTTCGTCGACACAACGGTCCAGCAAACGCTGGTCCACCGCTTCATAGCGGCCACACAGGATCACGAGACCAGGCTCGGTTTTCAACTGCGTGACGCGCTCGTGCGTCAGCGGACGGCCTTGCGGCGACATGAACACCACGCGCGGCGCGGCCAGACCCAGTTCGGTCTGGCGCTGCTTGGCGGCCGTGATCGTCGCTTCGAGCGGACGGGCCATCATCACCATGCCGGGACCGCCGCCATACGGGCGGTCGTCCACGGTGCGGTGATTGTCCGTCGTGAAATCACGGGGATTCCACAAGGACAAGCCACACTTGTTCTGCTCGAAGGCACGCCGGGTCACGCCCGACTGCGTCAGCGCGGCAAACATTTCCGGGAACAGGGTCACGACATCAAATTGCATCGTTCACCCTCCCGCAAACATAGCCCGGCGCATGATGAAGCGCAGGCGGTTTAATAATCGAGGCCCCAGTCCACCGTGATCTTCTTGGCGGCCTTGTCAACGTTAATGACAAACTGGCCGACAAACGGGATCAGGCGCTCAGGCGCCTTTTCAGCGGTGTCATCGGTAGTGGCGACGGGAGTAACGCGCAAGATCGATTGCGGACCATTGCTCATCATGTCGTGCACCGTGCCGAGGCACTCGCCTTGCAAATTCTCAACTGTCAGTCCGATCAGATCGGACCAATAAAATTCATCGGCCGACAGCGTCGGGAAATGGCTACGCGGAATTTGCACAGACACGCCTTTCAGCGCTTCTGCGGCATCCCGCCCGACCACACCCACCAGCTGGGCCACGACGTCGCCGCCGTGTAACTTCGCTTGCCTGACTTGAACGTCGTGCAAGGTCGGTTTATCAAACCACCAGGTTTTGACGCTTAATAATGCATCCGCATCGTCGGAGAAAGGAGTGATCCTGACTCCGCCAGCAATGCCATAAGCACCGGAGACATAGCCTACCTGTACCAGGTCATCGGGGACTTTCACCCCGGATGCAGTCTTGACCGTCAAACCAGTGATCTAATTAAGCTGCTGCTTTGTTGTTGCTAGCTACCAGGCGAGCAACGGTTGGCGACAATTGTGCGCCAACGCCTTGCCAGTAGGCCAGACGGTCTGCGGTGATACGCAGTGGAACTTCGCCACCTTGCGCCATCGGGTTGTAAAAACCGATACGCTCAATGAAGCGACCATCGCGGCGATTGCGCGAATCAGTAGCGACGATGTTGAAGAACGGGCGCTTCTTGGCGCCTCCACGAGCTAAACGAATAACGACCATAATATTTCCAAAAAGTGTGCTGAGGCGGAAAAAGCCGCAAATTATAGCGCGCTTTACCGCCAGGCAGCAAGCGTTATGATGACGGGCGTGTAATTTGGGCTAATCAAACATTATGACCAGACATCGCCGAAGACGCAATAGGCGTCTGCGCCTATCGTGCCGGCCATGGCGGGAAATCACGCGAAATCATTGCATAAACGCCACAAGAAAGTGCTATCGTTGCGCCAGGCAATGGCCGATACTGGCAATCTTTATCGATGAGCAACCCTGGAGTCCCATGACCGCCACCACGATTTTGCAGCAGCCGCACAAGAACAAGGCGTTGACCTCCCTGCTGGCCTTTTTGCTGGGCACCCTGGGCGCCCACCGCTTTTACCTGCATGGCATCAAGGATACCTGGGGCTGGCTGCACCTGGCCGCCCTGCCCGCCACCCTGCTGCTGCGCCAGCTTTTCCCCGAGTCCGACTGGTTTTACCAGATCCTGCCCCTCACCCTGTCCGCGCTGGCCGGCTTCCTGGAGGCCCTGGTGCTGGGCCTGATGCCGGACGACAAGTGGGACGCCCGCTACAACGCCGCCTCCGGCCACCAGTCGGACACGGGCTGGCCGCTGGCCGTGGTGCTGGTCGCTACCTTGATGCTAGGCGCAGGCGTCCTCATCGCCACCATGGCGCGCCTGTTCGACCTGCTGTACACAGGCGGCGCCTACGGCTAGTTCCCGCGCCTGATTCCATGCCGGAATGACAGCAAAACGGGGCGCGCACGGCATATGTAAGTGTTGGTAAGCAATCATGATTTTCCTCTATACTGCATCCACAATGCCAACATTACTGGCACATTCAACACCCCACAGGAGAAGATCATGATTCGTCGCCCATACCTCATCGCAGTGGCCATTACCGCCCTGTTCAGCACTTCCGCCTTCGCGCAAAACCTGTCGCCCAAGGCGCAATACGCCTACGACACGAAACAGGCGAATACACGCTACGCGGACGACAAGAAATTGTGCGCGGAAGAAACGAACTCGAAAGCCCGCATGCAATGCCTGCGCGATGCCAAGAGCGAATACGACCAGGCCATCATCAACGCCAAGGCCGCGCAAAGAGCGGGCACCTCGAATGTCGCCCAGCAAAACAAGCAGCCACCGCACCAGATCTGCGCCGAATGCGGCAAGGTCGTGGCCGTGAACGTGGCGGAAAAGGCCGGTGAAGGCGGCGCCCTGGGCCTGATCGGCGGCGGCGTGGCTGGCGCCCTGCTGGGCCGCCAGGTAGGCAGCGGACGCGGCAAGGACCTGGCCACCCTGGCCGGTGCCGCCGGCGGCGCTTATGCAGGCAAGCAAGTGGAAGGCCACATGAAAAACGCCAAGACGTGGACCGTCACCGTGCAATATGAAACGGGCGCCAAGGCCGACTTCGCATTTGACCAGGATCCTGGCCTGGCAGCGGGCGACCTGGTGCGCAATTCCGGCAACGGCATCGCCCGCCGTTAAGAACGCAGGCAAAGCGTCCATGGCGGCGTTGCATTGTCTTGTCGCACTAGCGTGCTGCCTGCGACAACGCGCCTTGCCCTGAACGCTTTCCCAAGCATTCTTGATAGAAATAAAAAAAGCGCTGGAGAGTGATCTCCAGCGCTTTTTTTTGCATGCAGCCAGCTTGCGCCGGCCAGCTTGCAACTTAAAACTGCTCTTCCGACAGCGCCATCACGCCGGCGCTGCCGTCGATGATGGTGGCGCGCAAGCCTGGCGCCTGCGACAGGATGTGGTCGGCAAAGAAGCGCGCCGTGGCGATCTTGGCGTTGTAGAACGACGCGTCGCCGCTGCCCTCGCCCAGCTTCTGCTGCGCCGCCACGGCCGCGCGCGCCATTTGCCAGCCGCCCAGCACGATGCCGGCCAGCTTCAGGTAGGGCACGCTGCCCGCGAACACGGCCTTGATGTCCGACTTCATGTTCGCCACCACATACTCGACCACGGCTTCCAGCGCGGCGCTGCCTTCGGCCAGGTGGCGCTGCATGGCCTGGAAGTCGGCGCCGGTAAGCTCGCCCAGCTGGGCTTCCGTGGCGCGCACCTGGGCAATGATGGCCTTGGCCACGGCGCCGCCGTCGCGCACCGTCTTGCGTCCCACCAGGTCGTTCGCCTGGATGGCCGTCGTGCCTTCGTAGATGGTGAGAATCTTGGCATCGCGGTAATGCTGGGCGGCACCCGTTTCTTCAATAAAACCCATGCCGCCATGCACTTGCACGCCGTCGCGCGTGACGTCCTGCGACATTTCCGTCGACCAGCCCTTGATGACGGGCACCAGGTATTCATACGTCGCCAGGCTTTCCGCGCGCACTACGGCATCCGGATGATGGTGCGCCACGTCGCTGATGGCCGCGCCCACGTAGGCCAGCGCGCGGGCCGCCTCCGTCTGCGAGCGCATGGACATCAGCATGCGGCGCACGTCCGGGTGGTGGATGATGGAAACGGGTCCTGGCGAACCGGCCAGGTCGCGCGACTGCACGCGGTCCTTGGCGAACGCCACGGCCTGCTGGTAGGCGCGCTCGGCCAGGCCGATGCCCTGCAGGCCGACGCCGAAGCGGGCCGCGTTCATCATGATGAACATATATTCGAGGCCGCGGTTTTCCTCGCCCACCAGGGTGCCGATGGCGCCGCCGTGGTCGCCGAACTGCAATACCGCCGTGGGGCTGGCCTTGATGCCCAGCTTGTGCTCGATGGAGACGCAGTGGGCGTCGTTGCGCGCGCCCAGGCTGCCGTCCGCGTTGACGAGGAATTTCGGCACGATGAACAG
This sequence comes from Janthinobacterium foliorum, assembly GCF_978021625.1. Taxonomy (NCBI): domain Bacteria; kingdom Pseudomonadati; phylum Pseudomonadota; class Betaproteobacteria; order Burkholderiales; family Oxalobacteraceae; genus Janthinobacterium; species Janthinobacterium foliorum. Next base: position 94,178 of record NZ_CDXDQE010000015.1, on the reverse strand, counting down.
CGAAATGCCCTTCACGCCGGCGGGCGCGTCCGGCGTGCGGGCCAGCACCAGGTGGACGATGTTTTCCGCCATGTCGTGCTCGCCGTAGGTAATGAAAATCTTCGTGCCGAAGACTTTATACGTGCCGTCGCCCTGCGGCACGGCGCGCGTGCGCACGGCGGCCAGGTCGGAGCCGGCTTGCGGCTCCGTCAAATTCATGGTGCCCGTCCACTTGCCCGACACCAGGTTTTCCAGGTAGGTGGCTTTTTGTGCGTCGCTGCCGGCCGTCAGCAGCGCTTCGATGGCGCCGTCGGACAATAAGGCCACGAGGGCGAAGGAGATGCTGGCCGAGTTGAGCATTTCGATGCAGGGCGTGGCCAGCAGTTTGGGCAAGCCCTGGCCGCCGAATTCCGTCGGATGCTGCACGCCCTGCCAGCCCGCTTCGCCGTAGGCCTTGAACGCTTCCTTGAAGCCTTTCGAGGTGGTCACTTGCCCGTCGTGCCAGAAGCTCGGCTCCTTGTCGCTGGGGCCGTTCAAGGGCGCCACCACCCCGCCGCAGAACTTGGCATTCTCTTCCAGCACGGCTTCGGCCGTGTCGGGCGTCGCGTCTTCGCAGCCAGGTAAAGTATGGATTTCGGCCAGGCCGGCCAGTTCGTTCATGACGAACAACATGTCTTTCAGCGGGGCTTGATAGCTCATCTATTTCTCCAAGAAAAAAGCCACGCGCGGCTCGCCGCGTGGGGCGGGCCGGCGTGGCTTTGTAGCATGAGCGTATCCCGGCAGAGGAATACATCAGCAGCAGACAGCCCCTCGAAAGCGGGGACGGCGTTGCTCGTCGTAGCATGGATATCCATGCATTCTCCTCGCGCCTTGTCCGCACTTCCGATGAGCAATCTGCTGCAGACGCTCCCTACCGGAATATGCTCTACACAAAACCGGATCGGGTTTAAATTAACCCAGTTCTTTCACCAGTTGCGGCACGATCTCGAACAGATCGCCCACGATGCCGTAATCGGCCACGGCAAAGATCGGCGCTTCCGGATCCTTGTTGATGGCGACGATGGTCTTCGAGTCTTTCATGCCGGCCAGATGCTGGATCGCGCCGGAAATACCGACGGCGATGTACAGCGATGGCGCGACGATCTTGCCCGTCTGGCCCACTTGCCAGTCGTTCGGCACGAAGCCGGCGTCGACGGCGGCGCGCGAGGCACCCATGGCGGCGCCCAGCTTGTCGGCCAGCGGTTCCAGGATGTGGAAGTTCTCGGCCGAACCCATGCCACGGCCGCCCGACACGATGATTTTCGCGGCGGTCAGCTCTGGACGATCGGACTTGGCCAGCTCGCGGCCCACGAAGGCCGATTTGCCAGCGTCGGCGACGGCAGCGACGGTTTCCGTGGCAGCCGAACCGCCGGTGGCGGCAGCCGCGTCGAAACCGGTGGTGCGCACGGTGATGACCTTGACCTTGTCGCCAGATTGCACGGTGGCAATGGCGTTACCGGCGTAGATCGGGCGCTCGAAGGTGTCGGGCGAATCGACCTTGGTGATTTCCGAGATTTGCGCCACGTCCAGCTTGGCGGCCACGCGCGGCAGGATGTTCTTGCCGTAGGCGGTGGCTGGCGCCAGGATGTGGCTGTAGTTGCCGGCGATGGCCAGCACTTGCTCGGCCACGTTTTCGGCCAGGCCGTCGGCGAAGTATGGCGCGTCGGCCACGATGACTTTCGTCACGCCGGCGATTTGCGCGGCGGCAGCGGCGGCAGCCGCAGCGTTCGAACCTGCAACCAGTACGTGCACGTCGCCGCCGCACTGGGCGGCCGCGGTCACGGTGTGGTGGGTGCTGCCCTTTAAGGTAGCGTTGTCGTGTTCAGCAATAACTAATGCGACCATGATATGTCCTGTAATTGTTCTGGGTAGACGGCAAAGCCGCTTAGATGACTTTGGCTTCGGTACGCAGCTTGGCGACCAGGGTAGCGACGTCCGGGACCTTGATGCCGGCCGAGCGCTTGGCTGGCTCGACCACTTTCAAGGTCTTCAGGCGGGGCGCGACATCGACGCCCAGGTCTTCCGGCTTGACGGTTTCCAGCGGCTTTTTCTTTGCCTTCATGATGTTTGGCAGGGTCACATAGCGTGGCTCGTTCAAACGCAGGTCGGTGGTGATGATCGCTGGCAAGGTCAACGCCAGGGTTTCCAGGCCGCCATCGACTTCGCGGGTGACGGTGACTTTGCCATCTTCCAGCACGACTTTCGAGGCGAACGTGGCTTGTGGCCAACCCAGCAGGGCTGCCAGCATCTGGCCGGTCTGGTTGCTGTCGTCATCAATGGCTTGCTTGCCCAGGATGATCAGTTGCGGCTGTTCTTTCTCGGCGAGGGACTTCACCAGCTTGGCCACGGCCAGCGGTTCCAGTTCGGTCGTCGTTTCCACCAGGATGCCGCGGTCGGCGCCGATGGCCATGGCGGTGCGCAGGGTTTCCTGGCACTGCGTCACGCCGCAGGAGATGGCAACCACTTCAGTGACCTTGCCGGCTTCTTTCAGGCGCATCGCTTCTTCCAGTGCGATCTCATCGAAAGGGTTCATCGACATTTTGACGTTGGCGGTATCGACGCCAGTGCCGTCACTCTTGACGCGGACTTTGACGTTATAGTCGACCACGCGTTTGACGGGTACCAAGACTTTCATAGCTATGCCTTTGGGAAATTATAAAAATGACGGATCAAGTGCTGATTGTGTGATTGATTATAAGAGAAATTTGAATCCTGAACCGAATTTAAGCACGATCGTGCGATTTTTTGTTAGAGCAATCCATCTAAACTGGCCAGCCTCGATGTATTTTGGGAGTGTGCCGCTACGCTGCAGGGCAGCAAAACAGCCTGTACGGGAAGAAAAACCAGGCCGCGCCACGGCGGCCCAGGTCGGCAGAATTACTTGCGCTGCATCAGGAAGACAAACTCGGTGCCCGTCTGCACGTGCGACAGCAGGGCGTTGCCCGTTTGCTTGGCGAAAGCCTGGAAGTCGCGCACGGAACCGGGATCGGTTGCCATGATGCGCAGCACTTCGCCGCTTTGCAGCTCGGACAAAGCCTTCTTCGCCTTCAGAATCGGCAAGGGGCAATTCAAGCCCCGCGCGTCGAGTTCTTTGTGAAATTCCATAATCTCGGTATCAAGTAGTGTGTCGCTCATCATCAATATCCCACCATTTTTGTTGTACTGATTTTCGACATACTACTCTAAATCAGGGGCATTGACGCGCTGCACCAAAATAGTTCATCGGCTGTTGTGGTGTCACAACGGGATTCCAAAAGAAATAACGGCCCGCAAATACCATCTGCGGGCCGTTTTCAAGAGGCTGTGGGTCGACAACCCCGCATGCCTGCTAGCTTACGCCTTATTTCGCGCGTTCGCCCACCCAGGCCGGCACGCCGGCCAGGGCGTTCGCCAGGCCGCTAGCATCGGTGCCGCCGGCCTGCGCCATATCGGGGCGTCCGCCGCCTTTTCCGCCCACTTGCTGTGCAACGAAGTTCACCAGCTCGCCCGCCTTGACCCTGGAAGTGGCGTCGGCCGTGACGCCGGCGATCAGGCTGACCTTGCCGTCGGCCACGCTGGCCAGCACGATGGCGGCCGTCTTCAGCTTGTCCTTCAGCTTGTCCATGGTTTCGCGCAGGCGGGCCACGTCGGCGCCGTCCAGCACGGCAGCGAGCACCTTGATGCCGTTGACATCGACGGCTTGCGTGACCAGCTCATCGCCCTGGCCCGACGCCAGTTTCGATTTCAGCGCGGCCAGTTCCTTCTCCAGCGCCTTCACGTGTTCTTGCACCTGGCCGATGCGGGCAGTCAGCTCTTCCGGCTGCGCCTTCAGGGCTTGCGCCGCTTCCAGCAAACGGCGGTTGATGGTCTGCACCAGCGCCAGGGCGCCCTCGCCCGTCACCGCTTCGACGCGGCGGATACCGGCGGCCACGCCGCTTTCGCCGATGATCTTGAACAGGCCGATGTCACCCGTGCGCTGCACGTGGACGCCGCCGCACAGCTCTTTCGAGCTGCCGATGTCGAGCACGCGCACTTCGTCGCCGTATTTCTCGCCGAACAGGGCCATCGCGCCATGCTTGACGGCATCGTCAAACGACATCAGATGGGCTTGCGTGGCGCGGTTTTCCAGGATCTCTTTATTGACGATGGTTTCCACGGCGGCGATCTGCTCGGCCGTCATCGGCGCATTGTGGCTGAAGTCGAAACGGGTCTTGTCCGGATCGACGAGCGAACCTTTTTGCGCCACGTGGCTGCCCAGCACTTCGCGCAAGGCCTTGTGCATCAAGTGCGTGGCCGAATGGTTGCGGATGGTGCGCGCGCGCTTGGCCGTGTCGACCTCCGCCGAAACGGCATCGCCCACCTTCAGCACGCCGGACTCCAGCACGCCGTGGTGGCCGAAGACGTCGGCCTGGATTTTCAGGGTGTCGCTGACGGCAAAGGTGCCGGCGCCCGAGGCGATCACGCCCTGGTCGCCCACCTGGCCGCCCGATTCCGCGTAGAACGGCGTGGTGTCGAGCACGACGATGCCCGCTTCACCGGCCTTCAGTTCCTGCACGGGCGTGCCGGCCGCGTACAGCGCCACGACCTTGCTGCTGAACGTCAATTGATCGTAGCCGACGAATGTATTTTTCTCGCCCGTGTACTCGACCTTGCTGTCCTTGTGCGTCTTGCCGCCCTTGCGCGACAGTTCCTGGCTTTCCTTCAGGGCCGCGTCGTAGCCGGCCTGGTCGAACGTGATGTCGCGTTCGCGGCAGATGTCGGCCGTCAGGTCCGGCGGGAAGCCGTAGGTTTCATACAGGGTGAAGGCGGTGGCGCCGTCGATGCCCGTGGCATCCTTGGCCAGCTGCGCTTCCAGCACTTTCATGCCCGTTTCCAGGGTTTCGCCGAAACGCTCTTCCTCGGCTTTCAGCATGTTGGCGACGTTGTCCTTGGCTTCTTCCAGCTCCGGATAGGCGCCGCCCATCTCGATGGCCAGGTCGGCCACCAGCTTGTAGAAGAACGGTTTCGTCTGGCCCAGCTTGTGGCCATGGCGCAGGGCGCGGCGGATGATGCGGCGCAGCACATAGGCGCGGCCTTCGCTGCCCGGAATGATGCCGTCGACGATCATGAAGGCGGCGGCGCGGATGTGGTCGGCGATCACGCGCAGCGACTTGTTTTCCAGGTCCGTGGCGCCCGTTTCGCGCGCGGCAGCCTTGATCAGGTGCTGGAACAGGTCGATTTCATAGTTCGAATGCACGTGCTGCAGCACGGCGGCCAGGCGCTCCATGCCCATGCCCGTATCCACGCATGGCTTCGGCAACTTGTGCATGACACCGGCTTCGTCGCGGTTGAACTGCATGAACACGAGGTTCCAGATTTCAATGAAGCGGTCGCCGTCTTCGTCAGGCGAACCCGGCGGACCGCCAGGGATCTCGGCGCCGTGGTCGTAGAAGATTTCCGTGCACGGACCGCATGGGCCCGTGTCCGCCATCTGCCAGAAATTGTCGGACGCGTAGCGCGAACCCTTGTTGTCGCCGATGCGGATGATGCGCTCGACGGGCACGCCGATTTCCTTTGCCCAGATGTCGTATGCCTCGTCGTCCTCGATGTACACGGTGACCGTCAGCTTTTCCGCTGGCAAGCCGTAGACCTTGGTCAGCAGTTCCCACGCGTACTGGATCGCGTCGCGCTTGAAATAGTCGCCAAAGCTGAAGTTGCCCAGCATTTCAAAGAAGGTGTGGTGGCGCGCCGTGTAGCCGACGTTTTCCAGGTCGTTGTGCTTGCCGCCGGCGCGCACGCAGCGCTGCACGGAGGTGGCGCGCGTGTACGGACGGCTGTCCGTTCCCGTGAACACGTCCTTGAATTGCACCATGCCGCTGTTCGTCAACAGCAAGGTCGGATCATTGCCTGGCACCAGGGAGCTGGAACGGACGATGGAATGGCCCTTGGACTCGAAAAATTTGAGGAACTTGTCGCGGATTTCAGATGATTTCATGTTTTTTTGGCAAAGAGTGGCGGCAGCTTTAAAGGAAAGATTATACGTGATATGGATAGGGGAATTGGCGCCGGGCAGGGAGCATTGTTGCAAGCCTGCCCACGGATGCCGCCCCGCCCGTTCAGGCCGGGTCGTGGTGGCTGGCGCAGGCGTGTGGCGCGGCCGCGACCTTGGCCGCCGCGGAAGCCGTGGCGCCGGCGGCCGCATTGCAGTCGGCGCAGCGGCCGTACAGGGTCAGTTCGTGACGCTCGACGACAAAACCCTGCGGCGCCATGCGCTTCAAGTCGCCCGGGCAATCATGCACGTCGAATACGCGCTGGCAGGTGGTGCACTGGAAATGGTGGTGGTGGTGATTGGCGACGGCGTTCGACTCGTAGCGCGGGTTTTCGCCCGGCAAGGTCACCACGTGCACCTTTTCTTCCAGCACCAGCGATTTCAGGTTGCGGTAGACGGTGGCAATGCCCAGCTGCGTCACCTGCAAGCTGGCCTGTTCGAGGATTTCCTGCGCCGACAGGGGGCGCCGGGCCGACTCGATGGCGGCTTGAATGGCGGTTTTTTGGCGTGTTGTGCGTTCCATAGCCGACAGAATACACCATCCGCCTGCTTCCCCCGCCCGGAAAAACTGTCACACAGTAATGATAATGGGTTATCATTATCATCTTCTGGCAGCCACCCCATCCGGCAATGGCCTGCCCCAGCCCCGCAAACACCGATAGCGAATAAGGAATTTCTGCCCATGTCCGTCCGTCCTCAACAACCGACTCCCCTCGCGCTGGCCATCATGCTGGCCTTCGCCGCCCCCGCCAGCGCGCTGGCGCAACAGGCGACAACCTTGCCTGCCGTCACCGTGTCCGCCAGCGCCCTGGCGCTGGGCAGCGACGAGATGAGCACGCCCGTCAGCGTGCTCGAAGGCGAGGAACTGGTGCGCGCCCGCGAAGCGACCCTGGGCGAAACGCTGGCCGGCCAGCCCGGCATCACGTCCAGCCATTTCGGTGCCGGCGCCAGCCGTCCCATCATCCGCGGCATGGACGGCCCGCGCGTGAAAATCCTTTCCGATGGCGCCGAAGTGCAGGATGCCTCGACCATCAGCCCCGACCATGCCGTCGCGGCCGAGCCGATGCTGTCGGAGCAGATCGAAGTGCTGCGCGGCCCGTCCGCGCTGGCGTATGGCGGCGGCGCCGTGGGCGGCGTCGTCAACGTGATCGACAAGAAAATCCCCACCCGCGTGCCGGCAAAAGGCATTGAAGGCAGCTTTGACGTGCGCGCCAACTCGGCCGCGCGCGAAAAGGCGGGCGCCTTTGAAGTGACGGGCGGCTCCGGCAACTTCGCCTTCCACGCGGAAGGCGTCAAGCGCGACGCGAAGGAATACAAGGTGGGCAGCGGCTGGGAAGGCGGCTCGACAGTGGCCGGCAGCTATAACAAGACGGACACGGGCAGCGTGGGCGTGTCGTGGGTGGGACAGCGCGGCTTCCTGGGCCTGGCCTTCACCAGCCAGCACGCGGAATACGGCTTGCCGGGCCACAACCATGAATTCGAGAGCTGCCACCCGCACGGTACGCATCTGCACTGCGGCGGCCATGAAGGCCACGACCACGGCGATGAAGAAGAGCACGACCATGACCATGAACACGGTGCCGTGCCCTACGTGAAGCTGAAAAGCGAGCGCTGGGATGTGCGCGGCGAATTGCGCGACCCCGTGCCCGGCTTCGCCAAGCTGCGCCTGCGCGCCGCGTTCACCGACTACAAGCACGATGAAATCGAAGGCACGGAAGTGGCCACCACCTTCAAGAACAAGGGCCATGATGCGCGCCTGGAAATGGAGCACCATCCCCTCTTCGGCTGGCGCGGCGTGGTCGGCCTGCAGACGTCGAAGCGCGATTTCTCCGCCCTGGGCGAGGAAGCCTACGTGGCGCCGACAGTCACCAAAAAACACGCCGCCTTCCTCGTCGAGGAATACAAGCTGGATCAATGGCGCTTCGAAGCGGGCTTGCGCCACGAATGGCAGGACATCACGGTCGACAGCGCCACCTTGCAGGACCGCAGCGCCAAGGGCACGTCGATTTCGCTGGGTGCCGTGTGGAAATTCGCGCCCCAGTATTCGCTGGGCTCGACCATCTCGCGCACGCACCGCCTGCCCAGCGCCGAGGAACTGTATGCGCACGGCGTGCACATGGCCACGGCCACGTACGAGCTGGGCAATGAAAACCTGGGCAAGGAAACGTCGAACAATATCGATGTGACCCTGCGCAAATATGCGGGCGCCACCACCTTCTCGGCCAGCGCCTACCGCAACAAGGTAGACAATTACATCTTCGGCAGCACGCTGGACAGCCACGAAGGCTTCCAGCTGATCCAGTACGCCCAGCGCGACGCCACGTTCACGGGCGTGGAAGGCCAGATCCGCCAGCAATTGACCCCCATGCTCGGCGCCAGCGTGTTCGGCGACTACGTGCGGGCCAAGCTGGCCGACGGCGGCGCGGATGGCAACGATAACCTGCCGCGCATCCCGGCCCAGCGCGTGGGCGTGAAGTTCGATGCCAATTGGCAAGCATGGAGCGGCGTGGCCGAGTTCTACCGCGTGGGCAAGCAGGACAAGGTGGCCGCTTTTGAAACGGCAACGCCAGGCTACAATATGCTGAACCTGTCCGCCAACTACGACACGCGCATCGGCGCCACGCCGGCGCAGTTCTACATCAAGGCGAATAACCTGACGAACGAACTGGCCTACAGCCACACCTCGTTCATCAAGAACGCGGCACCGTTGACGGGACGCAATTTGACGGTCGGCATGCGCGTGACGTTTTAGTATTCTTTCTGAGAGACAGTTGCCTAACGGCTGGGGTCAGACCCGACGGGTCTGACTCCGGATTTTGCATCGGGTTAAAGTCAGACCGGTTTGATCAAATCGATCCTGTCCGTGCAAAAGCCGTCCACGCCCCAGGCCAGCAAGTCGCTGGCCCGTTCGGGGCTGTTGACGGTGTAGCAAAACAATCCCAATCCTTCCCCTTTGACTTCCAGCGCCAGCGCCGGCGTCAGCTGCTGGTGGTCGCAATGGATGGCCACCACGCCCAGTTCCTTCGCTGTTTCAAGCCAGTCAGCGGGAATCGCTTCGACCAGCCAGCCGCGCGCCAGTTCCGGTGCCGCTTCACGTGCCGCTTGCAGGGCGGCAATGCTGAACGAGGATAGCAGCGGCAATGATTCTCCTGCGGCGATTTCTTGCGCGAAATAACCGCGCGTGGCGCGCGCCACCGCCTCGCCCGTGGCCGCATCGCAGCCAGGCGCCGGCTTGATCTCGATATTCATCCAGATGCGCTGCGCCCTGCAATACTCGACGACGGCGGCGAAAGTGGGCACGCCCTCGCCGGCGAAAGCGGGGCCGAACCAGGCGCCCGCCTCCATCGCCCCCAGCTGGGCCGCCGTATGGTCGCTGACGGCGCCGCGGCCAGCCACCGTGCGCCCCAGCGCCACGTCATGCACGACGACGGGCACGCCGTCGGCCGCCAGCATGACGTCGAACTCCACGGCGCGGTAGCCGTAGGCGAGGCCGCAGCGCAAGGCGGCCAGGGTATTTTCAGGCGCCAAGGTGCCGCCGCCGCGGTGCGCCAGGGTGCGTGGATAGGGCCACATGGGGTCTTCCTTTATTGCGAATAGGTTGTCGGTCCGGACAGCTTTGCCATACTATCTCGTGCAGCAGCCACAGTGTCAACGACGCGATCATGCGATTGGCGCCACGTCCGCCCCGTTTCGTCGCAGCGCCATTGCGCGCGCCCGCAACTTCGTCGAATATTGCAGCATAACCAAGCCAAACGTCCACCTGAAAGCTGTTCCGCATGCACACCACCGACACCGCCCCGCGCAAGCCGGGCTTTCCCTACCGGCGCCTGCTGGCCGATGCGCGCTATGCACTGCTGCTCAACGTGCTGTGCGCCATCTTCATCACCTATGTGCTGAGCGGCGGGCAGAGCTTCCTGCTCAATCTGCTTGCATCCATGTGCATCGGCGGCATCGCCTTCCTGCTCATCGACGGCATCCGCCTGGCGTGGTGGGGGGCGCAAAAGCGCGCCCCATTGCTGCCCTTCGCCGCGCTCGTCATCGTCAGCGCCGCCGTGGCGCAGGTGAGCGGCACCATGCTGTTCGGCTGGCTGGCAGATATCGATGTTCCCGCGCCCGTCGCCATGTCGCCGCGCAATGTCGGCATGACGGTATTCACGCTGGTGGCCGCGGCGACGGCCATCCTGTTCTTCAGCAGCCGCGAAAAAATTGCCCGTCTTCAAATGGAGGCGGCACAGGAAAAAGCCCGCGCCGCCAACATCGAACGGCAGGCCATGCAGGCGCAGCTGCAAATGCTGCAGGCGCAGATCGAGCCGCACATGCTGTTCAACACCCTGGCCAATTTGCAGGGCCTGATCAGCTTTGACGCGGAACGGGCCCAGCTGCTGCTCGACCAGCTGATCCAGTACCTGCGCGCCACCCTCAGTTCCTCGCGCGCCGGCAGCACGACCCTGGAACAGGAATTCTCGCTCATGCGGGCCTACCTGGGCCTGATGTCCATCCGCATGGGCGCGCGCCTGACGTATGCGCTGGATTTGCCGGAGGACTTGCGCCATATCAAGATGCCCCCCATGCTGCTGCAACCGCTGGTGGAAAACGCCATCCAGCACGGTCTGGAACCGAAGATCGAAGGCGGCCATATCCACGTGCAGGCAGCCAGCGACGGCGGCATGCTGACCCTCTGCGTCAGCGACGATGGCCTGGGCCTCGACCACCCGGGCCAGACTACGGGCACGCAACTGGGCGTGGCGAATATCCGCGAACGCCTGCATGGCATGCATGGCAACCTCGCCAGCCTGACGCTGACGGCCAACCATGCTGCAGGCGCCACCGCCCGCCTGACCCTGCCTATCCACCCCACAACCACGAGCCTCCTGCCATGAGCCAAGCAGCCCCCCGCGCCCTGATCGCCGAAGATGAACCCATCCTTGCCGCCGCCCTTACGCACGCCTTGCAGCGGCTGTGGCCGGAACTCGACATCGTCGCCACCTGCCCGAATGGCGTGGAGGCCTTGCGCCAGGGTTTGGCGCTACGGCCCGACATCCTCTTTCTTGACATCAAGATGCCCGGCAAGACGGGGCTGGAAGCGGCCGAGGAGCTGGCTGAACAGTGGACCGACGGCACGCCCTTCCCGCACATCGTCTTCGTTACGGCCTACGACGAATACGCGCTGGCCGCCTTCGAGCATGCGGCCGCCGACTACGTTTTAAAGCCCGTCAACGACGCGCGCCTGGGCAAGACGGTGGAACGCCTGCAGCAGCGGCTGCAAGCCCCATGCGCGCCCATCCCGGCAACAAGCCAGGCGGCGCCCCTGGCGACGGTGCCCGTCAGCACCGACGACAACCTGGTCCGCCTGCTGGCCCAGCTGCAAGCGATGGCACCGCCGGCGCCGCGCCTGCAAATGATACGCGCGGCCGTCGGCAACAGCGTGCGCATGATCGCGCTGGCCGACGTCGTGTATTTCGAAGCGCTGGATAAATACATCAACGTCGTCTGCCGCGACAGCGAAGCGCTGATCCGCACCAGCCTGAAGGAACTCTTGCCCCAGCTGGACCCGCAACAATTCTGGCAAATCCACCGCGGCACCATCGTCAACGCCAGCGCCATCGCCAGCGCCGTGCGCGACGAGGCGGGCAAGCTGTCGCTGACCTTGCGCCAGCATGGGGCGCAACTGCGCGTCAGCCCTTTATATGCCCATCTGTTCCGCCAGATGTAGCGGCTGGACGCTAATGCAGCTGGTGCTTCAGGTCCGACAATGCATCATGGACCTTGAGCACGGCGCTCTGCATTTCCGGCGTCAGGCCGGATGCCGTGCCGCAGGCCTTCTTGGCGCGGTCACCCAGGGATTCCATCTGGTCGACCACTTGCCGGAGGCGCGCATCGTCGTGCGTGTCGATGGCTTGCCGCACGGCGCTCTTCTGCTGGTCCAGCTGGTTGAGGCAATCCTGCAAGTCCATCGGCATGCCCTGCTCCTTGCGGCACAGCTGCGCCGCCTGGCCGATCGCCTGCTCGATGGCGCCGAAACGCCGTGCCACTTCATTTGCCTGCAACATGGTGACCTCCCCTTCGCGTGGTGTCCGGGTTGGATCACCAGGCTGGCGCAAGGTTCCCCGGCAAGCGTGATCGTCATGAAATTTCCATATGGCACTTCTTTGTAAGTGCTTGTGACATTTCAGATAATTATCAAATACTTCAGATACATTGGCGTACCCGAACAATCCTGCCTGCCCATGACTTCGTTTGCCGCACCGTTCCGCCGCGCCCCCGGCTTGCTGCTGGTCGCCGTCCTGCACCTGGGATTGCTGTATGCCTTCCTGCAGGCGCGCCCCCGTCCGGAGCAAGACCATGCGCCGCGCGGCCCGGCGATACAGTGGCTGCGCTACACGGCCCCGGCACCCGCCAAGCCCGCAGCCGTGCCCGCTGCAACGGTTCCTCGCAAACCGGCCATCGTGCGCCACGCCGCGCCGATCACCCTGCCCCCGCCCGCCATGCCTGTCCCGGCCGAAGCGCCAGCGGCGCCCGCCCCGGCAGCCGTGGCGGAAACGCCGGCGCCCCCCGCATCCAGCGCGGCCGACATCCTGGCGCAAGCCAGGCGCGACGTGGGCAAGATCGACAAGGAGCTGCGCAAGGAATTCCCGCAGCGCGGTGAGCAAAAATTCGAGGACACGGCGTACAAGCGCATGCAGCAGGGCTTTGCCGAAGCCTACGCGGCCGTGCCGCCGAAATGGTACGAGGCGTCCAGGATCGAGGAAGTGGGCGAGAATGCGGCCAGAGGCAGCCGCACCTACAGGATTACCAGCGCGCTGGGCACCTTGTGCGTCACCACGCGCGCCGGCAAGAACGGGGAAACGCTGATCGGCAACTGTCCCAAATAGGGGAAATCAGCCCGCCGCCTCGCGCGCCCCCAGCGGCTGCAAATGGCGCAGGCGCAAGGCGATCAGCACGCCGCCGCCCAGGCACAGGCCCAGCATGGCGATGACCCCGGTCCAGCCGTCGAAGCCCCACATCATGCCCGAGGCGGAACCGATCAGGCTGGAACCCAGGTAATAGAACAGCAGGTAGAAGGCCGAGGCCAGCGCCTGCGGCGCGCGGGCGCGGCGGCTGACCCAGCTGCTGGCGATCGAGTGCGAGGCAAAGAAGCCGAAGGTGGCCAGCGCCATGCCGATGACGATCAGCGGCAGGGAGTCGAACAGGGTCAGCAGGATGCCAGCAAGCATTACCGACAGCATGATCCACAGCACGCCCCGGCGCCCCAGCCGGTCCACCAGGCGTCCCGCCCAGACGGAACTGAAGATGCCGATCAAATACAAAAAGGCCAGCAAGCCGACCGTGCTCTGGCGCAAGCCGAACGGCGCGGCGAGCAGGCGGTAGCCGATGTAGTTGTACAGGCTGACGAAACAGCCCATCAGCACGAACGCCAGGCAAAACAGCCACGGCAAGCCACGGTCGGAAAAATGCTGCTTGACGGCGTGCGGCAGCGCATTCCAGCCTTTTGTGCTGGGCACGAAGTTTTTCGACGCGGGCAGGCTGCGCCAGAATTCCGCCGCCGCCAGCACGCCGGCCACGCCCAGCACGCCCAGGGCCCAGCGCCACGACAGGAAATCGCTGAGCATGGATGCCACCAGGCGCCCCGACATGCCGCCAAAGGCGCTGCCGGCAATGTACAGCCCCATCGACAGGCCCAGCGACGGGCCTTCGATCTCCTCGCCCAGGTAGGCCATGGCCACGGCCGGCATGCCCCCAAGTGCAATGCCCAGCGCCGCGCGGATGGCCAGCAACTGCGCATAATCCTGGGCAAATGCGGACAGGATGGTCAGCACGGCGGCGGACAGCATCGATGCCACCATCAGGGGCTTGCGGCCCACCCTGTCCGAGACAGCGCTCAGCAGCACCAGCGAGATGGCCAGCAAGCCGCTGGAGACGGACAAGGACCAGCTGCTTTGCGCCGGCGTCAGATGAAACTGCTGCGACAGCAGCGGAAACAGGGGCTGGATGCAGTACAGCAAGCTGAAGGTGGAAAAGCCGCCGAAGAACAGCGCGCGGTTGCTGCGCTTGAATTCGGCCGTGCCCTTGGCGATGGCCGCGCGGGGCGCGGGAGCGGCGGGAGCAACCGGGATGGCAGACGAGGTGGCGGGGGCAAAGGCAAGCGATGAATCAGACATGGCCAGGTTCGTGAAAGAAGCGAGCCTTCATCTTAGGATTGCCAACTCATATCGTCCAATATATATTTAAGGCACCACTCATACTTTAAAACGATTACTGGACGAACATGGAACTGCGCCACCTGCGTTACTTTGTCGCCGTCGCCGAAGAGCTGCACTTCACGCGCGCGGCCGAGCGCCTGCACATCGGCCAGCCACCGCTGAGCCAGCAGATCCAGGCGCTGGAGGCGGAACTGGGCGCGCAGTTGTTCGAGCGCAACAAGCGCTCCGTGCGCCTGACGCAGGCGGGCACGCTGTTCCTCGACGATGCGCGGCGCATCCTGGCCCTGTCGGAACAGGCGGCCGTGACGGCGCGCCGGGCGCAGCGGGGCGAAGCGGGCGAGCTGCGCATCGGCTTTACGTTTTCCACGCCGTTTACGCCGTATTTCGCCACCGTCATCAACCGCTACCGCCAGCAATTCCCCCACGTCACCTTGACCCTGCACGAGATGGCCACCCTGCATCAGCTGGAAGCGATCTCGGGCAGGACGATGGACCTGGGCTTCGTGCGCCCGCCGGAAACCACGTATCCGCACGATATCCGCCTGACGGAGCTGCGCCAGGACCCGCTGTTCCTCGTCCTGCCCGTCGCCCACGCGCTGGCGAGCAAGGACAGCATCACCATTACCGACATGGCGGGCGAAGGCTTTGTCATGTATCCCAAGGATGCGGGCACGGGGATTTATCCGCAGATCTTCCGCCTGTGCAAGGCGGCAGGTTTCGTGCCCCAGGTGGCGCAGGAAGCGGGCGAAGCGTCGACCATCATCGGCCTGGTGGCGGCCGGCTGCGGCATTTCCGTGCTGCCCGCCTCGTTCGACCGCATCCGCATGGATGGCGTGTGCTACCGCCCCATCGCCGACCCGCAGGCGACCACCAGCCTGTTACTGGCACAACGGGAAGAAGAGACATCGCCGCTGGTGGCGGCGTTTGTCAAGCTGGCCGAGGAGGCGGCGCTGGAAGGGGGGGGCATAAGCCGACCCACAGGATGCGCGTAGGCGTAGGTCGGATTAGCGGTGGCGCAGCCGCCGCGTCATCCGACACTCGGAATCAGGAATAATCCGCATCCAGTTCGGAACCCGCATAATTTTCCAGGTCCTCGAACAGGCTTTTCATGCTGGCCCGCGTGAGGATTTTCTGCACCACGGTGCAGCTGCGGCGGTACGAATCTATGCGATCGAGCAGCACGGGATGGTGCTGCACGGGCACCTTGGCCACCAGGGCGGCCCAGCCTTCCTCGAAGTCCGGCTTGTTCTTGCGCACGGAGCGCACGAAGCGTTCAAACTCCTTCTGGCCCGTGCGTGCCACGATGCGCCCGCCGCCTTCGATGGCGAAAATGATGGCCAGGGCAATGACGCCCTCGGCATTCAAGTCGCTGTCGCTGACGGGGCCGTTGTCGTGATGGCGGCGCAGCCAGCTGGCCAGGCGCACGACGGCCTGCACTTCCTTGCGCTGTTGCAACTGCAACGCATACTTTTCATAGCCGGCCCAGTTCTGGTTCGGGTCGGCCTGGCAAATGTCGATGAACAGTTCACGCAGGCGGCGCTGCAAATACACGGGGTCCTGGTCGTATTCGCCCACGAGGGCGTCTTCCGGCAGCTGCGACAGTTCCTTGATCAGGCGAAAGCCCACCTGGAAGGCGTGCTCGGCGCCGTGCTCGACGAGGAAATCGAGGGCGGCCTGGTCGCCTTCATGCGTGACGGCCTGCTCCAGGCCCAGCGACACGCCGCCCACCGTCAGGTACAGGGCCTTCTGGATGCCGTCGGCCGTGCGTTCATTCGTGAACTTCTCGGCCACCATGGCCGTGATGCCCGTCAATTCGTCGGCCAGGTTCAGGGCCGCGTCCTCGCGCGGGTCGTTCGGCAACAGCTTGATGGCGCGCACGAGGCGCGGCAGATTCTCTACAACAATTGCTGGCAGCATTAGACGTTCCCTGCTTTCATCACGAGAAAATGCCCGTGCCCAGGCTGCGGCGCGTGCTGGAACGGGGCGCGCTGCGGGTGCTCGGCACTTGCTTGCGCAGGCGGTACAGCAATTCCTTGGTGCTCCGCTGCAACATGGTCGGCTCTTCATCCGGGTCATCCGAGTATTCCGCGTCGGCCAGGTCGGCGCTGTGGCGGAAGTCGGGGAACAGCTCGAACAGTGAGCGGTCCCAGCCGTCTTCATTGGCTTGCGCCAGTTCGATGGCCAGCGGCACGATATCGTTGTCGGACGAGGTCACGCCCGTCACGTACGGTCCCTTGATGACGATCTCGCCCGCCACCTCGAGGATTTCCTTCGGTGCCATCGAGAACAGGATGGCGAATGCCGTCGCGCCCCAGTCCGTGGCGGACGCTTCGGCCAGCAGCTCGCGGCGGCGCTCGGCGTCGTCGGTGGAAAACACCACGCCGTGGATGTGCGCGAACAGCGCCTCGGCGATGCGTTCCGGATCATCCTCGATCTGGTCGTCGCTCCAGGTGGCGGCGATGAAGGCCAGGCTGTCGGCCCACGCCTTGGGCGGCACCAGCAGGGTGGCCAGCGACATCTTGCCGCCGTCGAAACCGGCCAGGTGCAGGGCCGTGACCTGTGGCGGGATGGCGCTCAGCACTTCCACCACGGCCAGGTCGCCGTACTGGTCGGCCGCGTCGGCAAACGCCTGCTCGGCGTGGCCCAGCGAACCGGACAGCACCAGTTCCGTGACCTGTTTCGTCAGCGCGGGAAGATTGCTTTTTTTGTCGTCATTATCGGCCATGGTCATCTCCATCCTGGTCAAACATCTGGGCGAAATCGTCGGTGGCTTCGTCTTCGTCGTGCTCGTCGTCACCGTCGTCATTGGCGGCCAGCTGGTCGAGCGACTGATCGTCATCGTCCCACAGGCGCGGGTTCTTGTGCAGGAAGGCCGTGATGATGGCCTGGCGCGCCAGGTCCGGGAAGCTGTCCTCGATGGCGGCGTACATCTTTGCCGCCTCCGGGTCGGCGCACGAAGCCATGGAAAACACGCGGGCCGGGTCGCCGAACTCGTAGTCCTCGCTTTCGGCCAGCAAGCCTTTCGGGTCGCTGAAGCTGATGTGGTCGACCAGCGCGAAGGCCAGCATGTTCACGTCTTCGATGCCGCCGCCGCTGGCGTACTCGCCGACCAGCGCATCGACCATGCTCTTGTAGTTCTTGCGGTTCGGCGGGTCGCCGAGGATGCCTTCGATCTGGCCTTCCAGCTCGCGCGACTGATACGCGAATTCAGGGTGTACTCTTCTCATGCTGTGCTTTCCAATGTGGTGCGCGGTACTTTTACATAAAGGCAAAAGCACCATTGTTTGTTGTTTTTCAAATCATCCGGGCTATACCGCATCTCACAGAACCGTAGCGAGCGGCAGTGAGACTCGGCGCCCCCGTTGGCCCAAGAAGCGCAACCGTAGTTTAGTACGGGGGCGCCGAGCCGGTGAGCATCGCAGGCCGCAAATCACGACGCGCAGTAGCTTATGTGAGATGCCCTCAATCAGCGGGAAGGACCGTGCCGTGGAGGCGGAACACGCCGCACCACAGGGCATAGGCTTCCGCTTCCGGATCGATGATGATGCGGTGGTTCACGCTCTGGTCGTATTCGGCGCGCTTGGCCGGATCGGCCAGGATTTCATACGCCTTGGTCACGCTCTTGAAGCGGGCCTCGGCGCCGGGGGCCTGGTTGCGGTCGGGGTGGAAGCGCATGGCCAGCGAACGGTAAACCTTCTTGATTTCATCGTCGCTGGCATTGGGCGCGACACCGAGGACGTTATATAAATTTTCCATAAAAGGCTCCGGAGGCGCGAATTTCTACTAATTAAAGACGAATTATCCTATAGAACGGCGCCCGCGTCGCCTGCATGCCGGGATATGCGGCCAAATACGTGCTTATAAAGCGCTGGCGGTACGGTAAAATGCTCTTTACTGTCACTCTTCCGCATTGATCAATGAGCAACGATAAACCGAATACCGCCGCGCCAGCGCTGGCGCCCAATTTCTTGCGTAACATCATCGAAGCCGACC
The DNA here is from genome assembly GCF_978021625.1 of Janthinobacterium foliorum. Taxonomy (NCBI): domain Bacteria; kingdom Pseudomonadati; phylum Pseudomonadota; class Betaproteobacteria; order Burkholderiales; family Oxalobacteraceae; genus Janthinobacterium; species Janthinobacterium foliorum. The sequence goes on along the minus strand of NZ_CDXDQE010000015.1, from coordinate 75,959 downwards.
TGGCCGCCGGCACCCATGTGCGTCCCGGCCTGCCCCAGGTGATCACGCGTTTCCCGCCGGAGCCGAACGGCTACCTGCACGTGGGCCACGCCAAGTCGATCTGCGTCAACTTCGGCCTGGCGCGCGATTACGCCGGCCAGTGCAACCTGCGCTTCGACGACACCAATCCGGCCAAGGAAGAGCAGGAATACGTCGACACCATCATGGACAGCGTGAAATGGCTGGGTTTTGACTGGGAACCGAAGCATGCCGACGGCCAGAGCCACCTGCACTACGCGAGCGATTATTTCGACCAGCTGTACGCGATGGCCGAATACCTGATCACGGCCGGTTTTGCCTACGTGGACAGCCAGAGCGCCGAAGACATGGCCGCCAACCGCGGCAATTTCGGCCAGGCCGGCAAGAATTCGCCGTTCCGCGACCGTCCGCGCGATGAATCGCTGGCCCTGTTCCGCGCCATGAAGGCGGGCCAGTTCAAGGATGGCGAGCATATCCTGCGCGCGAAGATGAGCGAAGATGCCATGAGTTCGCCGAACATGAACTTGCGCGACCCGGCCATCTACCGCATCCGCCATGCGCACCACCACCGCACGGGCGACGCCTGGTGCATCTATCCGATGTACGACTACACGCACCCGATCTCGGACGCGCTGGAAAACATCACGCATTCGATCTGCACGCTCGAATTCCAGGATCACCGCCCGTTCTACGACTGGCTGCTGGAAACCCTGGCCGCCGGCGGCTTCTTCAAGCAGCCCGTGCCGCGCCAGTTCGAATTCTCGCGCCTGAACCTGACCTATATCGTCACCAGCAAGCGCAAGCTGCGCCAGCTGGTGGAAGAAAAGATCGTCGACGGCTGGGACGACCCCCGCATGCCGACCCTGGTGGGCATGCGCCGCCGCGGCTACACGCCGGAAGCCATCCAGCTGATGTGCGAACGCACGGGCGTGACCAAGTCCGACGGCTGGATCGACTACAGCGTGCTGGAAGGCTGTCTGCGCGAAGACCTCGATCCGAAGGCGCCGCGCACGGTGGCCGTACTGCGTCCGTTGAAGCTGATCATCGACAATTTCCCTGAAAACGACAGCGTGGAATGCACGGCGCCCGTGCATCCGCACTTCCCGGAGCGGGGCTTGCGCACCTTCCCCATTTCGCGCGAGCTGTGGATCGAGGAAGACGACTTCATGGAAGTGCCAAATAAAGGCTATTTCCGCCTGTATCCGCCCATCGACGACAAGCCGGGCAGCCGCGTGCGCCTGCGCTACGGCTACGTGGTCGAGTGCACCGGCTTTGACAAGGATGAAAGCGGCAAGGTCATCGCCGTGCATTGCACCTACTTCCCGGACAGCAAGTCGGGCACGGAAGGCAGCGCCAACTACAAGGTCAAGGGCAATATGCACTGGGTCAGCGCACCGACGGCGATTCCCGCCGAAGTGCGCCTGTACGACCGCCTGTTCACGGACCCGCAGCCGGACGCGGGCGGCAAGGACTTCAAGCTGGCCCTGAATCCGTTGGCCAAGGAAGTGGTGCAGGCATGGCTGGAACCGGGCGCGGAGCTGGCGCAACCGGAACAGCGCTTCCAGTTCGAGCGCCACGGCTATTTCGCGGCAGACCGGGTCGACAGCCAGCCAGGCAAGCCCGTCTTCAACCGCATCGTCACCCTGAAAGACAGCTGGCAGCCGGCCAAGTAAGGGCATCACGGCTCCCGCTCAAAAAAAACCGCTACGGCGGTTTTTTTTGTTTCAGCGATATATCGGCAACATCTGTATCACCAAGGAAATATTGCCTGTTGACTATATTGACGATAGTTTTGTATATTGTGCAGCTATTGCGCAATTTGCAATTGGCATAGCGTTTGTGCAAGCAGCAAAGCCACCGCCCCCCAGGCGGCACCCGATTCCACCACCTGATGCGGATTGCGATGTCCTCTACTGCCGGCGAGCACCAGTTATCTGCTGAAAAAAAGCCGCTCTGGCTGCTCGGCTTTGTAATCTCGATGATGGTGGGCCTGCTGTTCTACATGGCCACCTCGCTGTCGATCGAAAACGATGCCAGTGACCTGTTCAACAATCTGGCGCGCAATGCCCGCCAAAATATCGAATCGCGCGTGCAGTCCTATGCCAACCTGCTGCGCGGCGCGGCCAGCCTGTTCCGCGCCAATGACTTTGTGAGCCGCGAGCAATTCCACCGCTACGTGGCCAACATGGCGCTGCAGCAGCATTACCCTGGCGTGATGAACCTGAACTATAGCCGCGACCTGGACGAAGCCCAGCGCCCCGCGTTCGAAGCGGCCATGCAGCGCGATTATCCGCCCGGGCGCGACGGCTATCCCGCCTTTGCCATCCACCCCCCCGGCCCCCGCGAGCACTATTCCGTGCTGGTGTACATCGAACCGATCGCCAGCGCCGCCGACAAATATGGCTATGACATCGCGTCGCGGCCCCTGATCGCCGAAGCGCTGGCACAGTCGCGCGATTCCGGCCGCATCAGCAATTCCGGCGTCCCCGTGCCGATGGAAGGCCGGCCTCAGCTGACGGGCATGGCCATGCGCCTGCCCGTGTACCGGCTCGGCATGCCGACCGATACCATCGAGCAGCGGCGCGCCGCGCATCAGGGCTCCGTCGGCATCGGCTACGACCTGGTGACGATGGTGCGCAGCGCGCTGGCCGACATGCCGGTGCGCAATGTCCGCCTGACCCTGTTCGATATCGGCCCGCAGGCGCGCGCGCCACTCGACTTGCCGCACACCATGCGCCCTATCTTCGACAGCTCGGCGGCGGGCCTGCATGCGCCGTGGTGGCAGCCCGGCAACTCGGGGAAATACCTGAGCAGCACGATGCTGATCGAGCACAACGGCCGCGTCTGGCAAGCATTGTTCAGCGTGCGCAAGAGTGATCTGTACACGCGTTTCGATGCCTTTTTACCCTGGCTGGCCCTGCTGGCGGGCTTTGGCAGCGCCATGCTGCTGTACACCCTGTTCCACACCCTGGCGTCGTCGCGCCGCAGTGCCATCCAGATGGCGCGGGGCATGACGGAAGAATTGCGGGCCAGCCAGATCCGCTTGCAACTGTCGCACCAGAAACTGCGGCGCCTGGCGGCCCACGCCGACCAGATCAAGGAAGAGGAACGCAAGCGCATCGCGCGCGAAATTCACGACGACTTGGGACAGAACCTGCTGGTGCTGCGCATCGACGCGGACATGCTGGCCTCGCGCACGCAGCGGGGCCATCCGCGCCTGAATGCCCGCGCCCGCTCCACCCTGGAACAGATCGACGCCACCATCAAGAGCGTGCGGCAGATCATCAACGACTTGCGCCCCACCGTGCTGGACCTGGGCGTGAATGCGGCCGTCGAGTGGCAGGTGGCGCAGTTCCGCCTGCGCACGGGCATCGCCTGTGAAATCAGCGAAAGCCATGACGACATCTGCCTCAGCGATCAATGCGCAACGGCCCTGTTCCGCATCCTGCAAGAGTCATTGAGCAATATTTCCCAGCATGCCAACGCCAGCCGCGTGCAGGTCAAGCTGGAAAAGTGCAGCGACACGGTGTCGATGAGCGTCAGCGACAACGGCGTGGGCGCGGCCATCGACGGGCGCAACAAGCTCGGCTCGTTCGGCCTGGTGGGCATCGAGGAACGCATCAAGTTACTGGGCGGCACTTTCCACATCGAAAGCAGCCCCGGCACGGGGATGAGCGTGCACGTCAGCGTGCCGCTGGGCGCCGACGCCACCCGCTTCCCCTACCAGGACGACAGCCGCACGCCCGCCTGAAGGCCGGCACGCCCCCGCTTGAAGCAAGCTCAGCTTGCGTATTTTGTGATTCAATGCAATATTGATGTAGAACAATTCTTAATGTCTGGCCGTCATTGCCCAGACCCTTTTCTACCTGCCAGGAGTCCACGCCACCAGCCAGTCCCGCTCTTTCCGCCGTTTTCCTCACACAGCTCTTTTACGATACTTAAAGGACACTCATGAACACGAACGACAGTTTCAAGGCAATTGCCGATTTGAATTTGGACGCGATCAAGGTCAAGCTGATGCACCGGGAATCCGGCGAGGGATGGAGCCTGGAGAAGGCCAATGCGGTGGAGTTCGAGTATCGCCGCTTCCTGATCCTGATGAAACAGTTTCCACAGGAAGAAACGGCGCCGCTGATGGATGTCGATACCTTCTGGCACTACCACATCCTCGACACGCTGAAGTATGCGGCCGATTGCGAGCAGGTATTCGGCTACTTCCTGCACCATTTCCCGTACATCGGGCTGCGCGGCGAAGACGACGAAGCGGCGCACCACCGCGTCGGCGAGCGCATGAAGCAACTGTACGAAGAAACATTCGGGGAAGATTACATCCGCGCAGAAACGGCATATTCGGGACGCGCCGTGCAGGCAGCCTATTCTGGACGCGCCGTGCAGGCGGCGTACTCGGGACGCGCCGTGAGCACGGCATTTTCCAGTGCAGCGGTGCAGGCGACCGCGTATTCGGGACGCGCCGTGCAGCCGCAGACAGCCTATTCGGGCCGGGCCGTGCAAGCAGCGTTTTCCAGTGCAGCGGTGCAAGCGACGGCATACTCGGGCCGCGCCACGGGGGCCGCAGTGACCGCCTTCTCCAGCGCGCCCGGCACACTGGCCGCAGCGCTGGTCGAGTCGTCCTCGACGGGCCTGGAAACGGGGCGTTTCTATCTCGATCGTCCTGCCTTGAGCCCGGACGCGCAATAGAAAACCAGAAGGCAGATGTGGCTGCCGCACGCGGCAAGCCTGACTTACCCAGACGGCACCTCTCAGTTTGCCGTCTGTCAGGCGCTCTTAGGCAGCCATCAGTTCGCGCAGTTCACGGATGCTGAAATCGCTGATTTCATGCATGCGGATCAGGATCGTGGCGCCGATCGGCAAGGTATTGTGACGAATCTTGCTGATGACGGGTGGCGCCACTTCCAGTGCACGCGACAGGGCGGCATCATTTTTCAGTTGCAGCTTGTCGATGATCGCATCGAGCACGCGATTCGGGTTGTAGGTAGGCAAAGAGGTAATTTGTTTGAGAGACATGATCAAAAATCCGTACTTGTTGTATTACTGCAAAAAAGAGACCGAATGTCGCCTTTGCAATAACTCAGGGTAAACACACTAAAAAGCGCCATCACTTATGCGGTTTTTATCCCGCAAACAACATAATACACGCTATTGTTGATTTTTGCGTAACTTATAGCAAAATTGTGATAATTGAAGAGAATTGACGCACTTGGAATGTGCTAGAGGATAACTCAATTTGAGAAAATTTGCTGCAAGTCATCAATTTTTACGGTGGGGAACGCCGCTGTGCATCAGCCAGGCGATGGCCATGAGGGCGCCCAATCGATTTATTTCCACTGACAAATGCCAGCTTTGCGCGGCCATGCCGGCCGGCGTCGCGTACATATTGGCATGCACGCTGCTGGCATCGACCCGGCACCAGGCCAGCTGGCGGCGGATTTCAGCGGGCGGCGGCGGCGGCTGCAACGCCCGTTCGCGGCGGCGCATGTAGGCGCGCACCTGTTCCTTGCTGGGATGACTGATGCAATGGCTGATCGGATGCATCGCTGGCTCCTGCCGGCCGGACCCATCGTCGCGTGTCTAGCTGTCCAGCCCGCCACAAATAGGCGAAATGCGTGACGACATTGCTCACCATATCGCCAGGCCACCACGGCGCGTTTGCGCTGCATCAATGACAACGCCCCGGCGTCGCGGCGTCACCCGCGTGGCCGACTTCAGGTCTTCTTTTGCTGGCGCACGCGCTGCTGCTGCTTTTCCTGCGTTTGCTGGCGGTTCTGCTTGCGCTCGAACAGGGTCACGGCGTCTTTCTTGGCTTGCTCGACGGTGCGCATGGCTTCATGCGCATCGTGCGGCACGAAGAATTCGGCATCCTGGGCAGCCACGACCAGCTTGATGGCGGCGTCGTCGTCGAGGTCGTACAGTTCGGTCAGGACGGTGGTGACCTCGTCCAGGTATTCTTCGTAAGTGAGGGTGGTCATTGCTGTCTTCCTTTAGTGAATGGCGCGCTGCAGGCACGCCGCGCCATGCGCCGTGCCTGCCGATAATGCGGGGTAACCGGCCATTTTACCCGATGCAGCCCCCGTCGGCAGCCATCGATTGCAGGGCATCGGCCACGCGCGGGTAGCGCAGCCGCACGCCCAGCTCGCGTTTCATGCGCGCATTGTCCATGCGGCGCGACTCGGACATGAACGACAGCAGCATCGGCGTGACCGCCTGCTGCAGCTGCGCGCGGGGCAGGCGCGGCGGACGCGGCAAGCCAAAGGTGTCGGCCACGGCGTCGAAATACTCGGCCATTTTCAATTCGCTGTCGTCGCTGGCGTGGTAGGCGCGTCCCGGACGCCCCTTCCACAAGGCACGCTCGATGATGCGCGCCAGGTCGTCGGCATGGATATGGTTGGTATACACGTCATCGCCTGCGGCCAGCGCCGGCGTGCCTTCGCGCAGGCGCTTCAGGGGCAGGCGGTCGCCGGCGTAAATGCCGGGCACGCGCAGGATGGCCACGCTGGCCCCGCGGCGCGCGCCCCACTCGCGCAAGACCTGCTCCGCGTCCACGCGCCGCTTGGCCCGCGCATTGGCGGGCGCCACGGGCCGCGTTTCCGCCACCGTTGCGCCGCCGCAATCGCCATACACGCCGCTGGTGCTGACATACACCAGGCGCGCATGCTCGGGTAAAATGGCGGCCAGATTGCGCGTGCGCCGGTCCAGCAAGCCCGACGACAGGGGCGGCGCCAGGTGCACGACCGTGGACGCCAGCCCGGCCAGCCGTCGCAGGCTGGCGCGGTCGTCCAGGTTGGCCACGATGGGCACGGCGCCAGCGGCGCGCAGCTGCGCGCAGCGCGCCGGCTGGCTGGTGACGGCAAAGACGCGAAAGCGCCCGCGCAGCAGGGGCAGCAGCCGCATGCCGACGTCGCCGCAACCGAGGATCAGCAGGCGCGGCAAGCCTGTCCGTTTGCGCAATGATGGCATTAACATATTTTTCATCTCAAGGATTGTATGACTTTTCAAATTACTGTTCAGCCCAGCGGCCACCAATTCAGCTGCGAAGCGGACGAAACCGTCCTGTCGGCGGCGATCCGCGCCGGCGTCGGCCTGCCTTACAGCTGCAAGAGCGGTGCCTGCAGCTCCTGCAAGGGCAAGATCGTGTCCGGCAGCGTACAGCATAAGCCATATCAAGCCCGCTCCCTGACGGAAGATGAAGCGGCCGCCGGCTATTCGCTGCTGTGCTGCGCCGTGCCCCAGGGCGACCTGGTGGTGCAGGCGCGCGAAGTGGCTGGCAGCAGCGACTACCCGATCAAGAAAATGCCGTCGCGCGTGACCACCATCGAAAAGGTGGCGCCCGACGTCGTCGTGCTGACCCTGCAATTGCCGGCCAGCGAGCGCCTGCACTACCGCGCCGGACAGTATATCGAAATCATGCTGCGCGACAACAAACGCCGCAGCTACAGCATGGCCAGCGCGCCCGTCGAAGGCGGCCCCGTGAGCCTGCACATCCGCCACATGCCGGGCGGCCTGTTCACCGACCAGGTGTTTGGCACCATGAAGGAACGCGACATCCTGCGCTTCGAAGGCCCGATGGGCACCTTCTTCCTGCGCGAAGACAGCGACAAGCCCGTCGTGCTGCTGGCCTCGGGCACGGGCTTCGCCCCGCTGAAAGCCATCGTCGAGCACATGATCAACGAGAAATCCACGCGTCCGATCACCCTGTACTGGGGCGCGCGCCGTCCGCACGACCTGTACATGGACGCGCTGTGCCGCCAGTGGGCCGCCGACTTGCCGCAGTTCACGTATGTCCCCGTCGTGTCGGAAGCCTTGCCGGAAGATGGCTGGAGCGGCCGCACGGGCTTCGTGCACCAGGCCGTGATGGCGGACTTGCCCGACATGTCCGCGCACCAGGTCTACGCCTGCGGCGCGCCGGTCGTGGTGGAATCGGCCAACCGCGATTTCGTGCAGCTGTGCCAGTTGCCGGCCGACGAGTTCCACGCCGACGCCTTCACCACGGAAGCCGACCTGGCCAAGTAAGCAGCACCTGCCAGACAGCGGGACGCTGCCGAGGCGGCACCCGCTGCCGCCCCGTTTGTCCCTGCCACCCCGCTGCTCCTGGAAATTTCATGTCTCTCGCCTCCGCCGGCAACGGCTTGCGTATCCTGCGCCACCGCAACTTCGCCTTTTACCTGTCCGCCCGCGTGCTGGGCACCCTGGCCGTGCAGATGCAAAGCGTGGCCATCGGCTGGCAGGTGTACCAGATCACGGGCAGCCTGTTCGACCTGGGCCTGATCGGCCTGGCGCAATTCGCCCCCTTCCTCGTATTGATTTTGCCGGCAGGGCACGTGGCCGACCGCTACAACCGCCGCAACATCATCGCCTGGTGCCTGGCGGCGCAGCTGGCCTGCGCGCTGGCCCTGCTGGCCTTCACCCTCAGCGGCCTGTCCATCGTCTGGCCCGTGTTTGCCGTGCTGGTGCTGTTCGGCAGCGCGCGCGCCTTCATGATGCCGGCCACGCAAGCCGTGCTGGTGAACATGGTGCCGACGGAACACTTCAGCCGCGCCGTGGCGCTCAGCTCGTCCAGTTCGCACGTGGCCATCATCCTTGGCCCCACCCTGGGCGGCCTGCTGTACTACTTCGGCCCCAAGGTGGTGTATCTGATCTCCTCGGCCCTGCTGGTGCTGTCGGTGCTGCTGATGCGCGCCACCACGCCGGCGCCGCAAGTGGTGAAACGCGAACCCGTCAGCTGGCACACGCTGCTCGAAGGCCTGCGTTTCGTCTGGTCCAGGCCCATCGTGCTGGGCGCCATCTCGCTGGACCTGTTTGCCGTGCTGTTCGGCGGCGCCACGGCCCTGCTGCCGGCGCTGGCGCACGACGTGCTGCACATCGGCCCCGGCGGCCTGGGCATGCTGCGCACGGCGCCGGGGGCGGGCGCGGCGCTGTGCTCGATCGCGCTGGCCATGTTTCCCATCACGCGCAAGGTGGGCGCCTGGATGTTCGGCGGCGTGGCCGTGTTTGGCCTGGGCACCCTGGTGCTGGGCAGCACCAGCTATTTCCCGCTGGCCCTGGCCGCGCTGTTCCTGATGGGCGCCGGCGACATGGTCAGCGTCTACATCCGCCACCTGCTGGTGCAGTTCGAAACGCCGGACGACATCCGCGGCCGGGTCAGCGCCGTCAATGCCGTCTTCATCGGCGCCTCGAACGAGCTGGGCGAATTCGAGTCGGGCCTGACGGCCGGCTGGTTCGGCCTGGTGCGCGCCGTGCTCTTCGGCGGTGCCGCCACCCTGGCCGTGACGGGCGTGTGGGCCGTGCTGTTCCCCGTGCTGTCGCGCATGGACCGTTTTCCCCACCACGAGAAGGAAGCGGCGGCCAGGACGGCCGCCACGGCAACAAGTTAAGGGCTAAGATGCGCTATCGACACTGACCATCCGGCGCCATGAAAATCACCCTCCCGTTTCACAGCTTCATCCGCAGCCGCCCCCACCTGAGCCTGGCCACGGCCATCGGCGTGGCGGCCGGCCTGCTGCTGCCCGCGTCCTGGCAACAGATGACGCGGCTGCTGACGGCGTGGAACGTGGCCGTCTGGTTCTACCTGGCAACCATGGCCTGGATGATGATGCGCGCCAACCATCACAAGGTCAAGGCCATGGCGCAACGCCAGGATGAGCGTGCCGCCACGGTCTTGTCGGCCCTGTCGGTGGCTTCCGTGATGAGCCTGGCAGCCATCGTCTCGCAGCTGTCCTCGATGAAAGACATGGCGCCGGACGAGCGCGCGCTGCACTATGGCCTGACGATCCTCACGCTGGTCGGCTCCTGGTTTCTCGTCGGCACCCTGTTCTGCTTTCATTACGCCCACCTGTATTACCAGGCCGATCCGCACAAGCGCCCCCTGAAATTCCCCGACGATGAAGAAAATCCCGATTACTGGGATTTCCTCTACTTCGCCTTCACCATCGCCGTGGCCGTGCAGACGTCGGACGTGACCGTGCAGACACGCCTGATGCGGCAGATCGTGCTGGGGCAATCCGTGCTGAGCTTTTTCTTCAACCTTGTCGTGCTGGGCTTGTCGATCAATATTGCCGCTGGCCTCATCAATGGATAGGCGCTCAAAAATTTCAACAGAGAAACTTGACCTGGGTGCAGGGTTAAGCGCATCTTAATCGTGCAGGCCCCTTGAAATTGTGGAAACTGGAGTAAGATGGGTTACGTAAGACAGGTCATGTACAGGGCGCAAGTACATGAGGCAAGAACCAGGCGCCGACGCGCCCCGGCAGCGGGTTTCACCCCTGCCATGCAAGGCGCCTGAGATGGGTTTTTTTTGAATTGACAGGAGTAAGCATATGCAAATCAATATTCATACCGACAGCACCATCGCCAACACCGCTGGACTGAACGAACATGTGCAATCCGTACTTGAAAACGCACTGAGCCGCTTCCGCGACAACCTGACCCGCATCGAAGTCCACCTCAGCGATACGAATGGCCCGAAAGGCGGCGCCGATGATATCCGCTGCGTCATGGAAGCCCGTGTCGCCGGCTACCAGCCGATTGCCGTCACCGAACAAAACGCCACCGTGCACCAATCCGTTGCCGGCGCCACCGACAAACTGAAACGCGCCATCGATAGCGCCCTGGGCCGCCTGCAAGACAGCAAACGCCACGCTACCGGCAAGAACGCCGTGATCGATGCGGCCGAAGCGGAAGAAACCGCCGAGTAATTCCCACCTGCAGCACCAGCCAGAGACGAGGCAGCCGTTCAAGGCTGCCTTTGCGCATCCGGCCCTCCTCTTTTGCCTTCCTGCGCGACAACAGTCATATCAAAACTGCAAGCATTTCAACTTATTAACGCGACAATGAAATAATTGTCGTATTTCTCACAGAAAGTTACTGGAAGCAAGCCTTTACCGTTACCGTAGAGGCAGCTTTACGCTATCATGAAGAGACCGGCGCGCTGCACGCGCGGCACGGGCTTTTTGAAAGTATGACTGTGGAACAGATCGGCAACTTCGGCGCTTCAGGCTGCAACATCGGCGATTTACAGCTATTTCGCGATGGAGCGGATAGCCGGACGGCCGCCATGCTGGCGCCCTGCCCCGTCATGCGCCTGGAAGCGGGCGAAGCCATCACCGACACGCGCGGCGCCAGTCTGTACATCGTCCTGCGCGGCTCGCTGGCCGTGGCCGCGGACACCCACACGGGCATGGATGACGGCACCGTCAGCAAGGTCTTGCCCGGCGAAAGCGTGGGCGAACAGTCCGTTCTCGACGAAGCGAGCAACCTGGCAGCTATTTCCGCATTGGAAGAAACCGATTTGCTGGTGATCGACGCGGCCATCGTCTGGGAATTGATCGAACAGTCGAACGGCCTGGCGCGCAACCTGTTGCGCCTGCTGTCCTTCCGCATCCGCGCCGCCAATGCCCTGCTGCGCCGGCGCCAGAAACTGGGCGAGTTCTACCGCCAGCTATCGATGGTCGACAGCCTGACGGGCTTGTACAACCGCGCCTGGCTGACGGACTTGCTGCCAAACATGATCGTCACGGCCCACGGCAGCGCCGCGCCCCTGTCGCTGGTGATGATAGACCTCGACCATTTCAAGCGCTTCAACGACACGCATGGCCACCAGGCGGGCGACCAGGCCCTGCGCATCGCCGCGCAAGTGCTGGGCGCGGCCCTGCGGCCCACGGATTTTGCCGTGCGCTACGGCGGCGAGGAACTCATGGTGATCTTGCCCGACACGAATGAACACGTGGCCCTGCGCGTGGCCGAGCGCCTGTGCGAGCGCATGCAGCAAGCCGTGATCTTTGCCGACATGCGCAGCGCGCTGCCGCACATCACGGGCTCCTTCGGCGTGGCCAGCCTGGCGCCGGAGCAGGACGACCACGGCCTGATCGCGGCGGCCGACGCGGCGCTGTACCGCGCCAAGGCCGGCGGACGCAACCGCGTAAGCACCTGATAAAAAGCCCATGGCGTCGTTGCACTGCCTCGTCGTACATTCGTACTGCCTTCGGCAATGCGCCTGGCCCTGCGCATTTTCTCAGCCGCTTACGGCGTAATAATAATCAGGCGGCCTTGCTGTCGGCTGGCTTGGCAGCATCATCCTTCTTGCTGCTGTGCGCTGCAACGAAGTCCGCGTAGCCCTTCTGCACCAGTTCATACGTCTTGTCGATATTGCCGGCGATATCGCCACCCAGCACTTTCAAGCCACCCAGGATGTCGCGCGCTTCCTTGAAGCCTTTTTCCATGCCGCCGCTGATGGTGTCCATGAACTTGCTCAGGGCCGCATCGTCGTCCAGGTCGGGATTCTGCTTCTTGAACGCGTCGAAAAAGCCCGTCGACAACGATACAATGCGGTTCGCCGTCGCTTCGGCGCTGTTGTCCTGCGACGCCGCGTTCTGGATCGCATCGTCGCCATACTGGCCTTTCAGCGCTTCATTGATGTTCGTGATGGCGGTCTTGTACAGCAGCGCCAGCGGCTCGTTTTCCGAACCGATCGACACGTTCAGCGATGCCTGCATGATGGAGGCATTCAATTGCAGTTTGCTGCGGTCGTTAACGCTCATTTCAGTGTTGCTGGCGTCCTTTTGCTGGACTTTTTCTTCCTTGCCGGCAGCACTGCTACTGACGGAACTCAGGGAAGAGGCGGAATTGGCGCCTGTGGCGATGGGAATTGACACGATAAGCCTCCTTGAACGGACAATGTATGCCACCATGCGGGAACCGCAACGATGACCATCCTCTCGTGTAGTATCGGCAGGTTTTCAGAAAACTGAAGCGGCGGCTGCGAACGGCCCGCAGAACCAGATAACACACCAGATAACAATTAAGCAAGCAACGACCATCAATGACTACCCAGACTTTCCTTTGGCACGACTACGAAACCTTTGGCGCCCAGCCGCGCCGCGACCGCCCGGCGCAGTTCGCCGCCATCCGCACGGACGCCGACCTGAACGAGATCGGCGAGCCCATCATGCTGTATTGCCAGCCTGCCAATGATTTCCTGCCCGACCCGCAATCGTGCCTGATCACGGGCATCACGCCGCAGCAATGCCTGCAGCTGGGCGTGCCCGAGCACCAGTTCGCCGCCACCATCGAGGCGGCCTTCTCGGAACCGGGCACCATCGGCGTGGGCTACAACACCATCCGCTTCGACGATGAAGTCACGCGCTTCCTGTTCTGGCGCAACCTGATCGATCCGTATGCGCGCGAATGGAAGAACCATTGCGGCCGCTGGGATATCCTCGACGTGGTGCGCATGACGCATGCGCTGCGCCCGGAAGGCATCGAATGGCCGAAGCGCGACGACGGCCAGACCAGTTTCAAACTGGAACACCTGAGCAAGGCCAACGGCCTGGTGCACGAAGCGGCGCACGATGCGCTGTCCGACGTGCGCGCCACCATCGCCCTGGCCCGCCTGATCAAGGAAAGGCAGCCGAAGCTGTTCGAATTCTGCCTGGCCCTGCACAAGAAGGACAAGGTCGCCAGCGAAATGGGCATGCACCTGGCCGCCGGCGAGCGCCAGCCTTTCCTGCACGTGTCCGGCATGTTCCCGGCCGAGCGGGGCTGCCTGGGCATCGTCTGGCCGCTGGCCACGCATCCGAGCAATAAAAACGAAATCCTCGTCTGGGATTGCGCCCATGACCCGCGCGAGCTGTTCGAACTGGACGCCGATACCATCCGCACGCGCCTGTTTACGCGCAAGGACGCCATGCCCGAAGGCATGACGCGCCTGCCCGTGAAAAGCGTGCACCTGAACAAGTCACCCATGCTGGTGGGCAACTTAAAGACCTTGTCGCCCGCCATGGCGGCGCAATGGGGCATCGACGTGGATGCCGCCAAGGTCAACGCCCGGCTGGCCGCCTCGGCGCCCAACATGGATGCGATCTGGGCCGAAGTGTTCCAGCGCCCGGGCGCCAGCACGGCCCTGGACGTGGATGAGGATTTGTACAATGGTTTTGTCAGCAACGATGACCGCCGCCTGCTCGAATCCCTGCGCCGCGACACGCCGGCCAAGCTGGCCACGGCCCGCCCGTCGTTCGCCGACGAGCGCCTGCAGGAACTGCTGTTCCGCTACCGCGCCCGCAATTTCCCGCAAACGCTGAGCGAAGCGGAAAGCCTGCGCTGGGAACAGCACCGCGCCGCCCGCCTGTTCGACGGCGACGGCGGTGCCCGCACCATCGAAATGCTGTTTACAGAAATCGATACCTTGTCGGAATCGGTCGATGAGCGGGGAGAAGAGATTCTGGGCGAGCTGTACGACTACGCGGAGCTGGTCGCGCCCATGCGCGATTAGTTACACCGAAGTCGGGTAGGTCGGATTAGCGAAGCGTAATCCGACAAGTGCCGACGACGACTCATGTCGGCTTACGCCATGCGGCCAAGCCGACCGACCAATGAACAATGCCGGGCTAGCCCGGCATTTTTTATGCATGCAATTTAAACCGAACGGTGCGCATTGATCGCATCGCGCGTTTCGATGGCCACGCGGCGGGCCGCGTCGGCGAAGTCTTCGCCCGCTTGCGGCGTGGCGTAGATGATGGCGCGCGATGAGCTGATCATCATGCCCATGCCATTGGCCGTCCGGCCAGCGCCGACGGTGGCGGCAATGTCGCCGCCCTGGGCGCCGATGCCGGGCACCAGCAGCGGCATGTCGCCGACGATGGCGCGCACTTGCGCCAGTTCTTCCGGGAAGGTGGCGCCGACGACGAGCGCGCACTGGCCGTTCTTGTTCCACTTCTCGGCCACCAGGCGCGCCACGCGCTGGTACAGGGGCACGCCATCCGTGTCGAGGAATTGCAGGTCCGAGCCGCCCGGGTTCGAGGTGCGGCACAGGATGATCACGCCGCGGTCTGCCCACGCCAGGTAGGGGTCGAGCGAATCCTCGCCCATGTAGGGGTTGACGGTGACGGCGTCGGCGCCGTAGCGCTCGAACGCTTCGCGCGCGTACTGCGTGGCCGTGGCGCCGATGTCGCCCCGCTTGGCGTCGAGGATCAGCGGGATGTGCGGATAATGTTCGCGCACGTAGCGGCAGATGTCTTCCAGCTGCTTTTCCGCGCCCAGCGCGCCAAAATAGGCGATCTGCGGCTTGAAGGCGCAGGCCAGGTCGGCCGTGGCGTCGATGATGCGCGTGCAAAAGGTGGTGATTCCATCGGGCGCGTCGCGCAGTTCGGCCGGCAGTTTCGCCAGGTCGGGGTCCAGGCCCACGCACAGCAGGGAATTATTGGCCGTCCATGCGGCGGATAATTTATTGATGAAATTCACGGCACACCTTCTATATTCAGTTGCAAACCCCGTATTGTAACGCGTCGCGGGGCCGCCGCGACAGCGCCGCGCTTGCCTGCAGGCCAGCGCGGCGCGGTGGACGGGCGCTTAGGCCCCTGTGCCCCTAGTTGCCATTGCCGGGACCCGTATTGCCATATTCAAACAGGCGATTCGCCGGCAAGGCCCCCGACGGCACGGAACTGTAGGGACGCGTGGCCGTGGATTCGCCCCACGGATCGGCTTTGCGGATGTGCTCGCCCAACACCGAATTGCGGATGACGACCTGGCCATTCGGCGAGGTGGCGCCATACGCGGCCAGGCTGGAGACGCCCTCGTCCCAGGCGCGGCCCAGGTAGATCTGCCCCGTCGGCGTGCCCGTTTCCGCCGTGAAGCGGCTGTTGGTGATGAGGAAGCCGTAGCTGTTGCGGTAATCCGTGCTGGCCGCCGTGACATAGCCGTTGCCATTGCCCGTGTTCAGGGTATGGATGGTGCAATTGTCCAGCACGGCCGTGCCGCGTCCGAAGATGAAGTCCACGTCGCCCTCGATATAGCTGTCCTTGACGTAGATGCGCGAGACCTGGTCGATATTGCCGCTCTTCATGTAGAACGTGTCCTGATGGCCCAGCAGGCGCACATTCTCCAGCACGATCTTGTCGCCCTGCGTCATCAGTGCAACGGCCGACTGGTTGCTGCCGGCAAAGCTGCCTTTCACGTAGTCATTGGCGAACGTAATGTTTTTCGCCTGGAAATCGGCCGCATTCACGGCAAAGGTGGCGCTGCCGCTGGTGCCGATGGGGTTGGCCGGCGAACTGTTGCACTTGTTGCCGTTGGTCTTGGACGCATCGACAGTCGGGTTGCCGTTGTTAAACACGATCACCGTGTGCGAGGCATCGCTGTCGAGGCTATACAAGCGGATGGCCGGCGTGCCGCTGCTGGGCAGGCAGACGGTTTCGCGGTAAGTGCCAGGCTTGACGCGGATAAACACGGGGGGCACTTTATTGCCCAGTGCAATGGCCGCATCCATGGCCGCCTGGACCGTGACGAAATTGCTGGCGTCGCTCTTGCCGGCCGCATCCACGGTGAATTGCGCCGTAAACGTGCTGACGTCGCCAACACCGGCCGTCGGGTCCCAGTTATCCACCGGCAAGGAACTCATCGGCAAGCTCTTGCCGCCCTGCGCCAGGTATTTCACGGGCGTCAGCGGGGCCGCGGTGGCGGCGTCCAGTTGCGGCCGCGTCGCCGTCGATGCCACCACGGGCGACGCCACCACGGTCGTGCTGGTGCAATCGGCGACCGTGGCACAGCTGGCGCCAGCGCCCGGCGTCACGGTGTTGACCAGGCTGCCCGCGGCACCCGCCACGGCGGCGATGCGCACGCTGGCCGTGGCGCCCACGGCCAGGCCGGCCGGCACGCTGCAGCTGAGATTGGCGCCCGGTGCGCCGCAGCTGGCGCCCGCCGGCGTCACCGTCACGCCGCTGACACTCGCCGGCAAGGTATCGACCAGGGTGAACGCCGCCGTGGTCGGGCCGGAACCGCTGTTGACGGCCTTGATCGTCCAGGTAATGGTATCGCCCACGTTGGCCGTGGCCTTGTCGGCCGTGCTGCTGACGAGCACCTTGGGCATGGCCGTGGCCGTCACGCTGGTGCTGGTGGTACACGCGGCCGGCGTGGCGCAGCTGGCATTCGCGCCGGCTGGCACCACCGTCGTGGCCAGGCTGCCCGCCGCCGCCGCGCTGGCGGTGACGACCACGCTGGCGCTGGCATTCGGCGCCAGGCCGGCGGCGATGCTGCAGTTCAGGCTATTGCCGGTGATGGCGGCGCAGCTGGCGCCCGTGGCCGTCACGCTGGCGCCGCTGATACCGGCCGGCAAACTGGTCGCCAGGGTCACGGCGCCCGTCGTGGCCGCGTTGCCGCCATTGCTGGCCTTGATGGTCCACGCCAGCTTGTCGCCGACGATGGCGCTGGCCTTGTCGACGCTGGCCGTCACGCTGACGTTCGGCACGGCCGCCACCGTCACATCGGTGGCCGTGGCGCAGGCGGCCGGCGTGGCGCATGCGGGCGCGTCAGGGCCGCTGGCCACCACATTGCTGGCCAGCTTGACCGCGCCCGTGGCCGTGGCGGACAGCACCACGCTGGCGCTGGCGCCGGCGGCCAGACCCTCGGGGATGGTGCAGGTGAGCGTGCTGACGGCGGGGCCGCAGCTGGCGCCCGTGGCCGTCACGCTGATGCCGCTGATATTGGCGGGCACGCTGGACACCAGGGTCACGGCGCCCGTCGTGGCGCCGGCACCCTTGTTGCTGGCGGTCATGGTCCACGTGATGCGGTCGCCCACCGATGCGCTGCTGCGGTCGACGCTCTGGCTGACCTGCACGGCAGCGAGGGCGGCCGGCGTGGCGCCAGCGCTGTCGCTGCCGCCGCCGCACGCGGACAGGGCCAGCAAGGCGGGCATGGCCGACAGGATGGCCGCCATGCGGGATTTCTTCATATCTATAAACACACTTGTCTCCTTTTTTATGATGGTCTTACTCGGTGCAACATCCGGCGTCTGCGCGCCGTCATGAAAACCTGGGTGCCGTCCCTGTCAAGGCACGGACATGGGCGCATTGCTGGCGGGGAAATTGACAAACGCCGCGCTGCAGTCGTGGGGCGCGGCCGAAGCGCTGCGCCGGTCCGCCACGCTGAACTGGTTCACGCCCGCGGCAGCGGTCAGCAGGCTGGCAAACGAGACGGTGCCCGGCCCCATCGCCAGCGCCGCGTTCGACGGCACGGCCTGGCCGATCTTCGTCGCGGCCCAGCCCGGCAAGCTGTCGAAGACGACGTTGTCAAAAGTAATGTTGTAGAGGGGATTCGTCTGCGCGGCCGACTGGTAGCCGCGCAACAGCAGCAAGGCCTTGCTGCCGTTGAAGCGCGAGCCGGGCGTGTCCAGGTAGCGGAAATTGCGCACGGCAATGTCGTGCAAGTTGGGCAGCAAGGCCGCCTTGGCATCGGCAGCGTCGCCGTAATAACTGTCGATGGCGATCGGCTGCTGCACGCGGCGCGCGCACATGCCGTCCACCGTGACATTTTTCACTTCCCCGCCCCGGCTGTCGTCCGTCTTGATGCGGAACCCGCTGGTGGCGCTCATGTCAAAGCCATCGATGGCCAGGTCGCGGATGCTGACGCCATCGACATGGCTGTCCGTCTCGCTGCCGATCGACATGCCATGCGTGAAGTACAGGCGGTTGTGCCAGATGCGCAGATTCGCCACGGGGCCGATCTTGCTGGTGTGCGATTTGACGGCGATGCCGTCGTCGCCCACGCTGATGTGATTGAAGGCGATCAGCACGTTCTTCGACTGGCCCGGATCGATGCCATCCGTATTCTTCACCGTCTCGGGCGTAAAGCAGGTGCTGGGCGTGCTCAGGTTGGGCGAGCCGGACACGACCGGCATGCTGGCGGCCGGGCAGGCATGGCCGGGCGCGGAATACGCAAGCGTCGGCGACAGCACCTTCGCATCCCACACCGTCAAGCCGTCGACGCCGCTGGAGACGAAATGGAATTTCGGCCCGTTCTGCAAGGTCAGCTGGTAGACGGTGAACTTGCTGCCATTGTTCACCTGCACCAGGCGGGGATTGTTCTGGCTGGACATGGCGCTGCCGCCCGTCTTCGTCAGCGCGCCCACGTCCCACCAGCTGAGCTTGCCCGCATAGGCGCCCGATGTCAGCACGGCGCCGCCCCGTCCGTCGATCACGCCCTCGCCATACAGGCCATTGCCGTTCGGCGTGGTGGTCAGCAATGCCAGGCAGCCATTGTCGCTGGCGGACGCCTCGCCGCAGGCGTTCTTGCCGGCGATCTGGTAATCGGCCGGGCGGCGCGACGCGAACAGGGTCACGCCGCCGTCGATCCACAGGCTGACGCCGGAAGGCAGGCTCAAGGGGCCTGACAGAAAGGCGTCCTGCCCCTGCGCGCCCGCCACCAGCTTGACGGCCTGGCCCGCGGGACACGCCGTCAATGCCGCCTGCAGGCGCGCCGCGTCGGGCTGGGACGCGGCCGGCGCCGCATCCACGGCCGCGTCCAGCAAGCCTGACGCGTTCCTGGCCAGGCTGGCGGCCACGCTGGCGCACACGGTGGCCGGCAAGACGGGCTCCAGCCCCGCCAGCGCCGCATCGGCGCGGGCCGCCGCCGGCCACAGGGATGCGGGGGTGGCGACGAGCGGCGGCACGGGCGTGGGGACCGGGACCGGGTCTGGCACTGGCGCTGGCGTCGGCGTGGGCACAGGCGTTGGCGTGGGCGTCGGCACTGGCGTTGGCGTTGGCGTTGGCGCCACGGCAACGGGCGCATCTGTGGTGGCCGCGCTGCCGCCGCCGCAAGCGGCCAGCATCGTCGCCACGGTCAGGCTGGCCAGCAAGATCGTGGACGAGGCGCGGCACGGGCGCCACGGCATCAGGGATTTGTGCATGGGTGTCTCCAAGCTTGATTTGTTGATATGTTTTTATCTAATATATCACAATGACATATCTGATATATCAATTATTTCTATGTGGTAATTTCCCCACGCACACACGGAAAACAGGGCAAGGCGGCAAAGCAGGAATGGACGGCGGCACGGCATGGCGGGCACGGCGGGCTTATGAAACCGACATCTGCGGCCGTTTCAGGTATATTTGCCTCACCTCCCTTACTCCGCACGGAACCCATCATGCAAATCACCAATCAATTCACCAAATGGCTGCGCCTGGCGCTGAGCGTCACCGTCCTGGCCGGCATCCTGACGGGCTGCGGCTACAACGATTTCCAGAGCAAGGACGAGGCTACCAAGGCCGCCTGGGGCGAAGTGGTCAACCAGTACCAGCGCCGTGCCGACCTGATCCCCAACCTGGTGAATACCGTGAAGGGCTATGCCACGCATGAAAAGGAAACACTGGAAGCGGTGACCAAGGCGCGCGCCGCCGCCACGAGTTTCCAGATCACGCCCGAAGTGCTGAACGACCCGGCCGCCTTCGAGAAATTCCAGCAAGTGCAGGGGCAACTGTCATCGGCCCTGTCGCGCCTGATGGTGGTGTCCG
This sequence comes from Janthinobacterium foliorum, assembly GCF_978021625.1. NCBI lineage: Bacteria > Pseudomonadati > Pseudomonadota > Betaproteobacteria > Burkholderiales > Oxalobacteraceae > Janthinobacterium > Janthinobacterium foliorum. The sequence goes on along the minus strand of NZ_CDXDQE010000015.1, from coordinate 55,647 downwards.
AGAAATATCCCGACTTGAAAGCCGACACCAGCTTCCGCGACCTGCAGTCGCAGCTGGAGGGCACGGAAAACCGCATCACCGTGGCGCGCCAGCGCTACATCGCCGCCGTGCAGGATTACAACGTGCATGCGCGCAGCTTCCCGAACAACATCACGGCCATGATCTTCGGCTACAAGGTCAAGCCATCGTTCACGGTGGAAAATGAAAAAGCCATCTCGACCGCGCCAACCGTCGACTTCGGCAAATAAGATGAAAGCCTGGTCCTCCCTCGCGGCGCTGGCCACGGCGCTGCTGCTGTGGACAGCCTTGCCTGCCGGCGCGCAGGATCTCGTCCCCGTGCCGCCGCTGGCGGCGCGCGTGACGGACGACGCCGGCATGCTGGACGCCCGGCAGAAAGCGGCGCTGGAAGGCGTGCTGGCCGACTACGAAGCCAAGACGGGCAGCCAGATCGCCGTGCTGCTGGTCAAGAGCACGGCGCCCGAAGCCATCGAGCAGTACAGCATCCGCGTGACGGATGCCTGGAAGCTGGGCCGCAAGGGCGTCGATGACGGCGTGCTGCTGATGGTGGCGAAAGACAATCCGCCGGCCCTGCGCCGCCTGCGCATCGAGGCGGGCCGCGGCGTGCAGGGCGTGCTGACGGATGCCCAGTCGAAACGCATCCTGCAGGACGTCATCGCCCCGCATTTCAAGCAGAACGATTTCTATGGCGGCCTGGTGGCCGGCGTGGGCGCGATCGCCACCCTGCTGAACCAGGAACAATTTCCCGCCCCGGCGCAGCAAAGGGCGCCGGCCACCGTGGAGGCAGGCGGCCTGACCTTCTGGCTGCCGCTGCTGTTCTTCGGCTTTCTCGTCGTGCTGACCCTGTTCCGCTCGCGCGGCGGTCCCACGCGCCTGCAGCGCGGCAGCAACTGGTCCAGCGGCGCCACGGGCGTGGTACTGGGCAGCATCCTGAACCAGGCGCTGAACAACCGGGGCGGCGGTGGCGGTTTCGGCGGCGGTGGCGGCTTTGGAGGCGGTGGCGGCGGCGGTTTTGGCGGCGGCGGCGGCGGTTTTGACGGCGGCGGCGCCTCGGGAGACTGGTAATGACAAAACAACTATCGTTTGGACAACGCTGCGGACGCGCCTTGAAACATTTACGCGGCACGCCGGCGACGGCGCGCCAGGCGTTTCCGGAACGCACCCTGAAAGCCATCGAAAACGTCATCGCCGATGGCGAAACCATGCACCAGGCGGAAGTGCGCCTGATCGTCGAAGCGGCACTGACGCCAGGCATGGCCTACCAGGGCGTGAGCAACCGCGAGCGGGCGCGCGAACTGTTTGCCCAGTATGGCGTGTGGGATACGGAAGACAATGTTGGCGTGCTCATCTATATCAACCTGGCCGAACACCAGGTCGACATCGTGGCGGACCGCAACGTGGGCCGCCGCGTGACGCCCGAGCAATGGCAAGCCGTGTGCCGCACCATGACCAGGGGTTTTAAGGATGGCAATTACCATGACAGCACCCTGGACGCACTGGCACAACTCAATACCTTGCTGCAAAGTCACTTCCCCGCCAACGGCACGCGCGGCAACCAGCTGCCGAACGAACCCATCCTCCTCTGATTCCTGTCCAGGGATTAAAATCTGCCATTGCCGCGCACAATGGCAGCGCGCCCCAGCCACCGAGGAGAACACATGAAACTAGTCAATAAAACCGCCATCGTCACGGGCGCCACGCAAGGCATCGGCCTGGCCTGCGCCAGCCGCCTGATCGCCGAAGGCGCGCACGTGATGCTGGTCGACATCAAGGAAGAAGGCGCGCAGGCGGCCGCCGCGCTGGGTCCGCAGGCGCGCTTCTTCTGCGCCGACGTCAGCCAGAAGGCGGATGTCGACGCCATGCTGAAGGAAACCCTGGCCCGCTTCGGCCACATCGATATCCTCGTCAACAACGCGGGCGTGACGCATGCGGCCGATTTCCTCGACGTCTGCGAAGACGATTTCGACCGCGTCATGCGCATCAACCTGAAATCGATGTTCCTGTGCGGCCAGGCCGTGGCGCGCGAAATGGTCAAGCGCAACAGCGGCTGCATCATCAACATGTCCAGCGTCAACGCGGAACTGGCCATCCCCAACCAGGTGCCGTACGTGGTGTCGAAAGGCGCCATCAACCAGCTGACCAAGGTCATGGCCCTGAACCTGGCGCCGCACGGCGTGCGCGTCAACGGCATCGGCCCCGGCACGATCCTGACGGAACTGGCCAAGCAGGCAGTGCTGTCGAGCCCGCAAGCGCGCCACACGATCCTGTCGCGCACGCCGCTGGGCCGCTGCGGCGAACCGGAAGAAGTGGCCGGCATCGCCGCCTTCCTGGCCAGCGACGACGCCACCTACATGACGGGCCAGACCATCTATGTCGACGGCGGGCGCATGGCGTTGAACTACACGGTGGCCGTCAAGGATTGAGAGGGAAGAGGGACAGTTATATCAAAAAACGATAATGGATATCTGAAAAGACCATTAGACACATATCGTGCGACGCAGCATAATGCACCTGTCTCCACTATTCTCCTCCAAGAAAATAGTTTTAAGCCCGCTTTCACCAGCGGGCTTTTTTTTTTGCTGTCACTCCTGAAACATGGCCAGATCGACCACGGCCGCCCGCTTCCAGCACAAATAAGCATTCCGCAAAAAAAATGTTGCGTCGTGTCATAGCCCCGTCATTTTCGCCCCCTATACTTGCTTCATCTGCTGTACAGGCAACCGATATGCCTGACTACAGACAGGTGTGCCGCCATGGCACACCACTCCCTTTCAGGACCGTGGCGCCGGCAGGCCGGGCGACATGGTTAGTACCGAGCAACTCTCAACTCTTGACCCATTTCATTTGGGTTTTTGGCCCGCGCCCCCGCGGGCCTTTTTTTTGCCTGAACGGAAAGCTCTTGCGCAAAAACAGGAAGCCACGCGAGGCCCATGATATGGTTGCGGCTTTCCCCTACTTTCTCACGCGCCATGCCCGCCACACTGCTGCAACTCTGCTTTGCCGACCACTACCGGCGCCTGCGCTACCGCACGGCGCTGGTGCTGTACCTGCTGGTCATCTTGATCGGCGACATCCCGGGCGTACGCGCCGACGTGGGCGAATATGCGTCGGGCGGCGTGCTGCACTCGTTCGGCTATGGCGTGCTGACCCTGATCCTGTTCAGCGGCACGGCGGGCGGCATGGCGCGCCGCGCCCTGCTGTCCCTGCTGACGGTGGCGGCCATGGGCGCGCTGGATGAGTTCATCCAGAGTTTCCTGCCCTACCGGCACGGCTCCGTGCACGACTGGCTGGTCGATATTGCAGCCGCGGCGGTGGTGTCCCTGCTGCTGACGTTCCTGTGGCCGCGGCTGGTCAACGCCGCCTTGGGCAAGACGGCGCCCCTGCCCGAAGCCTGAGCCTGCGCAAGGCGCGGCCAGCGTCAGCTGCGGTCCGTTTCGCTGACCAGCAATTCCAGCGGCAACTGGCCCTGGCTGCTGCGCGCGCCCTGCGTGCCCAGGCGCCGCAACAGCGCGCGCGTCTCGCGCCGGCCATGCGCGCCCACGGCGCGTGCCGCATCGCGCTGCATGTCCAGCAACTGCTCCGAGCGCGCCACGCGCACCAGCCCGTGCAAGGCCTGGGCCAGCACGTGGCGCGCACGGGCATCGTGGGCGGCGCCGCCGACGGCCAGCACCAACTCATCGATCAGTTTTGCGGTAGGACCTGATGACATTTTTTCTCCTGGTTGAGCAGTGAGGAACGGTGCGAGCACACCGAACATCACAATACCAAGCACAACAGTTGTCCAGTTGATCTAGCTCAATCAGCAATGACAGCCATCGAACGTCTCCCACTCCCCGTGTTCTTACAAGCAGCAATCGCCGCTATCCGCATCACCACGGATGCTGATCATTTGTGCCCGACCATGAGGAGACCAAGATGAGATCGAAAAACACCCTGCTGCTGGCTGGCGTTCTGTGTACCCTGCTTGCCGCCTGCCATTCCACGGACGACACTACGATGGCCCGCAGCACCAGCGGCGAGACCTACGCCGCACCGGCCGGCACCACGCCCGCCGGTCGCACGGCCAGCACCACCAGCAGCAGCGCCGGCGATACCGGCAACGCCATGAGCAGCAGCACAACTGGCAACACGAGCAACAATATGGGCAACAGCGCGAGCAACAGCGCGAGCAGCGATACAGGCCAATCCGGCCTGAACATCAGCTCGGCCACCGTGCAATCGATCGATGCCGTACCGCGCGGCATGGATCAGAGCAGTGGCGACATGCAGGCGGGCAGCTCTGGCACTGCCGGCACCACGTCGAGCGCCACGGGCAGCATGATGTACCGCGTTACCCTGCGCCTGGACGACGGCACGACGCGCACCTTTGTGCAAAATACCCAGCCCGCCTTCCAGATCGGCGACCGGGTCAGCGTGCAGCGGGGCGTGATGCAGCGCTACTGATATCGCCGCGCCAAGCCGATGCCCGACACGCGCGTCCGCGCACTGCCGCTGCCGGGCACGCGGACGGCGGGGCGAACGATTGCAGAGGGCCGGGGTTCGGCTTGGGTTCGAGAGCGCTGGTACGCGATGAGGCTGCATTTCCATGCGTCTGCATTCTCATTTCATATGAGTGCATATGAGTGGATGTACGAGCCTGCATTCTCATTTCGCATGACTGCGTATCACTGCGTATGCGTCTTTTCTTAATTTCATATACGCCATATACGCTTATTTCGAGCTAATTTCGTATGCTTCCGCGCATGTGTCCGCGTATGCGTCCGCATATGAGTCCGCGTATGAGTCCGCGTATGCATCGCATCTGCATCTGCATTCCGCATCTGCGTCTGCAATCCGGTACGCGTACTCCATACTCGCCACGCGCACGGCCACATGCAAGCCTAAGCCAGCGCCAGCGTCAGCGGCCGTCGGCGTCCCTGCACCACGGCCGACGGCCAGGATGGATCGTGCGTCAGGTTGTGCAATTGGCCGCCGTCGAGCAGGAAGGTATCTTCCACCGTGCTGCCGGGCAAGCTGGGATGGAAGGCCAGGGCCATGCCGCGCTTGAGGAGGATTTCCGTGTGCGCACCGGCCGCCACTTCCGGCGCCAGATAGCCGTGGATGCCGCCCTGGCGCCGGGTGCGCACCGTGTCGGGCTGTCCCGCATAGGCATAGGCGCTGTCGAGCGCGTGGTACACCATGCTCAGTGCATGGCCCGTCTCGCAAGCGTCGAGCGCCACGGCTTCCAGCGCCAGCATGGCGGCATCGGCATCGTCCATGGCGTGCGCGGCGCCACTGACACCGCCAATGCCGCTACTGGCGGAGTGCGGCGCGGGAGCGAAGCGCCGTTGGCGGCTCAGGCTGGCGCACAGGCCGAAGCGCCGCGCGCACAGGGCCAGCACGGCCTGCGTGCCAAGCATGACATGGGCGGGCGGCGCGCGGTGGTAGCGGCGCTGGCGATCCGCGCCGCTGGCCAGCACATGGACGGCTTGCAAGCCGCGCAACCACAACGCCCGCACGCAGGCGGCAGCCAGTTCCTGTTCGCTCCAGTCGGGGCGGGCCTGGCGCAGCGCATCCGCCGCCGCGCCGGCGGCCAGCTGGCCCACTTGCCGGTAGCGCAATTGCTCCGACTCCAGCAACACCAGCCGCTCTTCGCGCAGGCAGACGGGCAGGCTGCGTTCATGCAAGCCCGGCCGGTCCGACAGGACGGGAGCGCCGCCGGCCGCATGCTGCACGAAATGCTCGCGCAATTCGTACAGCTGCGGCTGCATCCAGGGCGACACTTGCCACGTCCACGGCCCGCGCACTTCTTCTTCGCGCATGCGCGCAGCTTCCGCCTCATCGGTGAGGATGTAGGCCGCATCGCGCGTGACCAGCACTTCCGCACAGCCGCACTCGGCCGTCTGGCAATGGCTGTTCGATGCGCCCGCCGTGGCCCAGGCAAACCAGTCCACGCCACGCAGGCGTACGGCCCCCGCCCGTTCCTGTTCCAGCCAGCCACGCATCTGCGCCAGCTTGTGCGCCACTTCCAGTTCCAGCGGCCAGTTCATGACGGCGCTCCTGCCCGCCACCTCGCCACTGACCACGCCCGCGACCACACTGTATGCTGTTGATGCATGACTGCCCCCTTGCGTACCTGGAGACGTAAGACCCGCATCCGCTAAAAAAGTTCGGCCCTTACGTCTCTTTCATCTCAGGCTTGCAGTCTATGACTTCCGCTTATTTTTTCAAGCGGCTATTTGACCAATTTCAAGCGGCTATTGGGCCAATTCGATGAGCACGGCCGTGTACATCTGCAAGTTCAGCAGCAACTGTTTCTCCGTGATGAATTCATGTTCGGAATGTCCCGTGTACACGGTGTGCGGCATGGCCGGGCCAAAGCTGACGGCGTTCGGGAACAGCCGCGAATTGGTGCCGCCGCCGATGGCCACCGGCTGGGGATGGGCGATGCCCGTGTAATGTGCGAAGACGGACAGCAAGGTGGGAATCTGCGGCGCCGCCGTCTGCAGCCACGGCTCGCCGATCTGCGCCTGTAAAGTGGCCGGCACCTGGCGCCGCGCCTTCCAGCCATCGAAAGCGGCCATCACTTGCCGCTGCAGCACGTCGGCTGCCTTGCCTTGCGGACGGCGCAGGTTGATGTTCAGTTCCAGCTCGCCGCCATGCTGCTTGAGCACCGTCGGCGCCACCGTCATCGGTCCCATGAAGCCATCGCGGTAGGCGATCTGGCCAAAGCGCTCACCGTAGATACCCGTGCCCACCAGTTCATTCAGGAACGACAGCATGTCGGCCGCCTGGGTGCCCTGCCACGGCTGCACGGCCAGCGCATCGGCCAGCATGCTGATGGCGTTGACGCCATCTTCCGGTTTCGACGAGTGGGCCGACACGCCCAGCGCCGTCACCGTCAAGGTGTCGCCTTCGCGGGCATAGCTGTAGCGCATGCCCTGTTGCTGCGATGCCCGGGCGCGGATCGCCGCTTCCAGCGCCAGCGGCGCGCGCGTGATGACGGCTTGCGCGTCTTCCGGGATCTGGCTGGCGAAAAAGCCGCCCGTCAAGCTCGTCAGCACGGCACCGCCAGCGGACGGCATGGCCGTGCGTTGCGGCAAGGCCAGCTTGATGGAACCATAGCCCTTCTCGGCCGTCACCACCGGGTATTCCGCGTCCAGGGTGATGTTCACTTGCGGCGGCGTATGGGTCTTGAGGAATTGCTTCAACGGTTCCCAGTCCGATTCCTCGGCCATGTAGACGTACAGCTCGATGCGCTTGCTCAGCGGCACGCGCTTGTCCTGGATGGCCTTCATCGCGTACAGGGCCGTGGCGATGGGCCCCTTGTCGTCTTCCGTGCCCCGTCCCACCAATTTTCCCGGTTCGCTGGTGCGGTCCAGCTCGAACGGCGAGCGGACCCATTTGGCGGGATTCACGGGTTGCACGTCGCCATGCGTGATCACGCCCACGCGCTCGCTGCCGCTGCCCATGCCGATCACCACCACGTGGCCGTGGTCGTGGAAATCAAAGCCCAGGCGCCGCGCCTCTTGCGCCAGGTAGCGCTTGAAGCCCGTGTGCTGGGGATTGTCGGCGAATGGCACGGCCGGGTCTGCCACCGTATTAAAGCTGATCATCTGTGCCAGGCTGGCGATCAGCGGCTCGGGATAGGTGGCCAGCGCGTAGCGGGCCGTGTCCTGCGCCAGCGGGCTGACGGGAGCGGCGTGAACGGAGACAGCGGAGGGGATCAGCAAGCTGAAAAGGGACAGGCGGGCGAATTTCTTGAACATGGGGCGGCATGGAAAATAGGAAGGCCCACTCTAGCATTCCCCTGCCCGCTTTCCAATCAACACGAGTTTTTTACCGATCAGTACGCAAAATCCCGATTCGCATTATGATGTGCGCAAGCTGTCTTTCCTGCCATGGCTGACCCTGCTGCCATCAGGGAATAGACAAATCGTCCATTGTGATTTCTCACCACGTCCCGATATCGCTACCATGATCCCATTTTCCATACTCGACCTGGCCCCCATCGCCGAAGGCAGCGACGCCAGCCAGTCGTTCAAGAACACCCTCGACCTGGCGCAGCACGGCGAACGCTGGGGCTACAACCGCTACTGGCTGGCCGAACACCACGGCATGCCCGGCATCGCCAGCGCCGCCACGGCGGTGGTGATCGCCCACGTGGCTGCCGGCACCAAGACCATCCGCGTGGGCGCGGGCGGCGTGATGCTGCCCAACCATTCGCCGCTGGTCATCGCGGAACAGTTCGGCACCCTGGAAGCGCTGCACCCGGGCCGCATCGACCTGGGCCTGGGCCGCGCGCCCGGTTCCGACCAGACGACGGCGCGCGCCCTGCGCCGCGACTTGCAGTCGGACGCCGAGCAGTTCCCGCAGGACGTGCTGGAGTTGATCGACTATATGTCCGACGAGCCGCGCCAGCGCGTGCTGGCCGTGCCCGGCAAGGGCGCGAAGGTGCCAGTGTGGATACTCGGGTCGAGCCTGTTCGGCGCCCAGCTGGCCGCCCACCTGGGCTTGCCGTACGCGTTCGCCTCGCACTTCGCGCCGCAAATGATGATGCAGGCCGTGGCATATTACCGCGAGCATTTCAAGCCATCGAAGCAGCTGGCCAAGCCGTACGTGATGCTGGGCTTTAACGTGTTTGCGGCCGATACGGATGCCGAGGCGCACCTGCGCGCCACCTCGATGCAGCAAGCCTTCGTCAACCTGCGCACGGGCCGCCCGTCGCGCCTGCAGCCGCCCGTGCCCGGCTACCTGGAGCAGCTGGGCCCGCAGGAACGCGCCATGCTCGATTCCGTGCTGTCATGCACGGCCATCGGCGCGCCGGACACCGTCAAGGCGAAGATGGCCGCCTTCATCGCCGAGACGGGCGCCGACGAGCTGATGATCACGTCGCAGATCTTCGAGCACCCGCACCGCTTGCGCTCGTATGAGATCACGGCGCAGGTGCATGCGGAACTGGCGCAACGTTCATAAAAAACGCTTTCTAAGCTGTCGCGAGCGGCAGTCAGTTGTGGATGAGACGCGGCACTGTGCGGATGCATGGCGCCGCCGGGGCGGCGAGCATCGCAGGCCGCAAGCAACGACGAACAGCAGGTTGAGAACCCGTTTTGTCTTTCTCCCCCGGTATATCCCCATATACCCTTTTCCCGGCCGTCGGCAACGATCGCCGGGATTTTTTTATCCGGCGTGCGCCGCAAAATCGGGCACCTCCGGCAAGAAATGCGCAGCCCCGCTATGATGCTCATCCAAAAGCGTCATTCCAAGAAAGTTGTCTCGCATGAAATCCGCACCAACGACCGTCGATGCCAGCACCCTGCTGACGTCGACCCGCATCCTTCTGTTCGCCCTGTCCGCCGGCGTGCTCGTCGCCAGCCTCTACTATGTACAGCCGCTCACGTCCATGCTGGCCGCCTCGTTTGGCGTCAGCGTGCCGCAAGCCGGCTACCTGGTGACGGCCACGCAGATCGGCTACGTGCTGGGCATCGTCTTTTTAGTCCCGCTCAGCGACGTGCTGAACCGCCGCAAGCTGCTGACGTGGATGCTGATCGCCAAGATCGGCGCCCTGCTGCTGGCCGCCACCAGCCAGAACATTGTCGTCTTTGCCATCGCCAGCGTCTTGATGGGTATTACGTCCAGCGCCCTGATGGTGGTGACGGCCATGGTGGCCTCGTATGCGCCCGATCACAGCCGGGGCCGCATGGTGGGCACCGTGATGACGGGCTTGTTATTGGGTATCTTGCTGGCGCGCACCGTGTCCGGCACGGTGTCGCAGATCAGCGGCGGCTGGCGCACCGTGTATGTGCTGGCCGCCATCGTCGTCGCGGCCCTGCTCGTCATGCTGCGCCGCATCCTGCCGAACGAGGCGCCACGGGGCACGCTGCAATACGGCAAGCTGATGGCCTCGCTGGCCGACATCATCCGCCAGGAACCGCTGCTGCGCCAGCGTGCCCTGTTCTCGGGCCTGGGCCTGGGTACCTTCAGCGTCTTCTGGACGGGCCTGACTTTCCTGCTCAGCGGCGCGCCGTACCACTACTCGGAAATGCAGATCGGCCTGTTCGGCCTGGCGGGCGCCACCGGCGCATTCGCCGCCAACACGGCGGGCCGCATGGCCGACCGCGGCTATGCGCGCCAGGCCACGTGGCTGCTGGCCGTCGCTTCCATCGCGGGCTGGGCCCTGATCGGCTTTGGCGCCCATTCGCTGGTGCTCTTGTTGATTGGCATCGTGCTGCTGGACATGGGCGTGATGGGCCTGCAAGTGACGCACCAGTCCATCATCTATAAGCTGGCGCCGCATGCGCGGGCGCGCGTCACCACCGTCTTCATCGCGGGCGGCTTCATCGGCGCCTCCGCTGGCTCGGCGCTGGCCAGTGCCAGCTATGCGGCCGGCGGCTGGCCAGCCCTGTGCATGGTGGGCGGCGCCATGCCGCTGTTGATGCTGCTGGTGTGGAGCAAGTACCGCCACACGCAGCGCAGGCTGGAACGGGTGTAGGTCGGATTAGGACCGCAGGGCTGTAATCCGACTACATTGTTGGCACGGACCATGGTGTTGTCGGATTACGCTCTGCGAGCTAATCCGACCTACGCCTGATCCGACTTGTTCTCCCTTATTTGGCGGCCTGCTCGCGCGCCTTGCCAAACGCGTCGCCCGCCTTCCAGGCCGGCATCGCCGCGCCATTCGCCACGGCTTGTCCCAAATTCAGGGTGAACTGCGCCTGCTGCGTCATGCCGGACAGATCCCAGCTGGCATCGTACTCATCGGTCACTTGATGGTAGCGGGGGCCATACGCGGCCGCCTTGGCTTTCGACGCTTCCACGTCCTTGATGTATTCGCGCCCGCCATTGATGGAAAACGCGGGCACGCCTGCCTTGGCAAAGCTGAAATGGTCGCTGCGGAAGTAGCCGCCCGCCAAGTCGGGACGGGCTTGGGCGATATGCATGCCCATCGACTTGGCCACCTTGGCGGCGATGGCGCCCAGTTCCGTGCGCTCGCTGCCTTGCGCGCCAATGTCGTGCGTGGCGCCGACAAAGTTCAAGCTGTCCAGGTTCAGCGCGGCCGCCGTCTTGTTCAGCGGCCACAGCGGATCGGCCGCGTAGGCGGCGCTGCCCAGCAGGCCCTGCTCTTCGGCCGCCACCCACAGGAAGATCTGCGTGCGCTTCGCAGGTTTCTTGACGGCTTCCTGCGCCATGGCCAATAGCCCCGCCGTGCCGGAGGCATTGTCGACGGCGCCGTTGTAGATCGTATCTCCGCTGTCTCCCTGCTTGCCCAGGTGGTCCCAGTGACCGCTGTAGATGACGGCTTCATCCTTGAGTTTCGGGTCCGTGCCCGGCACCATGCCGGCGATATTGAACTGTTCCACCTTGCGCACGGCCGACTTCATTTCACCCGACAATTTGGCATCGAGCGCGACAGCCTTGAAGTCCTTGCTTTCCGCTTGCGCGCGCAAGGCGTCCAGGTCCTGGCCTCCGGCCGCAAACAGGCGGCGGGCCGCGTCTTCCGTGATCCAGCCTTGCAGCGGCGTGCCCGCCGTGCGGTCCGCCAGCTGGAACCGTTCGCTGCCGCTCCAGCTGTTCTGCACCACGCTCCACGCGTACGATGCGGATGGCTTCGTATGGATCAGCAATACGCCAGCGGCGCCCTGGCGTTTGGCTTCCTCGAATTTATACGTCCAGCGGCCGTAATACGTCAGCGCCTTGCCGGCGAAGCGGTTCGGCTCGGCAGCGGTCGGCTGCGGATCGTTGACCATCATGACGACGATCTTGCCTTTGACATCGGTCCCCTTGAAATCGTTCCAGCCCTCTTCCGGCGCCGTGATGCCATAGCCGACGAACACCAGCGGCGCGTCGAACGCATGCGCGGCAACGGAATCGCCCGTGGCCCAGACCCAGTCCGGGCCGAACGCCAGCGGCACGGCCTTGCCGCCCGCCACGGCCTGCAGGCTGCTTTCCGCAGGCAGCGACTTCACGCCGGCGATCTGCACGCTCTGGCGGTAGCTGTTGCCGCGCACGGGCTGCAAGCCGGCCATCAGCGCCTGCGTTTCCAGGTAAGCCACCGTCAGGTCGGCGCCGCGCTGGCCCGTGCCGCGGCCTTCCAGTAAATCGTTCGACAGGAAAGCCAGGTGGGCGCGCAGCGGCGCTTCCTGCACGATGGGCAAGCCGTGCGCGGCAGGCGCTGCGGCGTGCGCGGAAAACGCCAGCGCCAGGCTGGAAGCGAGCGCCGTGACGGCCAGGGAAGAGAACAGCTTCTGCATAAGATCCTTTTGATAAGAGGAGGAAGTCAGTCCGGCGGATAGCCGAGCCGGCGATTGTATGCCATGGGGCAAGCGCAGCAAAATGCGGACGAAAAAAATCCCCGCGGCAAGGGCGGGGATGGGCGATGGAAGCGGCGTCAGACCAGCAAGGCGGCAGCCAGCGATTCGATCTCCTCGGCCGATTCCTCGAGGATGGTGTGCAGGGTGCTGCCGCCGATGCCGAAGTCGATCATCGCCGCCGCCTGGCGCCGCGCGGCGCTTTCCGGCGGATGCAGGGGCGAGCCGACGGGCGCCAGGTCGTTCGCCAGCACCAGGGTCGCGCCCAGGGTGCGCGGCGGGAACGGGCTGCCGCCATGCCACATGCCTTCCACGGCTTGCAGCACCAGGTCCGGCACTTCCAGCTGGCGCAGCACGCCGCGGCCGATCAGCTTTTCGCCGTATTCGATCCAGTCTTCCGTATTGTCGTCCAACAAACCGGGGTACTCCTCGGCGCGCGACAGCAGATAAAAGCCGCCCACTTCATGCACGATGGCGGCAAACATGGCCGTTTCCACGTCCACGTGCGTGACCTTGCGGGCGATCACCTGGCTCAGCGCTGCCACATGGGCCGTGTGTTCCCACAGCTTGGCCGCCTTGGCGCGCAATTGCGGATCGGTAATCTGGCTGCCCAGCTGGCGCACGATGACGGACGCCACCATCGATTTCAGGGTGGCAAAGCCCAGGCGCGACACGGCGGCGCGCACATTGGCGATTTCATTGCCGGAACGGTTGTAGGCGGCCGAGTTGGCCAGCGCCACGACGCGCGCCGACAGCAGCGGCTCGGCCATGACCATGCGGGCGGCCGCTTCGATATGGCAATCGGGGTCGTCGAGCGCGTCCTGCAGCTTCAAGGTGGCCTTGACGTTGGCGGGGAACGTCAGCTCGCCCTTGCTCGCTTGCAGCGCGATAATCTTGAATACTGCCAGTCTATCCATGGATCAATCTCCGGTACGGGCTTCTTCAGCCTCTGCAGTGTGGATGGGCCGGGAATGCGCATGTACTCCCGGCCCTGCTCCCGTTTCCGGCAATATTACAGCAAGTTTATACTCAAACCTATTACTTTCCGGAAACTTTCCCGGCCACGCCTTCGACAAAATAATCCATCTTCGTCAACGCCGCATCGTCCAGCACGCCTTTGTCCAGGCGCACTTTGCCGTCGTTGTCCTTGATGGGCGCACTGAACGGATTGAGCTTGCCAGCGACCAAGTCTTTCTCACGCGCCAATACAAACTGTTTCACGTCGGCGGGCACGGCGGCATTGATGCCTTCCAGCTTGACCATGCCATCCTTGATGCCGCCCCAGGTGCTGCTGCTTTTCCACGTGCCGTCCAGCACGGCCTGCGCCTGTTTCGTATAGTACTCGCCCCAATGGTGGGTCACGGCGGCCAGCTGCGCCTTCGGCCCGTACTTTTTCATGTCCGAGTGGTAGGCGATCGCATACTTGCCCTTCTCTTCGGCGGCCTGTACCACGGCAGTCGAGTCCGTGTGGTGCGTGACCACGTCGGCGCCCTGGCCGATCAGGGTGATGGCCGCGTCCCGTTCCTTGCCCGGGTCGAACCAGCTGTTTACCCACACAACCTTGACTTCCGCCTTCGGGTCGACGCTGCGCATGCCGCGCGTAAAGGCATTCACGCCCTGCAACACTTCCGGGATGGGAAATGCCGCCACGTAGCCCGCCACATGGGTCTTGCTCATCTTGCCGGCCAGCACGCCGGCCAGGTAGCGGCCTTCATAGAAACGCGCATTCGTATTGGCCACGTTGGGTGCCGTCTTGTAGCCCGTCAAGTGAATGAACTTCACGTTAGGAAATTGCTTTGCCACTTTCAAGGTGGGATTCATGTAGCCGAACGAGGTCGTGATGACCAGCTTGCTGCCCGTTTGCGCCAGGTCGCGGATCACCCGTTCCGCATCGGCGCTCTCCGGCACGTTTTCCACATATTTGGTGGTGATCTTGTTGCCCAGCGCCTTTTCCATTTCCTTGCGGGCCAGGTCGTGCTGGGTGGTCCAGCCCGCATCGCCGATGGGACTGATATACACGAAGCCGATATTCAGCGGCGCTGCAGCGGGCGCGGCGGCCATGGCGGGCATCAACACAGCACTGCAGACGGCGGCGCACAATAGTTTCTTGGACATGGTTTTCCTTGTGATGGCCCCCCATCGGAAAGACAAAGCACGACGCGCCGCGGGGGAAGACGGCGCGCCTACGCGCGGCAGGGCTAAGCGCCCGGATTAAAATGCTTGCCCAGCGAAGCGGGCATGTTCAGCTTGATGTAATTGGCATTGCTGGAAATGAGCACGAGCACGACGATGGCCGCCACATACGGCAGCATCGACAGCAGCTGCGAGGCGACAGGCACGCCCAGCGCCTGCGCGTGGAAGGTCAAAATCGTGATGCCGCCGAACAGGTAGGCGCCGCCCACCACGCGCGCGGGGCGCCAGGTGGCAAAGGTGGTCAGCGCCAGCGCGATCCAGCCCCGTCCCGCCACCATGCCCTCGACCCACAGCGGCGTGTAGACGAGCGACAGGAAGGCACCGGCTAGGCCGCAGCAGGCGCCGCCGAACAGCACGGCCGCCAGGCGGATGCGCCGCACCGGATAGCCCAGCGCATGCGCGGAAGCGGGCGACTCGCCCACGGCGCGCAGCACCAGTCCCGCCCGCGTGCGGTACAGGAACCAGGCGATGGCCACGCACAGCAGCAGCGACAAATACACCATCGGATGCTGGCGGAACAGGGCCGGCCCCAGCACGGGTATGTCTTCCAGGAAGGGGATGCCGAAGCGGCCATTCTGCAAGCTGTTGCCCACATACTTCAAGCCGATATACGTGGAAGCGCCCGCGCCGAACAGCGACAAGGCCAGGCCCGTCGCATACTGGTTCGTGCCCAGCCACACGGTCAGCCAGGCAAAGAAGCCGGACAAGACCATGCTGGCGAGCGCGCCCGCGAGGAAGCCCAGGGTCGGGCTGCCCGTGTTGACGGCCACGGCAAAGCCCGCGATGGCGGAGACCAGCATCATGCCTTCCGCGCCCAGGTTGACCACGCCCGCCTTTTCATTCACCAATAAACCGAGGGCGGCCAACATCAGTGGCGTGCCCGCATTGATGCTGGCGGCGACCAGGGGCGCAATGGTGAGTGCCAGGTTATCCATGTTTTCTCCAGCGCAGTTTATATTGGATCAGCACATCGCAGGCGAGCAAGGCGAACAGCAGGATGCCCTGGAATACGCCCGTGATTGCACTGGGCAAGCCCAGGCGCGATTGCGCCAGTTCGCCGCCGATATAGAACAGGGCCATGACGAAGCTGGAAAAGACCACGCCCACCGGATGCAGGCGTCCGACAAAGGCGACGATGATGGCGGCAAAGCCGTAGCCGGGCGACACCGTGGGCGTCAGCTGCCCCATCGGCCCCAGCACTTCGCAGGCGCCGGCCAGGCCCGACAGCGCGCCGCAGATCAGCAGGGACGACCACAAGGTCTTGCGCGAGGAAAAGCCCGCATAGCGGGCGGCGGCCGGCGCCATGCCTCCCACGCGCAGGCGGAATCCCGCAATGCTGCGCGACAGATACAGCCAGCCGCCCAGCGAGGCCAGCACGGCGAACACGATGCCGATGTGCAAGCGCGTATCCGTCACGATCGTCGGCAGCAGCAAGCCGTCCGACAGCAGTTTCGATTGGGGAAAGTTAAAACCTTCCGGGTCGCGCAGCACGCCGTACACCAGATAGCTGAGCAGTAATTGGGCAATGTAGACGAGCATCAGCGAGACGAGGATTTCGCTGGCGTGGTAGCGGTCGCGCAGCCACGCCACCAGTCCCGCCCACGCCATGCCGCCCGCCATGCCGGCCAGCAAGGACACGCCGATGAGGGCCGCGCCGCCCACGCCATCGTCCAGGTACAGGGCCGCCGCGCCGCCGCAGATGGCGCCCAGGGTCAGCTGCCCTTCCGCGCCGATGTTGTAGATGTTGGCGCGAAAGCAGATGGCCAGCCCGACGGCGATCAGCAGCAGCGGCGCCACCTTGAGGCCAGCTCGGACCAGCCGTGCGCGTCGCGCAAGGGTTCCACGAAAAAGACGGCCAGGCCGGCCAGCGGATCGTGTCCCAGCGCAAGAAACAACAGCGCGCCGCACAGCACGGTAAGCAGCACGGCCAGCACGGGCGACAGCCACGACATCAGCCGCGACGGCGATGGGCGGGCTTCCAGGCGCAAGGCGAACTTAGCCATGGACAGCCTCCTGCGGCCACAGCCCGCTCATCCACTGCCCCACCTGGGCCACGCTGGCCTCGGCCACATCGAGCGACGGGGAAATTTTCCCTTTCGCCATCACCAGCAGGCGGTCGCTGATATCGAACAATTCATCGAGTTCCTCGGACACCACCAGCACGGCGCAGCCGGAGTCGCGCAGCGCCAGCAATTCCGCGCGGATCTGCGCGGCCGCGCCCACGTCCACGCCCCAGGTGGGCTGTGCCACCACCAGCACGGCGGGTTCGCGCATGACTTCGCGGCCAACGATATATTTCTGCAAGTTGCCGCCCGACAGGCTGCGCGCCAGCGCCTGCGGGCCGCCTGCCTTCACCTGGAAGCGGGCAATGATGGCGGCTGCGCGCTGTGCGATGACCTTGTGGCGCACGAAGCCGTGGCGGATGGTGGCGGGTGTCTGCAAGCTGAGCAGCACATTGTCGGCCAGCGCCATGTCGGGCACGGCGCCGCGTCCCAGCCGTTCTTCCGGCACGAAGCCCAAGCCCAGCGCGCGCCGCCGGCCCGGCGTCAGGTGCCCTGCCGGCGTGCCGTTCAGGACGACGCTGGCGGGGGCCGCGCGCGCATCCTCGCCCGACAGCGCCGCCAGCAATTCCTGCTGGCCATTGCCGGACACGCCCGCGATGCCGACGATCTCTCCCGCGCGCACGTCGAAGCTGATACCGCGCAACTCGGTGGCGAACGGGTGGCTCTTCGGCAAATTCAGTCCCTTGACGCTGAGCATGACGGCACCCGGCGTGCGCGCCACGCGCGTGACGGCCGGCGGTTCGGCGCCGATCATCATGCGCGACAGGCTGGCCGCCGATTCCTGCGACGGGTCGCACACGCCCGCATTCTTGCCTGCGCGCACCACCGTGCACGTGTGGCACAGGGCTCGGATCTCGTCGAGCTTGTGGCTGATGTAGAGGATGCTGCAGCCCTCGGCCGCCAGCTGGCGCAAGGTGGCAAACAGTTTTTCCACGGCGCCCGGCGTCAGCACGGAAGTGGGCTCGTCAAGGATCAGCAGTTGCGGCTTGGCCAGCAAGGCGCGCACGATTTCCACGCGCTGGCATTCGCCCACGGACAGGGTGTGCACGTGGCGCTGTGGTTCCAGGTCCAGGCCGTACTGGCGCGCCGTCGCCTCGATGCGCTGCGCCAATTCCGTCATGTTGGTACCGGCGGGCAAACCGAGGGCGATGTTTTCCGTCACGGTCAAGGTATCGAACAGGGAAAAGTGCTGGAACACCATGGCGATGCCCAGCGCGCGCGCGGCCGCCGGGTTGGCGATGTCCACCTCGCGGCCATTCCACAGGATGCGCCCGCCATCGGGCTGCACGGCACCATAGATGATTTTCATCAAGGTCGATTTGCCGGCGCCGTTTTCGCCCAGCACGGCATGGATCTGTCCGGGCGCGACGTTCAGGTGGATGCCGTCGTTGGCCACCACGGCCGGGTAGCGCTTGCTGATATCGAGTAACTCCAGGCGTGCCGTCATTGTTTTTTTCATGCCTCGCTGCGGGGTAGCCGGCATCGGCGCCGGTGGAAAAACTCAAGCTTCTGTCTCTATCGTATCGGCATCCGCCGTGCTTGGGGACACGGCGTGGCGGCGTGCATTTCCATTTCCTCAAAAAAACAACACCTGTATACAATTTTGAAAAAAATTATCAGCTTTACAGCAGCCGCCTTGCCCCGGGAGCGCGGGAAGGTGCGATGATTATATGCAGTAAATGATACCAAGTATGCAAATAATACATATCGTTCGGCGCGGCGATTCTCGCATCATGGATTGAACGGCGCGCAATTGGCCCCATCGCAGCGCATCGTGTGCGCTACGTGCCCCGCCATCCGCATTACCCATTTTTCCACACCGCCATCAGGAGCCGAAAGTGCCAAAAACCATACCGTGTCTGTTGCTCTGCCTGACTACCACCCTGGGAGCGGGCGCAACCGCCCAAGCCGCCGAATGGAGCGATACGGCGCTGAGCTGGCGCGCCGGCAATGACTACCGCGAACCGTTCAACCCGGACGACATCAAGAAAAACATCTTTGCCATCACGCACGCCAGCGGCTACAAATACGGCAGCAATTTCGTCAACCTCGATTTCCTGATGTCCGACAGCAAGGACCCTGGCGCACTGGGCAAGACATCCGGCGCGCAGGAAGCGTATCTGGTGTACCGCAACACCATCGACATCGGCAAGGTGCGCGGCAGCGACATCAAGTTCGGTCCCGTGCGCGGCGTCGGCGTCACGCTGGGCTTTGACGTCAACACCAAGAACGACGTCGGCTACAACTCGCGCAAGCGCATGCTGGTGGCCGGCCCCACCCTGATGTGGGACGTGCCCGGCTTCTTCAATACCAGCCTGCTGTTGCTGCGCGAAAGCAATGCCCCCAGCGGCGCCTTCCCGCCCATCTCGCAGGTGACGGGCCGCTACACGTACAAGACGCATGCCATGCTGACGGGCGCCTGGGCCATCCCGCTGTCGCCGCTGTTCTCGTTCGAAGGTTTCTTCAACCTGATCGATTCCAAAGGCAAGGATGAAGTGGGACGCGATACGGCGGCGGAAACCAATATCGACATGCAAGTGATGTTCGACGTGGGCGCGGCCCTGGGCAGCGCCAAAAACACCTTCCGCGTGGGCCTGGAATACCAGTACTGGAAGAACAAGTTCGGCAACTCGGCCGCCACTACGGGCAACGTGGGCCAGACGGCGAAGACGCCGATGATACGCGCCGAGTACCATTTCTAAAATTCATTGTCACGTATCAACACCCACGTTCGCGCCTGATGCCAGCATGAAGCTTTGCATCTGGCGGAGAGCGCGACCGTGGCCGAACATTTCGCCTTCGACCCGGCCGGCAACCTGCTCTATGCGGCGCCTGCCGCAGGCACTGTACTGAAACGCTGCGGCGATACCGAGTACGCCTACGACGAGCAAGGCAGGAAAATAAAACGAACTCAATGGCGTGAAGTAAATGTCCCCCATTACTGCCAGGAAGAGAGCGCGGAATTTTTCAGTGCAGCAGAACACTTGCTCATCCACTAAGCTGTCGCCCAATTTGACACGCCTCGTTCGTTCCCCGATACTGGACTTCAAACCACAGCCCACTTCACGAGCGCAGACTACCTGTGTAGCCGCCTGCGCCAGCACGAATGAACAGTTCTCCCCGCACGCCCCCCTACATCGGCCGCTTCGCCCCCTCCCCCTCCGGCCCTTTGCACATGGGCTCGCTCGTTGCCGCCATGGCCAGTTATCTCGATGCCAAGGTGCATCGCGGCACATGGCTGCTGCGCATCGAGGACCTGGACTATGACCGCAATGTCGAGGGCGCCGACGCCGGCATCCTGGCCAGCCTGCAGCGCTGCGGCATGCACTGGGATGGCGAGGCGACATGGCAAAGCCGGCGGCTGCCGCTGTACGAGGCGGCGCTGAAGCAGTTGCAGGAGGAGGGGCTCGTGTATCCGTGCGGCTGTTCGCGCAAGGAAATCCAGGATTCGGTGCTGCAGGCGGGGCTGGCGAAAAATGGCGCGACGGTGTATCCGGGCACCTGCCGACATGGCCTGGCGCCGGGCAAGGCGGCGCGCGCCTTGCGCTTGCGCGTGCCGCAGGGAGATGCTGCCGTCTACGGTTTTACCGACCGCTGGCACGGGCCGCAGCGGCAGGACCTGGCCAGCGAAGTGGGCGACTTCATCGTGCTGCGCGGCGATGGCTACTGGGCGTACCAGCTGGCCGTGGTGGTCGACGACGGCGCGCAGGGCATTACGCAGGTGGTGCGCGGGGCCGATTTGCTCGACTCGACGCCGCGCCAGCTGTATCTGCAGGACGCCTTGCACCTGCCGCATCCCGGCTTCCTGCACGTGCCCGTCGTGACCAACGACAGCGGTGAAAAACTGTCGAAGCAGACAGGCGCCCTCGCCTTCGACACGGGTACGGATGCCGGCGCGCTGCTGGCGTCGGCCCTGCAGCCGGCGGCCCGCTTCCTGGGCCTCGACGTGCGCGCCGACAGCGTCGAAGGATTCTGGCAACGCGCCATTCCCGCCTGGGAGCGGCGCCTGGCGCAACTGGCCTGAGCCAGGCAGGCCAGGCGCGCCAGCGCGTCAGACGCGCTCGATGACGATGGCGATGCCCTGGCCAACGCCGATGCACATGGTGCACAGCGCATAGCGTCCGCCGCTGCGGTGCAGCTGGTACATGGCCGTCGTCACCAGGCGCGCGCCGCTCATGCCGAGCGGGTGGCCGAGGGCGATGGCGCCGCCATTCGGATTGACGCGCGGATCATCATCGCGCAGGCCCAGCATGCGCAGCACGGCCAGCCCCTGCGAGGCAAACGCTTCATTCAATTCGATGACATCCATTTGATCGAGGGTCATGCCCAGCTGCGCCAGCACCTTTTGCGTGGCGGGCGCCGGGCCGATGCCCATCACGCGCGGCGCCACGCCGGCCGTCGCCATGCCGACGATGCGCGCCTTCGGCGTCAGGCCGTGCCGCGTGGCCGCCTGCGCGCTGGCCAGCAGCAAGGCGCAGGCGCCGTCGTTGACGCCCGAGGCATTCGCCGCCGTGACGCTGCCGTCCGGGCGCACGACGCCCTTCAACCTGGCCAGCGCCTCCAGGCTGGACTGGCGCAGGTGTTCGTCGTGTTCGAACAGCAGCGGCTCGCCCTTCTTTTGCGCGAGCTGCACGCCGACGATTTCCTGCGCCAGGATGCCATCGGCCTGCGCCTGCGCCGCCTTGCGCTGGCTGTGGAAGGCAAACAGGTCCTGGTCGGCGCGGCTGATGGCGTAGTCGTCGGCGACGTTTTCCGCCGTCTCCGGCATGGCGTCCGTGCCGTACAGCCGGCGCATCAGCGGGTTCGGGAAGCGCCAGCCGATGGTGGTGTCGTAGATGGCCGCGTTGCGGGCGAAGGCCGTGTCGGCCTTGCCCATGACGAAGGGCGCGCGCGTCATCGATTCGACGCCGCCGGCCAGCATCAGCGCGCAGTCGCCCGAAGCGATGGCGCGCGCGGCGCTGCCCACGGCATCCATGCCGGAGCCGCACAGGCGGTTCACGGTGGCGCCGGGCACTTCCTGCGGCAAGCCGGCCAGCAGCGCCGACATGCGCGCCACGTTGCGGTTGTCTTCGCCCGCCTGGTTGGCGCAGCCGTAGATCACGTCGTCGATGGCGCTCCAGTCGACGGACGGGTTGCGGCGCATCAGTTCACGCAATGGCAGCGCGCCCAGGTCGTCGGCGCGCACGTCCTTCAGCGCGCCGCCGTAGCGGCCGATCGGGGTGCGGATGGCGTCACAGATAAAAGCGTCGTTCATGCGGATTCTCCTGGCAGCGGTGGCAGCAGCGGCGCGCCGGTGCGCGCCTGCAGCTCGTTGAAATCGAGGCCCTCGGCCATGGCGCACACGCGCAAGCCGTCCGGCGTGACGGCCAGCACGGCCAGGTCGGTATAGATGCGGTCGACGCAGGCCACGGCCGTCAGCGGATAGCTGCACTGCGCGACGATCTTGCTGTCGCCCGACTTGGTCTGGTGGTCCATCATGACGAAGACCTTGCGCGCGCCCAGCGCCAGATCCATGGCGCCGCCGACGGCGGGAATCGCGTCCGGCGCGCCCGTGTGCCAGTTGGCCAGGTCGCCGCCAGCGGACACCTGGAAAGCGCCCAGCACGCAGATGTCCAGGTGGCCGCCGCGCATCATGGCAAACGCGTCGGCGTGGTGGAAATACGCGCCGCCCGTCAGCAGGGTCACCGGCTGCTTGCCGGCGTTGATCAGGTCTTCGTCTTCCTCGCCCGGCGCGGGCGCAGGGCCCATGCCCAGCAAGCCGTTTTCGCTGTGCAGGAACACTTCGCGGTCAGCCGGCAGGTAGTTGGCGACGCGGGTCGGCAAGCCGATGCCCAGGTTGACGTAGGCGCCGTCGGGAATGTCCTGCGCCACGCGGGCGGCGATTTCATCGCGGGTAAATGGTGTGATCATGCTTGCTCCCTGACAACGCGTTGCACATAAATGCCGGGCGTGACGATCACTTCCGGATCGAGTTCTCCCAGCGCCACCACATCGTGCACCTGGGCGATGGTGCAGGTGGCCGCCGCCGCCATGATGGGGCCGAAATTGCGCGCCGCCTTGCGGTACACCAGGTTGCCCCAGCGGTCGCCGCGGTGCGCCTTGATCAGGGCATAGTCCGCATGGATGGGCAACTCGAATACGTACTGGCGGCCATTGATCAGGCGCGTTTCCTTGCCCTCGGCCAGCAAGGTGCCATAGCCGGTGGGCGTGAAAAAGCCGCCGATGCCGGCGCCGGCGGCGCGGATGCGCTCGGCCAGGTTGCCTTGCGGCGTCAGTTCCAGCTCGATCTTGCCGGCGCGGTACAGGGCATCAAATACCTGCGAATCGGCCTGGCGGGGAAACGAGCAGATGATCTTGCGCACGCGGCCCGCCTTGAGCAGGGCCGCCAGGCCCGTTTCGCCGTTGCCGGCGTTGTTGTTGACGATGGTCAGATCGCGCGCACCCTGCGCGATCAGCGCATCGATCAGCGCGGCCGGCATGCCGGCGTTGCCAAAGCCACCGATCATGATGGTGGCGCCATCGGGAACATCGGCCACGGCCCGTTCCAGTGATTCATATATTTTATCGATCACGATATCGTCTTTCCGCTGAAGGTCCTGCTTGTCAATTCATCCAATTTGTTCGATAATCGAACAAATGTTTTATTACCGCACAAATTAGTGTACCCACGTGCGGCCGTCGCGGTCAAGCGAAACATGGGGAACACAAACGGCGGCCACTCGACTAGAATCATCCGGCCACTGCGGCACGCCGCGGCGTGCGCGCCACCATCCAACCAAGACCATGCCCAAACCAGCCATCCAACGCCCCGGCAGCACGCCGTCCGACACCCCCGCCGCGCAGGAAGCGGCCGAACCCAGCATCGCCGAACAGATCGATGCGCTGACCGATCCCAATTTCATGACCTCGCTGGCGCGCGGCCTGGCCGTGCTGCGCACCTTCAGCGATTCGCGCCGCCCCCTGACCATCGCGCAGATCAGCCAGAAGACGGGCATTCCCCGCGCGGCCGTGCGGCGCTGCCTGCACACGCTGCAGCAGCTCGGCTATGCGGAGGCGGAGATGAACAATTTTTCGCTGCGCCCGAAAGTGCTCTCGCTCGGCTATTCCTATCTGTCGTCGACGCCGCTGGCCGTGTCGTCGCAGCCCTGCCTGAACAACATCAGCCGCACCCTCAACGAATCGTCCTCGCTGGCCGTGCTCGACGACAGCGAAGTGCTGTATGTGGCCCGCTCGGCCACCTCGCGCGTGATGTCGGTGGCGCTGAACGCGGGCAGCCGCCTGCCCGCCTATTGCACCTCGCTGGGCCGCGTGATGCTGGCGCACATGGCGCCCGATGAACTCGACGCCTATTTCGCCCGGACCCGGCTGCGGCCGATGACGGAACGCACCGTGGTGTCGCCGGAGCAGCTGCGCCAGATCCTCGCCGGCGTGCGCCAGGACGGCTATGCCATCAATGACGAGGAACTGGAACTGGGGCTGCGCTCGATCGCCGTGCCGGTGCGCGGCGCCTCGGGCAAGGTGCTGGCCGCGCTGAACGTGGGCGCCCAGGCGGTGCGCGTCAGCGCCGCGCAGATGCGCGAGGAATTCCTGCCCGTGCTGCAGCGCGGCGCGCAGGAACTGTCCATGCTGCTGCCCTGAGGCGGGCGACAGGCATAAAAAAACCCGCCGCGGCGCGAGCCGTCGGCGGGTTGAAGCAGGCGCCGGCTTGCATGCCGGCGCCTGGATCAGGCAATTAGAAGTTGCCCTTGAACTGCACGCCGAACTGGCGCGGCTCATTGATGAAGCCCGTGCGGTTGTTGAAGTCAATGGCGCCCGTGATGCGCTTGGTGTCGGTGATGTTGCGGCCAAACGCGGCCACTTCATACTTGCCGGCATCCCAGGTGTAACCCACGCGCAAGCCGCCTTCCAGCATCGGCTTGCCGGCAAACTCGGTCGCTTCATACAGGAAGAAGTTGACCTTGCTGCGGTAAGCCCAGTCCGTGAAGACGAAGAACTCGCCGTTTTCCATCGGGATCGAGTAGCGGCCCGTGGCCGTCACCGTCCACTTGGGCGCTTGCGGCAGCGGGTTGCCATCGATGATGGCGTTGCCGGCGGCGTTTTTCGGATCGGTCACGGTGCAGCGCGCCGGGTTGCAGGTGGCGATCGACAGGCTCGGGTCCTTGATTTCCGTGAAGTTGTAGCTGCCGCCCAGGGACATCTTCAGGCTCGGCGTGACAAAGCCTTCCAGCTCCAGCTCCGCGCCACGGCCATTCGTCTTGGCGGCGTTGATCAGGCGCGTCACGTTCGACGTGCCGCCGACCACCGTCAGCTGCTGGTTTTTCACCTGATAGTCATACACGCTGAACGCGATGCGCGCGCGGCGGTTGAACAGGTCGGCCTTGACGCCCGCTTCGTACGAGGTGATGGTTTCCGCATCGGCCACGGTCACAGGCACCTTGTCGCTGGCCGGGGCGATACTTGGCGCGCGGAAGCCGGTGGCGATACGGCCGTAGAAGTTCACGTCCTTGTTGTACTTGTAGGTGCCGCTCAGGTCCCAGTTGACCTTGGCCTTGCTGACGTCGGCGCTGGTGGGATCGATCTGCGCGACGCGATCCGCCGTTACCGTGTTGAAGTCTTTCTTGTCCTTCGTGTAGCGCAAGCCGGCGCGCAGCATGAAGTCATCGTTGACGGCGTAGTTGACGGAACCGAAGGTGGCCCAGGCCGAGTTCTTCTGGCGGCTGGCCAGGTGCGATGCCAGCACGTGCGTATCGGTATTGAAGGTGTCGGAGAAACCGTTGGCGTCTTCGTTGAAGTAGTACACACCGGCTTGCCAATTGAGCGGACCGGCATTCTTCGATTCGGCGCGGAATTCCTGCGAGTATTGCTTCACGCTCGTGATGCCGCCAGCCGTTTCCACCTGGAAGGGAATGAAGCCCGGGCCCGTCGGTGCGCCGCCGTCGATGTCGCCGTGCGAGACATAGCTGCCCACGTGCTCGAAGCCCGTGATCGAGTACAGCTTGATGCCGTCCAGGTCCCAGCTCAGGCGGGCGCTGGCGCCGTTGGTGCGCAGGTGCTGGAAGTTCGGCGCGTTGGTGAACGATTTGTTCGGGTCGAAACCGTCGACGATGTCGTTCGTGCCTTGCTTGATCATGTTGGCGTAGAAGACGCGCGCGCTGCCCGTGGTGTTGCGCTGATGCACGTTAAACAGGGCGTTGAACGTGGTGTTCGGCGCGTACAGCAGTTGCACGCGTTCGGCGTGTTCGTTGTAGCCGTCCAGCGCATCCTTCTGGCCCGTGAAGGTGTTGTCGACATAGTCGTCGCGGTGCTGGCGCAGGGTCGAGAAGCGCAAGGCCCACTCTTTGCTCAGCGGCACGTTGACGGCGCCGTCGAAATTGCTGGTGTTATGCGTTGCCGTGGATACGTTGTAATAGCCTTCGACCTTGTCCAGGTTCGGCTTGACGGATTCGAACTTGACCAAGCCGGCTGGCGTGTTGCGCCCGAACAAGGTACCTTGCGGGCCGCGCAGCACTTCCACGCCGGCCACGTCGAAGATCGGATACCCTTTGAGGATAGGGTTTTCCTGCACCACGTCGTCGTAAATCAGGGAAACCGGTTGCGATGCGAAGATGTTGAAGTCGGTATTGCCGTAGCCGCGGATGTAGAAGCGGGGGAAGGTGCGGCCGTTCGACGATTCCACGTTCAGGCTCGGCACCTTGCCGGCCAGCACGCGGATATCTTGTCCGCCAGACACCAGCACGTCGAGTTTCTCGTCGCGCAGCAGCGACACGGAGACAGGCACGTCGCGGATATTTTCCTTGCGGCGCTGCGCCGTCACGGTCACGGTTTCCAGCTGGCTGGCGGCAGGCGCCGTATCGGCAGCGACTTCATCAGCATAAGCCGAGCCGATAGGCAAGGCAGCGGACAGTGCAAGCATGGCGGCGCTTTTGGCGCACAAACGCTTGTGCATCTTGGACATCTTGATCATGTGGTTTCCCAGAAGTTTAAAAAAAGAATTGCGAAATCTGTCTTTCTTGCAACTTGTCTCCGGAATGTACGGCGCTGGACGATCGTTTGCACCATCACGGTGCAACAGCGCGAGCGGATGTCCCCCCGCTCTCGGCGTCACTGGCTCTGCCCTGACTGTCGCGCACGCTGACAGCGGTTCCGGCCGCATCTCTGGGATGTCTGATGAACACCAACTTTTCAGTAAGGCGCCACTTTATTTCACGCGGCTTATGCGCTGCAAGAATATTGTTATGTAAAATATTCATTCATCAACATTAACGGCTGACTAGTGGTTATTCAGCCACACTACCGGCAAGCGCCTGCTGTTTTACCCGTGCTCCGGCGCCGGGACGGCCAGCCCGGCACGGCGGCGAAAATGCGCCATGCAGATTCTGAAAGACACGCCCGCGCCGGTATTTGACTGTAATATCGCCGTACTTGCGCCTGCCGTGCTGCCACATTCCGGTGCAGCGGCGGCGCGCCGCACCAAAACGACCTTATCCATGCCCGAAGCCAGCCAGCACAGTCACACCGCCTCCTCTTCCCCAACCGCCGCGCAGGCGGCCCATTTGCTGCTGGGCGCGCATTGCGACATCGTCTGGAGCACGAAGACTTTCGGCCTGTTCGACGCCGACCAGCCCTCCTGGCGCGCCTACACGGGACAGAGCGAAGCGGAGCTGATGGGGCGCGGCTGGATCAATGCGCTGCACCCGGACGACCGTAACTTGCCCTACGTCATGCCAACGCAGCTGACCACGGTGTTCGAGACGGAATACCGGCTGCGCCACGTCAGCGGCGCCTACCGCAACGTCATCGTGCGCATGCTGCCCGTGCGCGCGCCAGACGGCACGGTGCTTGAGTGGCTCGGTTCGCATTGCGACGTGACGCAGCAGCGCCAGACGGAACAGCGCTTGCGCCTGGCCATGCAGGGCGGCCGCATGGGCACGTGGGAAATCGACCTGGGCAGCGGCAGCATGACGTGCTCCGACGCCTTCAAGGCCAACTTCGGTTTTCCCCCGGCGGCCAGCATCGATTATGCGCAGCTGACGGACAGCATGCTCGATGGCGATCTGCAGCACTGGCAAACGGTGGTGCATGCGGCGATCGCCAGCGCCAGCGATTTCGAGGTCGACATCCGCATGCGCTGGCCCGACGGCTCGCTGCACTGGGCGCACATGCGCGGCACCTGCGCCAGCGACGGGGCCGGTAACGTGATCACCCTGTCCGGCATCTCGCTCGACTTGACGGCCAGCAAGCATAATGAAGAAACCTTGCGCCTGACCCTGGCGGCCGGCGAAGTGGCCACCTGGAACTGGGACATCGTGGCCGACCGGGTCACGGCCGACCGCAACATGGCGCGCCTGTTCCCCGTCGATGCCAGCGCGGCCGCGCCGGCGCCGCTGGCGCGCTACATGGAGATCATCCATCCCGACGACCGCTCCCAGGTGAACCAGCTGATTGCGCAGGCCCTGCAGGCACGCACGCCATTCGAGGCCAGCTACCGCGTGTGCGCCAGCGATGGGCAGTACCGCTCCGTCATCGCGCGGGGACGCGTGGAATATGCGGCCGATGGCACGCCGTTGCAATTGCCCGGCGTCATACTCGACATCACGCGGCAAAAACAGGTGGAAGATGCGCTGCGCCGCAGCGAGGAACGCTACCGCACCCTGATCGAATTGATGGACCAGGCCTTCTGCGTCATCGAAATGCTGTACGACGAGCAAGGCCGCCCCGTCGATTTCCGCTACCTGGAAGGCAACCCCGCCTTCGTCAAGCAGTCGGGCCTGGAAGACGCCATCGGCAAGACCATCCGCAGCTTCGTGCCCGACCATGACCAGCACTGGTTCGACCTGTACGACCAGGTGCTGAAAAGTGGCGTGCCCGTGCGCTACGAAAACGAAGCCGTGGCCATGGAACGCTGGTTCGAAGTCTTTGCCGCGCGCCTGGGCGGTCCCGGCAGCCGTTTGCTGACGGTGCTGTTCAGCGATATCAGCGAACGCAAGCGCTCGGAACAGCAGCTGCGCCAGCTGGCCGACAACCTGTCCGAAATGGACCGGCGCAAGACGGAGTTCCTCGCCACCCTGGCGCACGAACTGCGCAACCCGCTCGCGCCCATCCGCAACGGCTTGCAGATCATGCGCCTGGCCGCCGACAAGCCGGCCACCGTGGCGCGCGTGCGCGACGTGATGGAGCGGCAAGTCAACCAGATGGTGCATCTGGTCAACGATTTGCTGGACGTGGCGCGCATCACGCGGGGGCAGATCGAACTCAAGCTGGAACGCACGGACTTGAAAACCATTATCGCCGGCGCCGTGGAAACGAGCATGCCGCTGATCGAGGCCAGCCGCCACCAGTTGCAGGTGCAGCTCGCCGAAGAAGCGCTGCCGCTCAGCGCCGACCCCACGCGCCTGGCGCAGGTGCTGGGCAATCTGCTCAACAATGCCGCCAAGTACACGCCTGCCGGCGGCCACATCATCTTGCACGCGCGCCGCGATGGCAGCGAGGCCCTGATCGAGGTGCAGGACAGCGGCGTGGGCATTCCCGCCGAATCGCTGTCCACCGTGTTCGACATGTTTACCCAGGTGGGACAGAACATGGGCCGCGCGCAGGGCGGGCTGGGCATCGGCCTGTCCCTGGTGCGGCGCCTGGCCGAACTGCATGGCGGCAGCGCCACGGCGGCCAGCCCCGGTGCCGGCCTGGGCAGCACGTTCACCGTGCGCCTGCCGCTGCTGGCGGCGCCGCCAGCCCTGCCGCTTGACGCCGCGCCCCCTGGCGGCAGCGCTGCCGCGCGCCACTTCCGCGTGCTGGTGGTCGATGACAATGTCGATGCGGCCGATACCCTGGCGGCCGTGCTCGACATGATGGGCCATGCCACGCAAGTGGCGCACGATGGCGCGCAAGCGCTGGCGCAGGTGCCGCGGTTCTTGCCTGACGTGATCTTCCTCGATATCGGCCTGCCCGGCATGAGCGGCTACGACGTCGCGCGCGCGCTGCGCCAGACAGCCGCCGGCAGCAAGGTCGTGCTCGTCGCATTGACGGGCTGGGGCGCCGAAAATGACCGCAGCCAGTCGAGCGCCGCCGGCTTCGACCACCACCTGACCAAGCCGGCCAACCTGCCCGCCATCGGCGAACTGCTGGCCAGCCTTTCCACCACCCTTACGAGCCACGACCATGACTGATCTGCCACACTCCTCCCGCCGCCGCACCCTGCTGGCCACCGGCGCCGCCCTGCTGCTGCCTTCGCCCCTGCTGTTCGCCGCACCCGCCGTTTCCCTGCCTGACGCCACCGCGCAACTGGCGGCGCTGGAGCAGGCGGCAGGCGGGCGCCTGGGCGTGGCTGCCTGGCGCACGGACAGCGAGCGGCGCGTCACCCACCGCGCCGACGAACGCTTTCCCCTGTGCAGCACCTTCAAGGCCATGCTGGCAGCCGCCGTGCTGGCCCGCAGCGCCAGCGACGAGGGCTTGCTGGATCAGCGCGTGCGTTACGAGAAAAAAGAGCTGGTGACGTATTCGCCGCTGACGGAAAAGCATCTGGCGGACGGCATGACGGTCGCCGAACTGTGCGCCGCCACCCTGCAATACAGCGACAATAGCGCGGCCAATTTTCTGATGAAAATATTGGGCGGGCCGCAAGCCGTGACGGCGTTCGCGCGCAGCATCGGCAATACGGTGTTCCAGCTGGAACGCTGGGAAACGGAATTGAATAGCGCCATCCCCGGCGAAGTGCGCGACACGGCCAGCCCCGCGTCGATGGCGCACAGCTTGCAGCAATTGTTATTGGGAACGAGCCTGCCAGCGCCGCAGCGCCAGCAGCTCGATAGCTGGATGCGCGGCAACACGACGGGCGACAAGCGCATCCGAGCCGGCGTGCCGGCCGGCTGGCAGGTGGCCGACAAGACGGGCTCGGGTGCGTATGGCAGCGTCAACGACATCGGCGTCGCCTACCCGGCCACTGGCGCGCCGCTGGTGATCGCCGTGTACTACACGCGCGAACAGAAAAATGCGGACACGAACCAGGACATCATCACGGCCGCCACGCGCATCGCGGCCGCCGCGCTGGCCTGATTAACTCCCGCCCTGATCAACCCGTCGCGCGCGCAAGCGTGCCTGCCCGCGCCGCCAAGGCTGAACAGCGCAGGCGGCACAGCACGGCGCGCGGCAGCTTGGGTCAGGCCGCCGGGGGCAAGGCCGCCATGAAACCCGCGTAAGTCGACCAGGCAGGGTCGGCGGCGCTGCGGATTTCAATCGGGAACTTCGGACGCGGCGCCAGCGCCGTGTTCAGGCGGTTGAAGAATTCCTCGCCCGACTGCGTGTAATAAATCCATTCGCGCAGGTTTTCGCCCGTCGATACGAGGGCCAGGGTGGCAAAGCCGTCCTCTTCCACCACGGGCGCCAGCGCCGCTTCCAGCTCTTCCATGTGCTCGCGCTCGTTTGGCGCAGGCATGCCCGTCTCGTCCTCGTAGCGCCAGGCGATGATCATGCGGTCCGGCTGCGACGACAGGTCCCAGTCGTCGTGGAAGGTGTCGACATAGCGGTAGATGATGGCCATCTCGTCGCTATGCGTGACGATGGTGCCCCAGCTGCGGGCGGATGTGGAATTCTGGTTCATGGTTGCAACAGTCAAAAAAGATTCAGGCAAAGGGCGAGCAGTCTACAGCACTGGCGGGCAAGTCACGTTCCAGGCGTCATATTGGGCCCCGCTCTTGCGCAGCCAGACGCGCGCGTAAGTGTCGCGGTCGCTTTTGAATACCAGCGCATAACGCTCCTCGGCGCGCGGCGCGGCGGCGCCCACGTCGACGGCCGCCAGCGAGAATGTCAGGGCGCGCAGCGGCGCGCAGGCCGTGTTGCCCGCCATCAGCAGCCGCGCCCGTTCGAGCAGCGATTTCTGGTACAGCAGCACGCCTTCCAGTTCCGTATCAGGAATCCGCTGCAGCATGCGCACGGGCTCGGCCACGGGACGGCAGGTGCCACGGTCC
The DNA here is from genome assembly GCF_978021625.1 of Janthinobacterium foliorum. Classification (NCBI taxonomy): domain Bacteria; kingdom Pseudomonadati; phylum Pseudomonadota; class Betaproteobacteria; order Burkholderiales; family Oxalobacteraceae; genus Janthinobacterium; species Janthinobacterium foliorum. The sequence continues at coordinate 24,126 of NZ_CDXDQE010000015.1, read as the reverse complement.
AGCCAGGCAAAATATTCCATGCCCGCCTCTTGCCAGCGCGCCTGCTTGCCGTCGCCGTGCAGCACGAACTTGGTGCGCTGCGTCCGGCACAGCGCGCCATGACCACGGTACGGCGGCGCTTCCACGCTGCCCACCACTTCGCGGCCCCGGCTACCGACCACGGGCACGCTCTCGAACACGGTACGCACGGCCGCCTCGCTTGGATATTGCTGCGCATAAAACGCCAGCAGCGACGCCCGCTGCTGCGCATCCACCGCCACCCCATCGGCGGCACCGGCGGCGCCACACGCGGCCGACATTACACACAGCGCCACGGGGCGCAAGAAACATCCTCGCATGTCATTCCTTTACTGGACAGGAGCGGGTATCGCTCAAGCGCAGATTATATAGTTACCAGGAAATACAGGGAGGACGCGGCATCAGGCAGTGCTCAAGTTGGCGCCGCCGGCCTGCAGCCGGGCGCCACACGTCGTCGCATCGCCTTCGAAGGCAAGGGCAATGCCATTGATGCTGTGCCGGGCGGAACCGCCGGCGATGGTGCAGCCATGATGTCCCTTGATGGGACAACTGCACACATCGCCGACACAGGCGACGGCAATGCCGTTGACCGTGCAATGCGTGGCGGCGCAGCTACCGGCGATGCGCTGCGGTATCGGCACGCCCGCAGGTATTCGGGCGGACGCTCCCAGGCGCAAGCGCAGGGGTCGCTGAACGCCGGATATCGACTCATCGCCATTCATGGCTGTCTCCCGTCAAGCGGCACAATCGCGCTGGAGAATCGACAATGCCATGAGGCGAAAATGGAAAACTTGATATTTAGTAAGAATTTACCATCGCGCCTGATAATTCCCGCCACACCTTCCGCTCGTCCCGATTCACAGGCCAGGCCTGCTAAAATCGCCGCGCTTTCACACTACTTCTGGCCCGCCATGTCCCCCTGCCTTTCCCTGCTGCGCCGTGCCGCGCTCTCGTCCGTTCTGCTGTTCACCGCACTGTCCGCCAGCCACGCCAGCGCCGCGCCCGCGCACAAGGTCATTGTCGACATGGATATCGGCGACGATATCGACGACGCCTTTGCCCTGGCGCTGCTGCTGCAAAGCCCGGAAATCGAGATCGTCGGCATCACCACCGACTGGGGCGACACGGCATTGCGCGGCCGTTTGCTGGAACGCCTGCTGCGCGAAACGGGGCACGCCGGTATTCCCGTCGCGCAAGGAATCACGACGCCGAACCCGACGCCGTTTACCCAGGCGCGCTATGCGCAGCGGGGATTGCCGCCGTCGCAGCCGCCGCAGGATGCCGTCGATTTCATCTTGCGCGAAATCCAGCGCCAGCCTGGCCAGATCACGCTCCTGGCATTGGGGCCGCTGACGAATATCGGCGCCGCCATCGCCCGCGACGCGGCCACCTTCGGCAAGGTCAGGCAGGTGGTCATGATGGGCGGCTCCGTGCGCGCCGGCTACCGCAAGTCGCAGTACGTGCCCGTGCGTCCGGCCGACAAGGAATACAACATCGCTGCGGACGTCAAGGGCGCGCAATCGCTGTTCGCCTCGGGCGTGCCGATCGTCATGATGCCGCTCGACTCGACGCAAATCCGCCTCGATGAAGTGGAGCGCAACGCCATCTTCGGCCACGGTTCGCCGCTGACGGACGCCGTCGCCCTGCTGTACCACCAGTGGATCGACAGCTATCAGCCATGGTCCAGCAACATGCCGTCGCTGTTCGACGTGGTGCCCGTCACCTACCTGATCGACCCGGCCAGCTGCCCCGTCACGCCGCTGCGCATCGCCGTCACGGACGACGGCTTGACGCGCGAAGTGGCGGGCCAGGCCAACGCCCGGGTTTGCCTGGCATCGGACCAGCCGCGCTTTTTCAACATCTTCATGCAGCGCCTGCTGAAGTAAACGCTAGCGCTGGTAATTCTTGAAGAAATTCCAGCTGATCAAGGTGGCATCCGGCCCCAGCTCGTCGCTGAATGGCCAGCCCGGAGGGCCGCCGCTCCACGCATGGTTCATGCCCTCGACCGTGTACTTTTGCGCGATGACGGCGCCGTTGTGCAGATACGTATCGATGGAGTAGCTGCGGCCATACGGCACGGTCTGGCGCACGATGCTGTCGGCACGGTAGCGCACGCTGTCATTATCGAGGCCATCGTCGCCGTAGTCGCTGGTCTGCAGGAATTGCTCGATGGTTTGCTCGCCATTGACGGGGTTGACGACGATGTCGGAGGTGCCGTGGAATACCATCGTCGGCATCAGGCGGCGCGGCGAACCGGAACAGCGCCAGGCATCCTTGCCCCGCACTTTCGGGTCGAACGAGCTGCCATTGAACAGCGAATCGGCAGCCGTGATCATGCCCGTGGCGCCCTTGTACATGCCGCCCGAATGTACCATCACGGCGGCGAACACGTCCGAGTAGCAGGCGGCCATGATGGAGGCCATGGCGCCGCCGGCCGAAATGCCAGTGACATACACGCGGCTGTCCTGCACCGCATATTTGTTCTTGACCTTGTTCAAGATGCCCATCAGCACGGCCGGTTCGCCCGTGCCCCGTTCCTGGTTCAAGGGCAACATGAAATTCCAGCAGCGCATGGGGTTGGCCGTGACGTTCTGGCGCGGATAGACGACGATGAAGTTTTCACTGTCAGCCAGCTCGTTGTAGCGGCTGACGGCCGCCATGCTGTTCGGCTCGGAACCGCAGCCATGCAGCATCAGCACGACGGGCAGCGGCGTGTTCGGATTGTAATTGCTCGGCAGCCAGACCTGGTATTCACGCGAGCCCCACAGGCTCGCGTACAGGCCGAAGTCCCATTGCCCGGCGGCCGCCGGCAGCGCGGCCAGCAAGCCGCAGGCGGCGATGCAGATAGAAAATAAATGACGCAGTTGCTGATGCAGATTTGCCATGCCAGTCTCCCATGATTGTTATTGACGACGAGAACAGTGACAACCAACCGGCCTGGGCGTTAGCCAGGCCGGCACTTCCTACCGGCGGGGCCGGACCCGATGGAGCCAGCCCCGCTAGTTGAGAACCTTAAAACTTGTAGCCGGCCTTGGCGATGATCTGGCGCGGCGGGCCATAGAAGCCGTCGAGGATGTACAACGCCGGAATGTTGTAGCCATCCGTGCGGTAGCGCTTGTTGCCCAGGTTGCTGCCGTGCAGGCTGAAGGTCCAGTTCTTCGGCGCTTCCCACACGACGCCGGCCGTCCACATGCTGTAGCCGCCCTGCGCAAGCACTTCGCTCAAGTCCGTCGTCGGATACACCTTGCTGCGGTAGCCGTAGCCGACCATGCTGCGCAGCGCGCCGCCAAACACGTCGCGGTCCGTGCGCGTCAGGTTCAAGCCCACCTGGCGGCGCGGCGTGTTGCTGAACTTTTGCGTATCCGCGATGTTCTGGCCGCCGCTCATGAACTCGTCATAGCCGGCATTGAGCAAGGCGAGGAAGCCGTTGACTTCCCACTGGCGGTTCGGCCGCCACGAGAATTCGAACTCGGCGCCTTTCACGGTCGCCTTGCCCGCATTCGTGAAGTCGCCATAGAAGCCGGGCAAGCCGCCCGGCTGCACATAGCTGGTGAAGACGGACAGCTGGATATCCTTGTAGCGGTTGTAGAACAGGGCCACGTTGGCATCGAAGGTATCGTCCGGCGCCGCGTACTTCATGCCCACTTCCAGCGCATCGAGTTTTTCATCCTTGTACGGGCGAGCGGAATCGGGCACCACCAGGTTGTTGGCGCGCACGTTGTAGCCGCCGGACTTGAAGCCGCGCGACAGGTTGCTGTAGAAATTCGTCGTCTTCGACGCTTCGTAGCGTACGGACAATTTCGGCGAGGTATTGCTCACGGATAAAGATTTATCAAAATCGGCGGCCGTCTGGATCGGCCGCGTGAAGCCCGCATCGGCAAAGGCGCGGTTGAGCACGATGGCGCGCTTGTCCTCGCGCGTGTGGCGCAAGCCCGCGTTGATGCTCCAGACCTTGCCCACCGGCCAGGTCCAGTCCGTGTACAGCGCCGTGCTGTCCGTTTCCACCGTGCTGACGGCGGCCTGGAACTGGCGGCCCAGGAAGTTGTTGTAGATGCCGCCGCCGGCCGTGCCCTCGAAACGGTACAGGCCGATCACGCCGGCGCCATAGTCGCCGCTGTACGACGCTTGCAGCTCCAGGCTTTTCTGCTCGTCGCGCGAATCGCCAAAGACGTCGGCGATGGGCTGCGGCAAGCCGTCGAAGTCGATGGTTTGCTCGGACGTGCTGCGCCGCTTGGCGCCGATCACTTTCACGGACCAGTCGTTCGAGACGGTGTAGTTGGCCACCAGCGAGCCGCCCCGGTTATGCGTGAAGTTGTTGCCCGGCATGCCGCTCTGGATGTCGTACGCATCCGTGCTGGGCGGACGCTTGAGCGGATCGAAGGCGCTCACGCCCATGCGCTGGAAACCCCGCACGCCGGATTTATCGTCCGTGGCGTCCAGGCTCAGCACGATGCTCAAAGGGATGTCTTGCGGGAAGTAGCCGACGGAGAGGCGCGTGGCCGTGCTGTCCTGGTCGCTGACCTGTTCGCCATTGAACGTGTTGCGGCCGAAACCGTCGCGGTCCAGCTTGGCGGCGGCCAGGCGCGCGCGCCAGGTGCCGTTCTCGTTGGCCACGTTGAAGGCGGCCTTGAAATTGCGCTGGTTGTAATTGCCGATGCCCACTTCCGCCGAGGCGCCGTTTTCCTTCGCCAGCGGACGCGAAATGTACTTGATGGCGCCGCCGATGGTGTTCTTGCCATACAGGGTGCCTTGCGGGCCACGCAGCACTTCGATGCGCTGCACGTCGAACACGTCGAGCAGGGCGCCTTGCGGGCGGGCCATGTAGACGTCGTCGAAATAAATGCCCACGCCCGGGTCCACGCCCCAGACGGGGTCGGCCTGGCCCACGCCGCGGATGAAGGCCGTCAGCGTGGTATTCGTGCCGCGCGAAGCGTATACGGTCAGGTTCGGCACGCGCTCCTGCAAGTCGGCCAGGTTCTGGATATTCGCCCGTTCCAGCGCCTTGGCGGAAAACGCCGTGACGGCCAGCGGCACGTCCTGCAGGCGCTCCTCGCGGCGGCGGGCAGAGACCGTCACGGTGTCCATGCGTTCTTTCGCCTCGCTGGCCTCGCTGGCGCTTTGGGCGCTGGCCGCGTTGGCCGGACCGGCTTCCTGCGCCTGGGCATGGGTGGCAAAGGCACTGGCAACGGCGAGTGCGGCGGGCAACAATTTCATAGCAAGTTTCATAGCGTCTCCAATGTCAGGCTTGCTTGCCGCCCGGGAAAACGGCCGGAGTTCAGGATCACAAGACGTAGCGGTACCCGCGCGCGTGAAGCGAGCACCTGCCTTGCGATAACGATATCCAGCCCCGGCCCGTGCGGCGAGTGGCCTGTTTATTTTGAATTTATGGTAAGGAAGGACTGCAACAGGGTATTCACACGCTGCGCCTGGTCCAGGGGCGTGGCGTGGCGCGAATGCGCGATCAGCTCGAACTGGCAATGCTGAAACTGTGCGGCAAAGACCCGCTTGCTTTCGACGGGCGTGTAATCCTGGTCGGCCGCCATGATGAGGACGGGCATGGCCAGGGCCTGGAAATGCGGATCGATATCCCAGTGGAAAATGGCGTCCAGCGCGGCCAGATAGGCGCGCTTGTCCATGCCTGCCATCTGCGCGGCGAAACGCTCGACGAGCGCCTGCTGTGGCGCATCGGGAAACAGCTTCTTGCCGATGATCTTGCCCATGGATTTCAGGCCGAAGGTGGCGATCACCGTGCGGCGCAGCCAGTAGGTAAACAGCAAGGCGGCCGGCTTGCGGCCCTGGAAGGGCTGCGAATTGATCAGGCACAGGCTGGCCACGCGGCCAGGGGCGCGGTTGGCCATTTCCAGGCCCACCATGCCGCCCAGCGAAAAACCGACGATGTGTGCGCGCGGCACGTCGAGCTGGTCCATCAAGTTGAAAAGGTCGTTGGCAAAGTCGCCGATCTGCCAGTCGCCGCGGGGAGCGGGGCTGGCGCCATGGCCGCGCATGTCGGGCACGATCAGGCGGTGCGCACTGGCCAGGGCGTCGATCTGCGGGCGCCAGTCTTCGGCGCAGGAACCGAGGCCATGCAGGAGAAACACAGGATCGCCCTGCCCTGTCTCCGCGCCGAGGTCGAGGTAATGCAATGGAACATCGGATGTCGTGTGACGCCGCATTCTGTCTCCTTGCTGTTGAACATGCTTTGTGTTCAGGTGCAGGAATATGTTTTCCTGCTGTTGGAAAACATAATACGGAATCCGAATTCCGATTTCAAGTTAAATCGATAAATATCTTAGGTCAGGTAATTTAAAGCAACACGCACCAGTTCATCTTCCAGCGCCGTGCCCGACAAAAAGGACAGGGAGCCCGTCAGGGTATGCTGGTTCAGGATGCCCAGCAGCACGGGCGGCACCACCATCATCGCCTGCGTGGGGTTCGGGTGGCGGATGCTGGAAGACTTGCTGGCCAGCACGGCCACCGTGCGCTGCGAGATCAGATGATTGATCTGGTGCACCCTGTCGCGGAATTGCGCATCCTGCGAGGCGCGCGTGATGAGGGCCCGCAGGACGCCGCTGCGCCCCCCATTCACGGCCACGAACATGGCCACCATGGCGCGGATGAACGCTTCCAGGCTGCGCCCTTCCCACTGGCGCAGCTCCGTCAGGGCCTCGACCTTTTCCACCATGTCGGAAAAAAAGCGCTGCAGCAACAGGCGGCTCAGGGTGTCCTTGTCGCCCAGCAAGCGATAAAAGGTACCCACCGAGGTCTCCGCCAGCCTGGCCAGGTCGGCCACGCCGATTTCATCGAAACGGTTTTCCGCCAGTAATTGTTCACCCACCTGCAGCAGGCGCTCGAACGCCTGCTTGCTGCGCGCCTGGGTAGGCTCCGGTGGGACGATCATTTGCGGGAAGGGCATCGGGAAGGAAGGCATGCGGCGTCGGCGTCTCTCGATAGTGGAACCAAGGTTCCGTTATGGGAGCGCGTATTGTAACGCGAGAGACGGCCGATGGGTGCGTTCAGCTGCGCTGCCTGCCCTGCCACTCCATGTAGACGTCGGCGCGCTGGTAATGCGCCTCGCCCGCTGGCCGCGCCACGTGGGCAAAACCGCTACTTTCATACAACTGAATGGCCGGTTGCAGCTTGCTGTTCGATTCCAGGAACAGCAGCGCCGCGCCGCTGGCCTCGAAGGCATCGAAGGCCCGCTCGATCAGCCGGCGCGCGATGCCCAGCCCCTGGCATGCGGGCGTGACGGCCATCTTCGACAATTCGACAGCGTCGCCGCCCGCGCGGATCAGGGCGCAGGTGCCGACGATGCGGCCGTCGAGGCGCGCGAGGAAAATCTGACCGCCAGCGTCAAGGATGGAACTTTGCGGATCGGACAGCACCTTGTCGTCCAGTGCTTCGACATAAAAATAGCGCTCCAGCCACTCGATATTCAGGCGCTTGAAGTCGGCCGCGTACTGGGCCGCGTAATCGATGATCTCCACGGCGGCACGCTCGCGCCGGCGCCGGCACGCGGCGATCGTCTCGCCGAAACCCTGCGCCTGCAGGCGCGCCTCGGCCCCCTCCAGCAAGGCCATGAATTGCGGCGTGGCGTGCTCGAACACGGCATCGACGCCCGCGCGCACATCGTCCCACAGGGGCGCCATCGTGCCCAGCAGCGCCTGCCCGGCCCCCGTCAGCGCCAGCAGGCGCCGCCGCTCGTCCTTGGCGTCCGGCATGTCCGCCACGACACCGGCGTCCAGCAGCTTGCGTCCCAGCTGCACCACCACGGGATGCGTCTGCCCGATCTGTGCGGCCAGCGCCGTGATGGCCGTGGGGCCGTTGTCGCGCAACAGCAGCAACAGGGGGACGCAGCGCGAACTGAGTTCGACGCCGGCCGCCAGGTAACTGGCATCGACACCGGCATACAGTTGATCGGAAAGACGGCGCAGGCGGCTGCCCAGCATCAGGGAGCCATAGGTTTGCAGCTTGGACATGGGATCGCAGCATATATGTAAGTAGTTACGTATACCCTAACGCAAACGGCGCCTTGGCGTCAAGAGCGGCGGACAGCCTCAGTCCTCGTCCGCCATCGCCGCCTGCCACCGGGACTGAAATACCGTCGCCACCATGGTTCCCAGTGTCGGCCACACCTGCGTCAGCCAGCGCTTGCCCTCCTCGCCGGGCGCCACATACGGCGCGCCGCGCGTGGCGCAGGCCAGGCCGATGGCGATGACTTGCCCCGCATCCTCCAGGCCGCCGGCGATCATGGCGTCGATGGGCAAGGCGATCAGGTCGGCCGTCAGGTGCGGGCGCAGCAGGCAGGCGGGGGCGATGATGGCGAACGACGCCTCCACGTAGCTCCAGCAATTGGTGGGCCAGTGGGCGTTTTGCACGGTCGCCACGAACGCCGCATCGCCGATGGCATCCGGCTGGGCTTGAGCCCTCTCATAAAAAGCGGCAAGGGCGACGAGTTGCGGCGGGGAAGTCCAGGTGGGCATCGATCATGATCCAAGGCAGGCCGCGCCAGGCTGGCGGCGATGGCGGCGATGGCGGACTGTAGCATGTTCAATCGACACGCCGAAACACGGCTGGCGCGGGCATAATGACTGCCACCGTCACTCTCACCCACGCCCATGCCAACAGCCTTTGATCGCTGGAAAGCCGAACTTTTAAGTGTCGGTAATATCGTCCAGGATGCCGACCGCAGCACGCCGGCCGATGAAGCGCAGCGGCGCTTCCAGCGCTACTGCGCCATGCTCGATGCGCTGACGGGCGCGGAAGGCGCGCACCATGCGCAGGCCATTTTCCAGTCCGTGCAGGCCGAACACGATTACGGCGCCTACCAGACGGCCAACCGCGCCGCGTGGCGCTTTGGCGAACAAGCGTATTGCAGCGCCCTGCTGCACGAACTGCCGCGCCTGATCGATACCTTGCCCGACTGGGCCGGAGACTTTCTCGTCAGCATCGCCAACGGTGCCGGCACGCGCCATGCATCCGCCATCGCCTGTTTCAACACCCTGCTGGCCGCCGCGCCGCCGCAAGACCAGGCACGGATTGCCGCCTTCATCGCCCGGGAAGAAGACGATGGCTGGTTCGAGCATTGCCCCGGCGTGCTGGGCGCGGAGCAAGGCTGACGGCTTAACCGGCGCCGCTGCGCCTGAACACCACGGTGGCGCGCGGCTGGGCATCGCGCTCCAGGTGATAGGTGAGGATCGTGCCGTCGGCGCTGACGCTGACGGTCCACACATTCGTGGCGGCACCCTTGACCAGCTTGGCCGTGTAGTCGTCGGCCAGGAAGGATTGCGACCAGGCCGAGCCATTGGTGCTGGCCATGCCGCCATACATGGTCACGGCGTCAGGCGTGCCGTCCGCGTGGCGATGGTCGTGCTGCAAGGCCAGCCCCTCCGGCGTGCGGCTGAAGATCCAGGTGCGCGACTGGTCCGTGCCCACCTGGAACGGCACCTTGATTTGCCGCTCGCTGCAGGTGGCAAAAACCGCATGCAGGCGCTTGCCGGCGAAATCATGCTGGGGATCCTTGGGATACACCAGCACCCCCTCGAATTGCTGGCCGCACAGGCTTTTCAGGGTGGCGAAGAATTGATCGCGCGCATCTTGCGCTTGCGCGGCGGCGGGCAGCAGGCCCAGCAAGGTGGCGAAGGCGGCAGCAGTGACGGCTGATTTCATGAAGGTCCTATTGATGGGAAATGTGCAATGCCAGGCAAGCAGCCGAGGCCGCCATCCGGGCTTGCCATGGTAGCGGGAACGGCAGAACTTGAGCAATTCATTACACATTTCAATATGCTAATATCTGGCCCGCTCAGGCCCTGCCTTGCGCCAGGCATCCCGCTTTCGCCATTCAGTCGAGGAATATCCATGTCGCTCTACGCCATCACCATCCCATGCTTTGCACAAATGCTGCAGTCTTTGACGACGCTGTTAAGCAAGGGCGAGGAGCGCGCCCAGGCACTGGGCTTCGATGCGCAAAACCTGCTCGACGCGCGGCTGGCGCCCGACATGCACAGCCTGGCCCGGCAGGTGGAATTTAGCTGTACCCAGGCACAGGAGGCCGCATGCCGGCTGACGCGGCAAGCGCTGCCCCGGCTCGACACGCCCGCGAACATGGCAGCCGCCAAGGCACTGGTCGCCGATACCCTGCTGATCCTGGGCGCCACCGACCGCGCCCTGCTCGACGCCAGCGCGCAGCAGACCGTGTCGATCACCCTGGCCGATGGCTTGACCTTCGACATGACGGGCCACGAATACGCCGTGAACTGGGCCACGCCGCAGTTCTATTTCCACCTGGTGACGGCGTACAACATCTTGCGCCACAACGGCGTGCCGCTCGGCAAGGCGGAATACGTGCAGCACATGTTCGCGTATGCGCGGCCGGCTTGATGAAAAACAACACGAAAGACTCCATGCTCTTATCACTCGACGCCCCCGTCTGGCCCACCCTGGAAGGCGGCTACCGCATTGCGTATGACGCCAGCGGCGCCCTCAAGGCCATGCAGGCGGGCGAGGATGTGTGGCATGAACTGTGGGAAGAACTGCACCACCAGGGCGATGTGGGTGTCGCCTCGTATGCGGCCGTGCCCCAGCTCGTCCATATTCTGGCTGGCGCCCCGTCACGCCCCGAGGATTTCTATGCCCTCATCGCCTTGATCGAGCTGGAGCGCCACCGCCCCCACAATCCGCCGCTGCCGGACTGGCTGGCCGACAGCTACCGCGATGCCTGGGCGCAGCTGCCCGCCATCGCGGCGCGCGACCTGCAAGGCCAGCTTGACCCCGTCGTGCTGGAAGCCATCTTTGCCGTGCTGGCGATGGCCAAAGGCAACTTGCGCCTGGGCGCGCTGCTGCTGCAGATGGACTCGTCCGAAGTGGACGACTGGCTGGAAGAACGGCTGGGCTGGAGCGAGCTCTACGGCGAAGGCGCGTAGCGCTTAAAACCGCTCGTCGCGGATCGCCGGCATCACCAGTTCGCGCACGAACGACACATTCGACAAGCTCAGCAGCATGCGCACGACGGCGACAACATCGTGCACGGGCATCAGCGCGCCACCACCGCGCTCCGCTGCATCCGCCAGCGGCACGTCCAGTCCATCCTGCGTATTCAAATAGCCCAGTTGCAGCACCGTCACGGCCAGGCCCTGTGCGCGGAAACTTTCACGCAAGGCGTCGGCGATACCGTTCAGGGCGAATTTCGAGGCGCTGAACGCCACTTCCGGGCGGCCGCTCTGGCGCAGGCCGGAGGTGGAGCCCGTAAGTATCAGCTGCGGCTTGCGGCTGTTCAGCAGCCTGGGCACCAGGCGCTTGAGCAGCAGGATCGTTGCCGTGATGTTGATATGGATCATGTCGACGATGGCCTCGTCGGCATCATCGAGGAAAGCGTAATCGTCGCTGAAAGCTTTTTCTTCCCATACGCCCAGGTTGTAGATCACGGCGTCGAGCTCGGCGGGTGCTTCGCGCGCGATGCAGGCGACGGCCTCGGCGGGATCGGCCATGTCCGCCGCGATCCATTGCAGCTGCGTGCCCTCGATGCTATCCAGGTCGGCAGGCCGCTGGCGCGACACGCCGGTCACGGCATGGCCGTCATTGCACAGGCCATCGGCCAGCGCCCGTCCCAGTCCCCGGCTGGCGCCCACGATCATGATCTGCATCCCCATTCCTTTCTGCGTAGTCCCACAATGGAGGGCGATGATAGTTGCGTTTTATTAAATGTGGCTGAGGAAACCACGGCATGGGCGGCCCGCCGCGGCGTTTACTGAATCGGCGGAAATGCGTATGCTAGGTCTGGCAATCTCCGATAACACACAAGAACGAGACACATGCCTACCTCCAATTCCGCCGCAAGCAACGCCGCAACCCGTCCCCTCACCCAACAAGACTACAAGACCCTGTCGCTGGCCGCCCTCGGCGGCGCGCTGGAATTCTACGATTTCATCATCTTTGTCTTCTTCGCCAACGCCATCGGCCAGCTATTCTTCCCGCCGGAAATGCCCGAGTGGCTGCGCCTGCTGCAAACCTTCGGCATCTTCGCCGCCGGCTATGTCGTGCGCCCGCTGGGCGGCATCGTCATGGCGCACTTCGGCGACTTGCTGGGCCGCAAACGCATGTTCACCCTCTCCATCCTGATGATGGCCGTGCCGACCCTGCTGATCGGCCTGCTGCCCACGTATGCCACCATCGGCCTGGCGGCGCCATTGCTGCTGCTCCTGATGCGCATCTTCCAGGGCGCGGCCGTGGGCGGCGAAGTGCCGGGCGCCTGGGTGTTTGTCTCGGAGCACGTGCCCAGCCGCTTCACGGGCTTTGCCTGCGGCGTGCTGACGGCGGGCCTGACGGTGGGCATTTTGCTCGGCTCACTGGTCGCGACGGGCTTGAACACCGTCTACACGCCGCAAGAAATCACGGACGGCGCCTGGCGCTACCCGTTCCTGCTGGGCGGCATCTTCGGCTTCGGCGCCATGTATCTGCGCCGCTGGCTGCATGAAACGCCCGTGTTTGCGGAAATGCAGCAGCGCAAGGCCCTGTCGACGGAAATGCCCCTGAAATCCGTGCTGCGCAGCCATCGCGGCGCCGTTGTCGTCTCGATGCTGCTGACGTGGATGCTGTCGGCCGGCATCGTCGTCGTCATCCTGATGACGCCGGCCCTGCTGCAAAAGATCCACCACATCGCCCCGCGCACCACCCTGGTGGCCAATACCGTGGCGACCCTGTGCCTGGCCTTCGGCTGCATCATCGCCGGCATGCTGGCCGACCGCCTGGGCGGCAAGCGCGTGATCGGCGTCGGCTCCGTGCTGCTGGCCATTTCCACGTATATCTTTTACACCACCGTCGGCAGCCGCCCCGACCTGCTGCTGCCCCTGTATGCCATGACGGGCCTGTTCGTCGGCGTCGTCGGCGCCGTGCCCTACGTGCTGGTGCAAGCCTTCCCGGCGCAGGTGCGCTTCTCGGGACTGTCGTTTTCCTACAACCTGTCGTACGCGATTTTCGGCGGCCTGACGCCGGTGGTCGTGACCCTGATGCTGAAGAACAACGTACTGGGTCCCGCCTATTACGTGATCGGCGTGTGCGTGATCGGCATGCTGACGGCCTTGTTCATCAAGGATCAACGGCAGACCGTGGGACGTTAGACGCTGCGCCGTCGATCAAAGCCACCTTCGGGTGGCTTTTTTTTCGCCCCGAATGCCGCGCTGCACCAAAATCTGAAAAGGCGTTTCACATCGCGGGATCTGCTGGGTCAACGGCCCACCTCGCCGCTCTCACTTTTTGAAAATTCATTTCATATCCCGAAAAATAGTAATTAATACCTTTAAAAACAAATACTTAATTTAAGTTATATGTCTTATATAAGACTTGAAGATCAATGTGAATCAGCCTACTATTTAGTCATGCAGTTTGCTTCGACAAGACGTTGTGGCGCACTCGGCGATTTTCTCAAACATAGCTTTCTTTTTAGGAGATTCACATGTCCCAATACCAAGACGACATCAAAGCTGTTGCCGGTTTGAAAGAGCAACAAGGCAGCGCCTGGAACGCCATCAATCCCGAGTCCGCCGCCCGCATGCGCGCCCAGAACAAGTTCAAGACCGGCCTGGACATCGCCCGCTACACGGCGAAGATCATGCGCAACGACATGGCCGCCTACGATGCGGACCCATCGAAGTACACCCAGTCGCTGGGCTGCTGGCACGGTTTCATCGGCCAGCAGAAGATGATCTCCATCAAGAAGCACTTCAACAGCACCGACCGCCGCTACCTCTACCTGTCCGGCTGGATGGTGGCCGCCCTGCGCTCCGAGTTCGGCCCGCTGCCAGACCAGTCCATGCATGAAAAAACTGCCGTCTCGGCCTTGATCAAGGAGCTGTACACCTTCCTGCGCCAGGCCGATGCCCGCGAACTGGGCGGCCTGTTCCGCCAGCTCGATGCGGCACAAGGCGCCGACAAGCAAGCCATCCAGGCCAAGATCGACGGCCACGTCACCCACGTCGTGCCCATCATCGCCGACATCGACGCCGGTTTCGGCAATGCCGAAGCGACCTACCTGCTGGCGAAACAGTTCATCGAAGCGGGCGCCTGCTGCATCCAGATCGAAAACCAGGTGTCCGACGAGAAACAATGCGGCCACCAGGACGGTAAAGTGACGGTGCCGCACGAAGACTTCCTGGCCAAGATCCGCGCCATCCGCTATGCCTTCCTGGAACTGGGCGTGGACGACGGCATCATCGTGGCCCGCACCGATTCGCTGGGCGCCGGCCTGACCAAGCAGATCGCCGTCACCAATGAACCAGGCGACCTGGGCGACCAATACAACTCCTTCCTCGACTGCGAAGAAGTGTCGGCCGATGCGTTGGGCAATGGCGACGTCATCATCAAGCGCGAAGGCAAGCTGCTGCGCCCGAAACGCCTGCCAAGCAACCTGTTCCAGTTCCGCGCCGGTTCCGGCGAAGAGCGTTGCGTGCTCGACTGCATCACGTCGCTGCAAAACGGCGCCGACCTGCTGTGGATCGAAACGGAAAAACCGCATATCGCGCAAATCGGCGGCATGGTGAGCGAAATCCGCAAAGTCATCCCGAACGCCAAGCTGGTGTACAACAACAGCCCGTCGTTCAACTGGACCCTGAACTTCCGCCAGCAAGTCTATGACGCGATGAAAGCGGCCGGCAAGGACGTGTCCGCCTATGAACGCGCCCAGCTGATGAGCGTGGAATACGACCAGACGGAACTGGCCGCCACGGCCGACGAGAAGATCCGCACCTTCCAGGCCGACTCGGCCCGCGAAGCCGGCATCTTCCACCACCTGATCACCCTGCCGACCTACCATACGGCAGCCTTGTCGACGGACAACCTGGCCAAGGAATACTTCGGCGACCAGGGCATGCTGGGCTACGTGGCCGGCGTGCAGCGCAAGGAAATCCGCCAGGGCATCGCCTGCGTGAAACATCAAAACATGTCCGGCTCGGACATCGGCGATGACCACAAGGATTACTTCAGCGGCGAAGCGGCACTGAAGGCAGCCGGCAAGGACAACACCATGAACCAGTTCTGATTGCAGCACCCCCGGGTGCGCTCTGCAGGCAGCACGCTGCAGAGCGCACCCGCCGTACTATCCACAGCCAGGCCCGCCCGCCTGGCTGTGGCATTTCTGCCCTCGCGCTGCGACTGGCGGCATCCCGCCGCAAGAACCGCGGGCCGGCGGTCGAGGCAGGCCATCGCGCACACCACCGCCCCCCTTCGCGCCCCGAATGCCGCGGCCGCTTACTGCAGCTTGAGCTCGATCCTGTCGTCGTTCAGCAACACCACCGAGGCATCGATCAATTGCTGGCTGGTGATGTCCTTGTCCTTGTACTTTTCGACTGCCTGCTTCGGCAAGTAAAAGCGGTACACCTTGGCCGTCACATTGCGGTAATTCTCCGACCGGTCGGCCACTTGCGTCGCAACGCTGATGTCATAGCCATCGACAGGCAGCCTGCCGTAGGATTTGGTGACGTCCAGGATCTTGCGCACCAGCTCGTCAAAAACGATGGACCCCAGCTGCGTATTGCTGAAGCGTTGCCTGCCCGGTTCAAGCGGCTGCAGCACGGGCAGCGACAGGTATTTCCTGTTCTTGAAGGTCGAGAGGCAGATGCTGCCATAGTCGAATGTGGCCTCCTTCTGTGCAACGATGTTGCGCAGCAATTCAACCGAAGGCAGCACCTGCTTGCCCACTGCGGTCAAGGCCGGGGTCGTCAGCGCTCGGCACAAATAATCGTCCTCCCGCGTCATGGTCACGTCGAAGGTTTTTTTCGGCTGGCTCAGCTGCTCGACAAAATAGGCGGTCGCGTCATGCATGCCTGGCGCGCGCGCTTTCACCGTCATCCGGAAATTCGGCTCCGTCAGAGCAAACTGCACCTTGCCAGGACAAATGCCATTGGCGCCCGTCATGCAACGGAGTTCCGGACCGCCCGGAAATACCTGCACATCGACGGTGGCGCCGGCCACCGGCTGGCCCTTGCTGTCGAGCACGGTCACTGGCGCCAGCGTGCGCAGTTGCCGATACAGGGTCGCGTCCAGCGCATGGGATAGTCCTCCCGCCGCTTCCGCAGTCACGTAGCCATCCTTGCTGACATCGGCCCACACATTCGGGCCCAGCTTGGCATAGTTGACGCACACGGAACAGCTGCCCTGCGCATTGGTGTTGCAAACAGGCGCAAGCCCGGAGCGCAGGTCCAGTTCCGAATGGGCCGGGCTGAGTATCTGGGCGCGCGCGTCGGCCACGGGCAAGCCAAACTCGTCCTTGACCGATACCTGCACCGGCAAGCTCCTGGTCAGGGTCACCGCCGTGTCCAGCCGGTCTTCATTGACGAAGAAGGAACTCTTCACGGACAGCACGCCGGTTTCCGCATAGCCAGCACAGCCGCCGGCAACGGCGGCGACAATCCCCGCGTTGACGGGACTGAACGAGGTGAAGGTGATAGCGCAGCTGCCGTCCTGACCGGTGATGCATTCGCCCCCTGCCTGATCATAGCCGCTTGCCTCGACGGTATACACGCGGGCGTTCGCAACGGGGCGCTGCGCGTCATCGAGCACCGAGAAATGGTAGTGATGGGTGCGCGTCAGGGCCTGCGCCAGTCCGGGGGCCATGGCCAGCGCTGTCGCCAGCATCAATAAAATGGGGAAACGTCGGATATCAAGGTGCATGGATCGTTGTGGAAAGATGTGGAATGCCTCCGGATGACATCATTGCGCGCACGGCAGCGCCATGTTCTCCGGGCCTTTGCTGGCCATGGTACGCGTTCCGCCTGCGTTCGTGGGGCACAACATGGCGTGCATCGCCCCGCCGGCACGGCGATGGGCGCCTCTTCTGCACAGGAATGGGTGGCGCGGCCCCGACATTCCTGTTGATTCCCTGCCGCGCCCGGCAGGTATAATCCTGCCCCACATGCCTGGAGACAGCATGTTCTCCACCATGAAGTCAAACTACAATTAAAGGAATCTTCGTGCATCGTTCCCTGATCAGCGCCGCCTGCTGCGCCTTGTTCGCCCTCTCCTCCCCTGCGCTGTACGCGCAGCAAGCCGCCAATCCTGCCGCGCCCGTCTCCGGCATCGACCTGACAACCCTCGATCCGGCCGTGAGCCCGAAAGAGGATTTCTATGGCTACGTCAACGGCGTCTGGACCCGCAATACGCAAATCCCGGCCGACAAATCCGTCTGGGGCACCTACATCGAATTGCGTGAAATCGCCCAGGGCCAGCTGCGCGGCCTGATCGACGCCACCCTGAAAAATCCCGGCAAGCCAGGCAGCGAAGCGCACAAGATCGCCGACCTGTACACCAGCTTCATGGATGAAAAGGCGCGCAATGCCGCCGGCTTCAAACCCGTCAAAGCGGACCTGGCCCGCGTCGCCGCCGTGAAGGACAAGAAGGACTTGCCGGCCCTGTTCGCCTACCTGCAAGGCAATGGCATCGCTACGCCGTTTTCCGCCTATGTCGCGCCCGATGCGCAAGATCCCGAGCGCTACACGATCAACATCAGCCAGTCCGGCCTGGGCCTGCCTGACCGCGACTATTACCTGAAGGACGACGACGCCAAGCTGCAAGCCGTGCGCGCCAAATACCTGAAACACATCGAGACGATGCTGGCCATGAGCGGCGACAAGAAGGCCGCCGAGCACGCGGCGCAGATCCTCGACGTCGAGACGCGCCTGGCCGCCGTGCAATGGACGCGCGTGCAGATGCGCGATCCCGTCAAATCGTACAACCGCGTCGCCTTCGACCAATTCGCCGCGCTGGCGCCGGCGTTTGACTGGCAAGCCTACTTTGCCGCCGCCGGCATGGCGAAGAAGGAAACCTCGGCCGTGGTACGCCAGCCCAGCTTCATGACAGGTTTCTCCGAGACGGTGGCTGCCGTGCCGCTGGAATCATGGAAGAGCTACCTGAACTGGCGCATCATCGAAAGCTATGCCTCATTCCTGGACAGCGCCACCGTCAAGGAACGCTTCGCCTTCGAAGGCACGGTGCTGCGCGGCGTGCCGCAGAGCGAACCGCAGTGGCAGCTGGCCCTGCGCTTCACGGACAGCGCCCTGGCCGATGCCGTCGGCAAGCGCTACGTGGAGATGTACTTGCCGCCAGAGACCAAACCGCGCGTGATGGCCATGTTCGACAACTTCGTCGCCTCGTTCAAGGATGGCATCGAGCAGCTGGACTGGATGGGCCCGGAAACCAAGAAGGAAGCCCAGCTCAAGCTGGCCGCCCTGAAGCCGAAGATCGCCTACCCGGACAAATGGCGCGACTACAGCAGCATGGCAACGCAGCCGCATGACCTGATCGCCAACGTGCGCGCGTCGCGCGTGTGGAGCCAGCAGCAAAATCTGGCCAAGCTGGGCAAGCCGGTCGACCGCGACGAATGGTCGATGACGCCGCAAACCGTCAACGCCAGCTACAGCCCGTCACTCAACGCCATCACGATTCCGGCCGCCATCCTGCAGCCGCCGTTTTTCAACGTGAAAGCGGAAGATGCCGTCAACTACGGCTTGCTGGGCATCACCTTCGGCCATGAAATCAGCCACGCCTTCGACGACTCGGGCAGCCAATACGACGCCAAGGGCCGTTTGCGCAACTGGTGGACGGCGCAAGACCGCGCCGCCTTCAAGGCCCTGGCCGCCGGGCTGGTCAAGCAATACGGCGCCTACAGCCCCGTGCCCGGCTACCATATCAACGGCGAGCTGACCCTGGGTGAAAACATCGGCGACAACTCCGGCCTGTCGATCACCTACAAGGCATATCAGCGTTCGCTGCACGGCAAGCCATCGCCCGTGCTCGACGGCCTGACGGGCGAACAGCGCCTGTACATCGGCTTCGCCCAGAAGTGGCGCGCCAAGCTGCGCCCGGAAGCGGCCATCGCTCAAATCAAGAGCGACCCGCACTCGCCAGGCGAATTCCGCGCCAAGGGCACCGTGATGAACCAGCCGGGATTCTACGAGGCGTTTGACATCAAGCCGGGCGACAAGATGTACCTGGCGCCGGAGCAGCGCGTGATCATGTGGTAAATATCAAGACGGGGGGATGAATCGGCTTTGATTCATTTGCTGTTTTGGATTGAAAAAGCCCGCTTTGCGCGGGCTTTTTTGCGAGAGGGGGATTCGAATCATGGCTGGCAATACTTATGGATGGCTAAATTCGACGGACGGTAGATTGAAGAATGCCCCAAACTATGCCCTTAACAAAAAACTGTCTGCCTGTATCATGAATTATTGCAAAAAAATATCTATTCGAAATAAGGATTGAAAATCCTTGTGTCGGTGGTTAGATTCCGCCCGGACCACCAAGAATAAAAATGAAAGCGCCGACCCACGCAGGTCGGCGTTTTCGTTTTCAACGCAAGAAGTCCTCACGTCCGGCCTATTTCCGCCCCCCTCCGCCAGTCAACCCAAGCGCCCGAATCAGTCATCCGATGCGCTCCACGTCTGCCTCTGCAGCGCAGAACGCTTTCAGACGATTCCCAATCTGACTTGAGCAGGGACTCATTCGTCAATGCACTGGACTTAAGGGTCACCTTGGACGTCACCCCACTCTGACCTGTCCGTTCATCAGCATGGGTAGGAGCCAATCTCGAAGTTGTGCTAAGCCCTCATTTTCTTGAGTGTTATTGCTAATCTTCTCAAACACTGGCTCAACGATTGCGGAAAATTGCTCTATGACGTCCCTATTCGGAATTGCAAGTTTAGTCATTTCGATGTCATTCGAAACGATGGAATTGAAGACTGACCCAGAAGACTTGACCTTTAGATGCTCGATCAATTCTTTGGCAAGAAAAAAAAGATACACATGACTAACACCTGGATTAGCTCGCAATGCATAGCAGGATTGATTCATAGCCATATCGCCACCAGCCAATACTAGCCGCCCCACAGAACCACGCGCAGTGATGAAAACTGTATGCTTACCGAAGAGCCTAGTGCTGCTTCCTTTCAAACCAGATTCGGTAATGTAATCTGCTGTAGAAAATTTAAAGATGGTACCGTCGGCATCAGTGGGGGTGAAGAATGGAATAGTTCCGCCCCAGTATTCCGACTTCTTTTTTGTGGGAGTTCCACCACCGAGCAGATCAGCCACAGTGAGAATGTTAGCGCCAACCCACTCCAATGGGATTTCTCGTTTCAGTATGTCATTATATTCCATCTTTCCATCAGAAGATTTGTAGGGTCTGCCGTTGGTGTCGGGAAAATCAAACTGCACGAACCAGTAATCATACAATGTCTTTGCCATCGCGGCGAGTTCGGCGTTGATGCGGTTGTTACAGTCAATTTTCTGGTTCAACAAATAGAGAAAATCCCCACATTTAACTTGCTCGTCGTAGTCAGGAAGAAGCAAATCTAGGTACGAAAATATTTCTTCGTTCAGACTAGCTCTCAATGTCAATACAGCATTGTTAGTCATAGTTTTTCTGAACAGAGGACTCCTCAAGTAGAATCCCATGAACTTGGGATAGGTTACTTTCTCTTTTATCGGTCTTAGCCTTTTCAGGAATCCACTATATGTGGCTTTCTCGTAGCTTTTTAACGCAACAGAACTCATACCAAGCTCATCGACAACTTCGCTTGTTCTAGTTAAGTAAATGTCGCCTTCATTAATCGAGTAAGTCTTTTGTTCGCGTTCGGACGTATCCATCCGATCAACGAGGTTGTCCGGCAAAAAGTAATTGTTGAACACGGCCGAAAAAGACAGGAATGGCGCTCCATGACCGGCCTGCTCAGGTTTTGACGATATTCCCGAAGCCATTTGATATAGGTCGGCAAACTTATGACGAGTTAGCTTACTCATATCGCAATCCTCCTGATTGCTTCTTGATCTCTTTCTCCAGCCGAGCCGACTCCTTGAACAGCACGTCTAGTTTGTCAGTAAACCCTCGAATCTTCGCATTGAACTGAGCAGATGTCAGATCAGCATATTCAATTTTCACTTCAAAATACTGCCCAGCGCTCAAACTATAATTTTTTTCAGCGATCTCCTTGTAACTCACCACTACCGAGAAATCCGCAACAGTCTCTTTGCTGTTGAAGGCAGCGATAATGCGATCTTCTTCTATTTCAGAAAGCAGTGTTTTCTGATTTTTACCGTCCTTGACCTTGGTCCCGAGGCTAGATGCATCGATCAATACCACATCACTTTTGTTGGCGGCATCAATAAACAGGATTGATACGTTGGTACCGGTGGTTGCGAAGATGTTGCTGGGCATAGAAACCACGCCTGCCAACATTTTTCGATCCACTAAATGCTGACGAATTCCTTTATCAATTCCACTTTGCGCAGCGATGAAACCAGTTGGCACTACCACTGCGGCTTTACCACCCGGTTTGAGCGAATAGATAATATGCTGCAAGAAAAGGTGATAGATGGCCATTTTTTCTGTGGCCTGCTTCGGAATATTCGGCACGCCGGCGAAGAAACGTTCCCGATGCTCTTCGGTGTCCAGCTCATTGCGGAAATCGCTAAAATCCATCTTGAATGGAGGATTGCTGACGATGTAGTCAAACTTCCTGAGTACCTTGCCGTCTCGGTGATAGGGATGCAACATAGTGTTGCCCTGGATGATGTTGGGGATAGAGTGAACCAGGTTATTAAGGATTAGGTTTAGACGGAGCAGGCTGGAAGATTTCTGTGAGATGTCCTGCGAATAGATACTGCAGCGCTGCTCTCCAATCGCGTGGGCAATGTTCATCAATAGCGTACCAGAGCCAGCAGAAGGGTCATAGCAACTGACGTTTTTAATCTTACCGCGTACGGTTTCTGGCACAAGGATAGCAGCCATGATCTTGGCGACGGCATGCGGTGTGTAATACTCCGCATATTTCCCGCCACTGTCCTTGTTGTAATCTTTGATCAAATACTCAAATAACGCAGCATAGAAATCGTATTTCTGCGTAAAAATACGCTCAAAACTAAAATCCCCTAACTTATTGATGATGGCGCGACAGAAAGCATCACGCTTAGACGGGTCGGTGATAAATTCACTCACTCGGTCGAATAAAGTGATCTTGGCACCACCATCGGTTTTGACTGCAAAGATTTCATTATTGCTGATCGCTATATCACGCAACGTATCATCAAATAGCTTGGAAAATTCCGGAGCGGTCTGGCGATTCCATAGATGGGCGATAAAATGCTCGGGCTTCAATCGGGCAGTGTCTGGCCCCATGCGCCGATGAAGTTTACCAAGCTCCTCATCGCTTAGGTTAACGATAGCCTGTTCCCACTTATTGTCTTTCGCCAGGTCCGGTCGGATTTTCTTGGCCTCGAATGCGAACTTGTCGTTAAGAAATTTATAGAGAAAGACCTGGGTGATGATCTTAAATTCGTTACCATCGTTACCCAAGCCAAATGCGGCGCATATGGCCTTGAGGCTGTCGATTAGTTCTCGAGTGCGTTGTTCAAATTCCTGCGTTACCAACTTTGTGCTCCTATTCTGCTACCTGATGCAAATTCGTTCATATATTCATTCACTATCAAGTGATTGATAGTGTCAGCGGCGTCAAGATTTAGATCAATCCTTTGGCGAGTCTCGAACTCGTCCAACACAATCGGCATCATCAGGCGCCCGAAGTAGCTTTCGTTGCCCAGCAATTGGGTGTTTTGCAGCACCTGTTCATCTGCTTGTTGCTTGACGCCGAAAAGTGCTTCAAAAAGGCGGCGCTCAGTTTGCGTTACCGTACCGCGCTCTTGCAAACGCTTATGGATTCGGGTGAATTTGACATCACCTCGGTATTTAGCGCGTAGCTGATTGTTCTGGCGGTTCAGCTCCTTGACCTTGTCATAGATGACATTGAGCGCGCCGATGTTGGTGGACATTTCCTCTTGGCTTACTTCGTTCAGCTTCTTTTTCTTAAACAGCCGTTCCAGCTCTTCCCTGAGGGTGATGAACTTCGGGTCTTGCTGGTCGAAGTTATCGACCAAGGCTTCTCGGGTCCGGCGCAGCGTGCTCTTGAGCTTGTCAGCTAGAACCAACTCTTCTTCCTTGATCTTGGTAAACAGGAACAGCACATCTTCTAATGCGATATTGAGCAAGTTACTCGTATCGGTGCTGGACTCGATGCTTTCCTTTAGGTTGAGCAGATCGAGGTGGTTACTTGTCTCACGGTAGAGCTGGTTAAGCTTTTGGAAATCGAGGTGCTGAAGGAACGCATTGTCACCTTGCAAGCGGATCAGATTGTAAAGGTTGCGCGCATCGGCCAGCGCCTTCTTGAGCGCCAGCACCGTAGCACGGTCCTGAATCTGATTGATTTGCTGTGAGAAAGCCTCAGCGTTTTCGATATCGAAGCTAAACAGAATATCCTTGATGGCTTCGATTTCCTGAGCGATCTCTTCTGCGGATTTAAACAGATTGGAGTAATGTTCAACTTCGTCGCCCAACTCAGCCTGCAATTCGTCGAAATATGCCTTGTTGGTGGCATCGAACTCTTTGCGGATGTCTGCGAAATCGACGACATATCCGTAGCGAAAATCCTTATAGGTACGATTCACGCGGGTGAGCGCTTGCAGCAAATTGTGCGAACGAATTACCCGCCCGAGATAGAGCTTCTTCAAGCGCTTTGCGTCAAAACCAGTGAGCAGCATGTTGTAGACAAACAGCAGATCGATCTTGCCGGCTTTGAATTCTTCAACCCATTGCTTACGCTCTTCCTTGTTCCCCACGTCATGCAAAATCAGCGCCGCATTTTTCGCCCTGTTCTCTAGCAATTTACGAGCAGCGTAGCTCTCCGGCATTGTGGCGGCAATCAATTCTTGAGCGGAGTCTTCTACGGCAAAGGCCGATGCGGACGGAGCTGCATAGATAGCGTTAAAAATCTCGAACATCTGGCGCGCCTGTTCGGCACTGTCGCAAATTACCATGCCGCCGATACTAACCTCACCAAGAACGCTGCGGCTCTTCTCGAAATCACGCACGATGTAATCGAGCATGGGCTCGACAAATTTCGGATGTGCGTAAATAAGGTTTCGGTCGATATCACCCTGCTGCAGCTCTATGTAGTGGTTTAATGTACCTGGACACCAATTTAGGCGAGAATGCTCGCCATGGAGAGGTGTTTGATGAGCAAGCAAAGACGTACGTTTTCCCCTGAGTTCAAACAGCAGGCAGCATGCTTGGTGCTG